>NZ_AVCH01000162.1 GCF_000747075.1 Arenimonas malthae CC-JY-1
GCCAGCCGACGAACAGCAGCAAGGCGCCGACGGCCGCGACGCCACCCGCCAGCGACCAGCCGCCGTCGCGCAGGTTGAGCAGGCTCGCCGGGGCATCGGCGTAGGCGCGCGCATGCACCAGCACGTAGGCCAGCCGCGCGCCGCCGGCGCCGGCGAACAGCGCCCACCACAGCACGCGCTCGTCTTCGGCGAAGGCCCCGTGCTCGCCGCGGCGCCGCCAACGCGCCGCCAGCAGCGCCGCCGCGAACATCGCCAGCGCGAGCCACAGGCCACCCGGCAGCAGCAGCGGGCCCAGTGAAATTTCAGGGATGTGGAGTGCTGGCGTCATGCGAAGTGAAGTGCGACGGAGTTGGCGATCCATCCGCGATGGTTACAAGTGAAACGATTATTTGTTGCATCGCAAGGTTGACAGTGTCGTGACCGCGGCGCACCTTGCGCCCCTGTCATACCTATACCGGTAGGGGTATCCAAACATGAGTTCCGTGCCCGGTTCCACCCGCTCCTTCGACGCCGGGGCCAAGCCGCTCTGGCGCCCGCACGCGGCGGGCGTACTGCTCGGCCTCGGCCTGCTGCTCACCTTCGTGCTCACCGGCCACGGCCTCGGTGGCAGCGGCTTCACCACGGCCCTGGCCGCCAAGAGCGCGCAGGTCGTGGCGCCGGCCGCCACCGAGGCCAACAGCTATTTCGGCGGCATGGTCGAGGACGGGCGCAACCCGCTCGACGCCTGGATCACCTGGCAGGTGATCGGCGTGGCCTTCGGCGCCCTGATCGGCGCGCTGAGCGCCCGCCGCTTCAAGATCCAGCTCGACGGCCCGGGTGCGCTGGGCAAGCCGGGCCGCATCGCCATGGCCTTGCTCGGCGGCATGGTCGCCGGCTTCGGCGCCCGCATCTCGCTGGGTTGCACCAGTGGCCTGGGCCTGTCCGGCGCGGCCACGCTGGCCACGGCCGGCTTCGTCTTCCTCGGCGGCTTCTTCATCTCGGGCGCGGTGTTCGGCCTGCTCACCCGGAGGCTCTGGAAATGACGTTCCCCATCGGCTTCGACGGCATCATCTCCGGCCTGCTCTGCGGCCTGGTGTTCGGCTTCGCGCTTGAACGCGCCGGCTTCGCCAGCGGATGCAAGCTCACCGCCCAGCTGCGCTTCCAGGACTGGGCCGTGTTCAACGTGATGTTCACCGCCATCCTGGTCTGCGCCGTGGGCCTGTACGTGCTGCGCCTGGCCGGCCTGGTGGACATGGAGCAGGTCTACATCCCCACCACCTACCTCTGGGCCACCGCGCTCGGCGGCGTGGGCGTGGGCGCCGGCATGGCCATCGGCGGCTACTGCCCGGGTACGTCGGTGGTCGGCTTCATGTCCGGTCGCATCGATGGCCTGGTGTTCTTCATCGGCATCATCGCCGGCACCTGGCTGTTCGCCGGCGCCTACGACTTCCTGCTGCCGATGCTCGAGGCGCTGCCCGGCCCCGAGGCGCAGACGCTGTCCGAACTCGCCGGCGTGCCCGACTGGGTGGTGCTGGTGGCGCTGACCGCCGTCGCCGCCGTCGTCGGCTGGTTCACCGCCCGTCCCAAGGCGGCCGCCTGAGCGGCCGCAACGATTCCAGGAGCAAGACCATGCGCAAGACCCCGCACCGCAACGCCGCCACGCTCACCGCACGCCTGTCGGCGCTGATGCTCGTCGCCGGCGCCCTGGCCCCGGCCGCCTTCGCCCAGGACGCCAAGCCGGCGCAGGCCACCGAGCAGGCCACCGAACAGGGCCAGGACGCCGACAAGGAAAAGGACAAGGACCAGGCGCAGGCCACCACGCAGGCCGCCAAGTCGGCGCCCGCCCCGGCCACCGCCGAGCGCAAGAAGCCGGCCAATCCCTGCGCGCCGGCGCCGCGCAAGAAGAAAGCGCGCAATCCCTGCGCCTGAAGCCGGATCCCGCCCGGACCCGCCATGTCACCGACCCTGCCACGCCTCGCCGGCCGCGACGAGAACCTGCCCGCCCTGCGCGCGGCCGGCTCGGAGCTGCTCGACGTGCTGCATGCGCTGCACCGCAAGGGTCGCAACGTGGTGACCGAGCTGATGTTCCCGCGCACCTCGCTCGGCGAGTGGGAACACCTGCCCGCCGACGACGTGCTCGATCCGGGTACCGGCTTCCGCTACTACTACCACGCGCATCCGGACAGCGTGGCCAAGCGCGAGCACGGTCATTTCCACCTGTTCCAGCGCGTCTCCGGCGCCGACGGCAAGCCTGCGTTCACCCACCTGGCCGGCGTGTCGGTGAACGCCGCGGGCCTGCCGCTGCGCGCCTTCACCACCAACCGCTGGGTCACCGACGAGGTGATGCAGCCGGCCGCGGCCGTGGGCGCCATGCTCGACCGCTTCGACGTGCGCACGCCGCGCCGCCTGGAACTGGTGCACCGCTGGCTGGGCGCCGTGACGCGCCTGTTCCGCCCGCAGGTGGACTGGCTGCTCGAGCAGCGCGACCAGCGCATCGCCCGCGAGCTGCCGCGCCGTCCCAATCTCTTCGAAGACCGCCGCACCGAATTGCTGTCGGAATGCGCGCTGGACCTCGGGCGTCAGTTCGCCCGCCTTGAACACACCACCGCCCCGGCCCGGGGCTGAAGGAAGGACCATGAAGCCGTATGCCCTGATGTTCTTGCTGTCCGCGTTGCTGTCGGCGCCGCTTGCCGCGGTGGAGCTGCCCGGCCCGGTGGTCAGCCCCGAGTGGCTGGACCAGAACCGCGACGCGGTGGTGGTGCTCGACGTTCGCAACGGCCTGGACGCCTTCACCGAGGCGCCCGAATACGAAACCGCCGAAGACGGCAGCAAGAAGCTCACCGTCGTCGGTGGCCACGTGCCGGGCGCGCGCCCGGTGGACTTCAACACGCTGCGCATCAGCACCACCGTCGACGGCAAGAAGATCGACAAGATGCTGCCCTCGCGCGAGCAGGTGCAGGCGCTGGTGCGCGGCTGGGGCGTCAACCAGGGCGACGTGCTGGTGATCACCTCGCCGGGCGAGAGCTTCGACGAATCCGACATGGCCGCGCGCCTGTACTGGACCCTGAAGGTGCATGGCCACGAAGCGATGGCGCTGCTCGACGGCGGCAACGCCGCCTGGGGCCAGGCCGGCCTGCCGCTGGCGACCGATGCCGCCACCGCGCCGGCCGCGGGCAACTGGACCGCGGGCGAACTGCGCGGCCAGTGGCTGGCCGCCGCCGCCGACCTCAAGCCCCGCCACGCCAGCCCGCAGCTGGTGGACGCGCGCCCGGCGCCGCAGTACCTGGGCCTGTTCT
This sequence comes from Arenimonas malthae CC-JY-1, assembly GCF_000747075.1. GTDB lineage: Bacteria > Pseudomonadota > Gammaproteobacteria > Xanthomonadales > Xanthomonadaceae > Arenimonas > Arenimonas malthae. The sequence continues at coordinate 3,276 of NZ_AVCH01000162.1, forward strand.
TCAAGAAGCCGGCTGTGACGGCGGGTGGCCATGTCGAGGGCGCGGTGAACTTCGCGCCGGACGTGCGCACCCGCGAGGCCGGCTTGTCGCGCGGCTTCTTCGCCGCCGACCGCTACCGCCAGGTGCTGGGCGCCGTGGGCGTGAAGCCCGAGGCCGGCAGCATCGTGTACTGCAACACCGGCCACATGGCCGCCGGCGCCTGGTTCGTGCTGAGCGAGGTGCTGGGCGTGGAAAACGTGAAGCTCTACGACGGCTCCATGCACGAGTGGACCACGCTGGGCCACCCGGTGGTGGGCCTGGACTGAGCCATGCCCTTCCTGGCCGCCCCCGTGATCGCCTCAGCCGCCGTCGGCGGACCCGAGTGCCTCGGCTTCGAGCTCGAGGTACACGGTGTAGGCGTTGCGCCGGTTGGCGGCCTCGAAGGTCGGCAGGTTCGCGTAGTCGCTCCAGTCGATGCGCTCGTAGGCTTCGTCGAAGGGGATCATCTCCTCGACGGCACGGCCCAGTTCGCTGCGCAGGAATCGCAGGTAGCCGCCGGTGAGCGCCAGGTCGGCAGCGACGTTCTCCGAAGCTTCGCCATGGCCCGGCACCACGACCCTGGCGCCGGCCGCCTGCATGCGTTCGATGGCCGCCAGCCAGCCGCGCGTATTGCCGTCCACCACGAAGGGCAGGCGGCCGCTGAAGTACAGGTCGCCGGCGAACAGCACGTCGTCGTTTTCCACCAGCAGCATCAGGTCGTCGGGCGCATGCGCGTGGCCGCCGGTGACCAGGCGGAAATCGATGCCGCCCAGCGAAAAGTCTTCGCTTTCGGTGTCCTTGAATTCGATCCAGCGGTCGGCGGGCAGCACGCGGGTGGTTTCGTCCACCCACGGCGCCAGTTCTACGCGGCGCTGGGCCAGGCGTTCGCCCGCGAGGTCGGACGCGAGGTAGAGCCTGCCTTCGCTGCGCGCCCAGATCTCGGCGCCTTCGGCCTGGAACACCTGCAGGCCGTAGACGTGGTCGGCGTGGTAGTGCGTGACGACGACGCGGCGCACGGGCTGGTTGGTGACTGCGCGGATGGCCGCCAGCATTTCGCGCGCCAGCGCGGGCGTGCCCAGCGTGTCCACCACCACGACGCCCTCGTCGGTGACGACGAAGCCGGCGTTGCTGGTGTAGCCGCGGTTGGCCTGGCTGGCCACGCCGGCGTCGCCGTGGAAGTACCAGCTGTGTTCGCCCACGCGCACCGCTTCGAGCGCCGCCACCGGCGTGCTCGCGCAGCCGGTGGCCAGCGCGAGCGCGGCGCCGAGCAGGGAAAGAGAAAGTCGCGCGCGGGTCGGGTTCATGCCGGCAGCCGTCAGGGGATGTGCACGGAATCGTACCAGCACGCCATGAAATCGAAGATGCGGGAGAAACACGCATGAGTTCCGAACCGAGCCGCCCGGGGCGCCTGCTCAAGGCACCGGAAGGTTTCCTCGACAACGACTTCATCAAGTCGGTGAACAAGGAAGGCTTCAACGAAGAGCGCCGCGACTGGATGCGCCGCATGTTCACCGCCGCCGCCGGCGTCGCCGCCGCGGCCGCGCTGCCGCGCCTGGCCGCCGCGCAGGAAGCCGGGGACCCCGAGATCCTGAACCTGCCGCCGTGGTCCACCTCGCTCGGCCTGCCGGTGGCGCACCGCCCCTACGGCATGCCGGCCAAGTACGAATCGAACCTGGTTCGCCGCGAGAGCCCGGGCCTGGCCAGCGTGCCGCAGGCCTCGGTGGCGTTCACGCCGCTGCAGGGCCTGTTCGGCATCATCACGCCGTCGGGCCTGCACTTCGAGCGCCACCACCAGGGCTGGCAGGAGATCGACCCGGCCCGCCACCGCCTGATGATCAACGGCCTGGTGAAGACCCCCAAGGTCTACACCATGGACGACCTGATGCGTCTGCCGTCGGTGTCGCGCATCCACTTCATCGAATGCGGCGCCAACTCCGCCATGGAGTGGGGCAACGTGGCCGTGCCCACTGTGCAGTACACCCACGGCATGCTCTCGTGCTCGGAATACACCGGCGTGCTGCTGTCGACGCTGCTCGAGGACTGCGGCATCGACCTCAAGCGCGCGAAGTACCTGCTGGCCGAAGGCGCCGACGGTTCCAGCATGACCCGCACCATCGACATCGAGCGCGCGCTCGACGACGCCATGGTCGCCTACGGCATGAACGGCGAAATGATCCGCCCCGAGCAGGGCTACCCGCTGCGCCTGGTGGTGCCCGGCGTGCAGGGCGTGAGCTGGGTGAAGTGGCTGCGCCGCCTGGAAGTGGGCGACAAGCCCTACGCCACCAAGGACGAGACCTCCGGCTACGCCGACCTCATGCCCGACGGCACCATGCGCCAGTACACCTCGATCCAGGAAGCCAAGTCGGTGATCACCTCGCCCTCGGGCGGCCAGGTGCTGCTGGAGAAGGGCTACTACAACGTCACCGGCCTGGCCTGGTCGGGCCGCGGCAAGGTCAGGCGCGTCGATGTTTCCTTCGACGGCGGCATCAACTGGCAGACCGCGCGCCTCGAGACCCCGGTCCTGAGCAAGGCGCTCACCCGCTTCAACATCGGCTGGGCGTGGAACGGCGAACCGGCGCTGCTGCAGAGCCGCGTCATCGACGACACCGGCTACGTGCAGCCCACCTACGGCCAGCTGCGCGCGGTGCGCGGCACCCGTTCGGTCTACCACAACAACGCCATCCAGACCTGGAAGGTCGCTGAAAACGGCGAGGTGTCGAATGTCCAGATCGCCTGAGTTCGCGGGCCTTTCCCTGGCGCTGCTGCTGGCGCTGGCGCCGGCCGCGGGCGCATTCGACGGCATCGGCCGCCCGGCCACCGGGGCCGAGGTGAAGGCCTGGGACATCGACGTTCGCCCGGATTTCCAGGGCCTGCCCGAAGGTTCGGGCAGCGTCATGGACGGCGAGCAGATCTGGATCGAGAAGTGCTCGTCCTGCCACGGCGACTTCGGCGACGCCAACCACGTGTTCCCGCCGCTGATCGGCAACACCACCGCCCAGGACATCGAAACCGGCCGCGTGGCCGCGCTGGCCCAGGCCGGCGCCACCCGCACCACCATCATGAAGGTGCCCACGGTCTCGACGCTGTGGGACTTCATCAACCGCGCCATGCCCTGGGACAAGCCCAAGTCGCTCAAGCCCGACGAGGTGTACGCGGTGGTGGCCTACATGCTCAACCTGGCCGAGGTGGTGCCGGCCGACTACGTGCTCAGCCACGAGAACATCGCCTTCGCGCAGTCGCGCATGCCCAACCGCAACGGCATGACGCTCGAGCACGGCCTGTGGAAGGTGGACGGCAAGCCCGACACCCGCAACAAGGCCTGCATGAAGAACTGCCGCGAGTCGGCCGAGATCACCTCGAGCCTGCCCGACTTCGCGCGCAACGCCCACGGCGAGCTGCAGAAGCAGAACCGCGAGTACGGCGCCATCCGCGGCGCGCGCACCTCGCCCGAAGGCGAGGCGCCGGCCGAGGAGGCCGCGGTGTCGAAGGCGCCCAACGAGCTGCTGTCGGGCAACGCCTGCCTGGGCTGCCACGGCATCGACGCCAAGCTGGTCGGCCCGGGCTTCCGCGAGATCGTCGCGAAGCACAAGGACCGCGCCGACGCGGCCGACTACCTGGCCGGGAAGATCCGCAGCGGCGGCTCCGGCGTCTGGGGCGCCATCCCGATGCCGCCGCAGCCGCAGCTCGACGACGAGCAGGTGAAGACCCTGGTGCGCTGGCTGCTCGACGGCGCGCCCGAATAACCCCATTCCACGCAAGGCGAACACGATGAACAAGCGAAACACCCGCACCCTGCTTCCCCTGGCCGCGCTCGCCGTGGCCGGCCTGTCCGGCGCCGCCAGCGCCGCCGCGCCGACCGACGCGCTCACGCGCAATACCTGCTCGGCCTGCCACGGCGTGGACAACAAGATCGTCGGCCCGGCCTTCGCCGACGTCGCCAGGAAGTACGCCGGCCAGGCCGACGCCAAGGATGCGCTCAAAGCCCGCATCAAGGCCGGCGGTTCCGGCGCCTGGGGCCCGGTGCCGATGCCGCCGCAGCCGAACATCAGCGATGCCGACCTGGAACTGATCGTCGACTGGCTGGTCGGCGGCGCCAAGCCCTGACCCCCGCCTTCCACCCCACGAGCAACACGGAGTTCCCATGAACCTCAATCGTCGTTCCTTCCTCGTCTCCGGCGCCTCCGCGCTGGCCCTGCTCGGCGTCGCCGCGGCGTGGCCGGTGCGCGCGCTGGCCAAGCTGGTCCGCCCCGAGGCGGCCTTCACCGCCACGAACGTCAACGACGCCATCGCCGGCATCGGCGGCGCGGCCGAAACCAGCGCCGAGATCGTGTTCCAGACCCCGGAAATCGCCGAGAACGGCGCCGTGGTGCCGGTCAGCGTGACCAGCAACCTCCCGGGCACCGACCAGATCTCGATCCTGGTCGAAGCCAACCCGAACCCCCTGGTCGCGGTGTTCTCCATTCCCGAGGGCACCCTGCCGACCGTGCAGACCCGCGTGAAGGTCGCGCAGACCTGCAACCTCACCGCCGTGGTGCGAGCCAACGGCAAGAACTACTCGGTGTCGCGCGAGACCAAGGTCACCCTTGGCGGCTGCGGCGGCTGAACCCGGACAAAGACGAAGGAGAACAGACATGGGCAACCCGATGCGCATCCGCGCCACGATCAAGGGCGACACCACCGAAGTGAAGGTGCTGATGTCCCACCCGATGGAAACCGGCCAGCGCAAGGACTCGGCCGGCGCCGTCGTCCCCGCGCACTTCATCACCACCGTGGTGGCGCACCACAACGACCGCGAAGTGCTGTCGGCGGAGTGGGGCGCGGCCGTTTCGCAGAACCCGTTCTTGCAGTTCTCGTTCAAGGGCGGCGCGGCCGGCGACAAGGTCAAGGTGTCCTGGACCGACAACAAGGGCGACACCCGTACCGACGAAGTCGCGCTGGCGTGATGCCATGAACCAGTCCATCCCCAAGACCTTCGTGCTCGGCCTGGCGCTCGCGCTGGCGCCGGTGTCGGCCAGCTTCGCCCAGTCGGGCAACGACGTGTTCGCGGAGTACCGCGAGATGTTCGGCGACGACAACCCGGCCGAGCTGGCCGAGATGCAGGGCGAAGAGATCTGGCGTGCGGTGCGCGGCCCGAAGCAGGCCTCGCTGGAGCAGTGCGACCTGGGCCTGGGCCCGGGCGTGATGCAGGGCGCCTATGCGCAGCTGCCGCGCTGGTTCGAGGACGCCGGCCAGGTGATGGACCTGGAAATGCGCCTGCTGTGGTGCATGGAAAAGCAACAGGGCCTGGACGTCTCGGCCCTGCGTGCCCATCCGTTCTCCGAGCAGGGCCAGCAGCAGACCGACCTCGAGGCGCTCTCGGCCTACATCGCCGCGCAGTCGCGCGGGACCACGGTGGCGGTGCCGCAGCAGCACCCGGCCGAGCGCCGGGCCTTCGAAAACGGCAAGCGCTTCTTCAACTACCGCGCCGGCCCGCACGACTTCTCCTGCGCCACCTGCCACACCCACGACGGCAAGCGCATCCGCCTGCAGGACATGCCGCGGCTCAACACCGTCGAGGGCGCCAAGGGTTCGTTCCCGACCTGGCCGGCCTACCGCCTGAGCCAGGGCGCGGTGCGCACGCTGGAGTGGCGCATGAACGACTGCATGCGCCAGCAGCGCCTGCCCGGCCTGCAGCATGGCTCCGACGTGGCCATCGGCCTGATCACCTACCTCGGCGTGCAGGCCAACGGCGCCGTGATGGATTCGCCCGGACTGAAGCGATAGGACCCCGACCATGAAGACCCTCCGAACCGCTTCCCTGCCGCTGCTCGCCGCGCTGTTCGCGGCCGGCTGCGGCCACGCGCCCAAGGCCGGCGAGACCGCCGCGGCCTTCGATGCGCCGCTCGACATCACCGGCTCCTTCGCCCCGCGCGGCCAGGCCGGCATGGACCGCCTGGACCAGGACGAGACCCAGCGCATCTGCAGCGAATACGAAGGCAAGCCGGTGCCGCCCGAGCTCGTCACCACGATCATGGAAGCCGCCAACGCCGGCATCCGCTTCCCGGCCGACGGCAACTACCTGGGCGACTGGAAGAACGGCGAGAAGATCGCCAAGACCGGCACCGGCCTGCAGAGCAACGACGACCCGAACCTGCCCAACGGCGGCAACTGCTACGCCTGCCACCAGATGGCCGCGGAGGAGATCGCCTACGGCACCATCGCGCCCTCGCTGGGCCTGTACGGCAAGCTGCGCGGCAACAGCGAGCCCATCCTCAAGTACACCTGGACGCGCCTGTGGAACTCGCACGCCTACAACGCGTGCTCGCACATGCCGCGCTTCGGCGAGAAGAAGATCCTTGACGAGCAGCAGCTCAAGGACGTGATGGCCTACCTGTTCGACCCGCAGTCGCCGGTCAACCTCGAAGCGCCCGGGAAGGACTGAAATGCAGCGCCGCGAATTCCTGTCCGTCATGGCGGCCGCGGCCGCCGCACTGGCCCAGTCCGACCCGGCGCTGGCGCGCAGCCCGCGGGCGATGCGCCGGCTCTACGACGTGCCGCGCCACGGCAACGTGCACCTGCTGCACTTCACCGACAGCCACGCCCAGCTGCTGCCCATCCACTTCCGCGAGCCGTCGGTGAACATCGGCGTCGGCGAGGCGCTCAACCGCGCCCCGCACGTGGTCGGCAAGGCCTTCCTGGAAAGCTTCGGCCTGCGCGCCGGCACGCCGGAGGCGCATGCCTTCACCTGCCTGGACTTCGTCGAGGGCGCGCGCGAGTACGGCAAGGTCGGCGGCTTCGCCCACCTGGCCACGCTGGTGAAGCAGCTGCGCGATTCCCGCCCGGGCGCGCTGCTGCTCGACGGCGGCGACACCTGGCAGGGCTCCGGCACCGCGCTGTGGACCAACGGCCAGGACATGGTCGACGCCTGCAAGCGGCTGGGCGTGGACGTGATGACCGGCCACTGGGAATTCACCCTGGGCGCCGAGCGCGTGCAGGAAATCATCAGCCGGGACTTCGCCGGCAAGGTGGAGTTCGTCGCGCAGAACGTGAACACCCGCGACTTCGGCGACCAGGTCTTCAAGCCCTACGTCATCCGCGAAATGAACGGCGTGCCGGTGGCCATCCTGGGCCAGGCCTTCCCCTACACGCCCATCGCCAACCCGGCCTGGATGGTGCCCGACTGGAGCTTCGGCATCCAGGAAGAGGCCATGCAGGTGGCCATCGACGCCGCCCGCGCCGAGGGCGCGCAGGTGGTGGTGCTGCTGTCGCACAACGGCATGGACGTGGACCTCAAGCTCGCCTCGCGCGTGCGCGGCCTGGACGCCATCCTCGGCGGCCACACCCACGACGGCATGCCGATGCCCACGCGCGTGCGCAACGCCGGCGGCGAAACCCTGGTGACCAACGCCGGCAGCAACGGCAAGTTCCTGGGCGTGCTCGATTTCGACGTGCGCAACGGCAAGGTGGCCAGCTGGAAATACCGCCTGCTGCCGGTGTTCGCGAACGCGCTGGCCGCCGACGGCGAAATGCAGAAGCTCATCGACGACGTGCGCGCGCCCTACCTGGCCAGGCTCGACGAGCCGCTGGCCCGCACCGACGAGCTGCTCTACCGCCGCGGCAACTTCAACGGCAGCTTCGACCAGCTGATCCTCGACGCCATGCTCGAGGTGAAGGGCGCCCAGGTGGCGCTGTCGCCGGGCTTCCGCTGGGGCACGTCGCTGCTGCCGGGCGACACGATCCGCATGGAACACCTGATGGACCAGACGGCCATCACCTACCCGCACTCCACGCTCACCGACATGAAGGGCTCGATGCTCAAGACGGTGCTCGAGGACGTGGCCGACAACCTGTTCAACGCCGACCCGTATTACCAGCAGGGCGGCGACATGGTGCGCGTGGGCGGCATGGACTATTCGATCGACCCGAACGCCAGCATGGGCAACCGCATCCGCGACATGCGCATCGGCGGCGTGGCGGTGGAAGCCGACAAGACCTACCGCGTGGCCGGCTGGGCGCCGGTAGCGGAAGGCGCGCAGGGCGAACCTATCTGGGACGTGGTGGCCGGCTGGCTGCGCGACCGCAAGACGGTGTCGCTGAAGGATGTCCAGCAGCCGAAGCTCATCGGCGTGGACGGCAATGCGGGCCTGGCGGGCTGAGGTGACGCGCTTGGAACGATCAGGCGTACTTGCTGAGGGTGCGGATGATGCCGGACACGCGCTCCTGGCGCTGGCTCTCATCCCGGCCGTCGGCGATCTCGTACTCGAGGCTGCAGGCCATCATCTCGAAGAAGGCGCGGTCGAGCGCCTGGCGCGCGGCCGCGAGCTGCTGGGCGATGTCCTCGCAGGACTCGCCGCCTTCGACCATGCGCAGCACGCCGCGGATCTGGCCTTCGACGCGGCGCAGCCGCAGTCCGATGGCCCGCTGGTGCGCGGCGCGGATCTCGGTGGCGGTCTGGACGGTGGCGACGGCGGTGCCGGTGGCCTTCTTCGGCGCCTTGCGCTTGCTCGGGGTCGGCATGTTCGCGGTTCCAAAATTGCTTCGGGAATGCTAGCACACGACGCCCGCAGCGCCGGTCGCAGCGCGGCCTGCAGGGCCGGGGTGGCGCGATGAACGAAGCCCAGCTGCTGCAGGCCATCGCCGGCGGCGCCCTGATCGGGCTCTCGGCCGGACTACTGTTCATCTTCAATGGCCGCATCGCCGGCGTGAGCGGATTCTTCGGCGACGCGCTGGCCAATCCGAAGCTGCCTGGGACCGCGTCGCGCGTGCTGTTCCTGCTCGGGCTGGTGGCGGGCTACCTGCTGGTGCGCCACTTCGTGGCCGGCACCGGTGGCATGCAATTGCAGGCCGGCTGGGGCGGCATGGTGCTGGCCGGCTTGCTGGTGGGTTACGGCACGCGCCTGGGCTGCGGCTGCACGTCGGGGCATGGCATCTGCGGCATCTCGCGGCTGTCGCCACGCTCGCTGGCGGCCACGGCGGTGTTCATGGCGGCCGGCCTGGCCACTGTGTTCCTGCTGCGACTGGCGGGGTGGCGCTGATGCGCGCCGTCGCTGCCCTGGCCTGCGGCACGCTGTTCGGCGCCGGGCTGACGCTGGCGGGCATGACCGATCCCGCGCGCGTCATTGGTTTCCTCGACGTGGCGGGCGCCTGGGACCCGAGCCTGGCTGTGGTGATGGCCAGCGCGCTGGCAGTGGCGCTGCCGATGTTCCAGTGGGCGCTGCGGCGCCAGGCGCGCCCCGTGCTGGCGCCGCGCCGGTACCTGCCCGAACGCACCGAGATAGACCGCGACCTCGTCGTCGGCGCGCTGCTGTTCGGCGCCGGCTGGGGCATCGCCGGCCTGTGCCCGGGCCCGGCGATTGCCGGCCTCGGCTCGGGCCGGCCGGAACTCTTCGCCTTCGTGCTCGCCATGGCGGCGGGCGTGGGGGTGCGTGCCTTGCACGCGGCGCGCACGGCGCTCCGCGACGACTGCCGGAGCTAGGCGCCATGCGCCGCCCGCAGCCTCCCACCGAACAACTAAAGCCACGGGCCGATGGTCGGCCAGGGCAAACACGCCACCGGCTCGCGCGCCGGCGGTGAAATCCCGGGGAGGGAACCATGCGCAGCACCATCCACCATCGTAAGCTCCAAACCACCGCGATCCTCGCGGCGATCTCGCTGCTCGGGAGCGGGTCCGCCTTCGCCACCAACGGCTACTTCTCGCACGGCTACGGCACCCAGAGCAAAGCCATGGCCGGCACCGGCGTCGCCCGTTCGCTCGACACCCTGGCCCCGGCCACCAACCCGGCCGGCCTGCTCGGCGTCGAGGACGGCATGGACGCGGGCATGGCCTGGTTCTCGCCCGACCGCGGCTATGAGGTCACCGGCGGCCCGTCCGGCGCCTGCATGTCGGCGCAGCAGTGCACCTTCGGCGTCGGCCCGGCCAGGCTGCGCAGCGACAAGGACTATTTCCTCATCCCGCACTTCGGCTGGAAGCGTTCGCTGGGCGACAACGCCGCCATCGGCGTGGCCGTGTACGGCAACGGCGGCATGAACACCCGCTACCTCGGCGGCAGCGCCACCTTCGGCGTGCCCATGGGCAGCGTGCCCCCGGGCATGGGCTTCACCATGCCGGGCACCTTCGGCGACGGCACCGCCGGCGTGGACCTGATGCAGATGTTCATCGCGCCGACCTATGCGCGGGCCTTCGGCGAGGATTCTTCGTTCGGCATCTCGCCCATCATCGCGCTGCAGAGCTTCGAGGCCCGCGGCCTGGGCAACTTCGCGCCGTTTTCTTCCGACCCGACCAAGCTCACCAACAACGGCCACGACACCAGCTACGGCCTGGGCCTGAAGCTGGGCATGCAGACCCAGCTGGGCGAGGGCGTGCGCTTTGGCGCCTCGTACCAGACCAAGATGTCGATGAGCGAGTTCGACGACTACGCCGGCCTGTTCGCCAACCAGGGCGACTTCGACATCCCGGCCACCGCCACCGTGGGCATGGCCTTCGACGCCGGCGACAAGCTGACGGTCGAGTTCGACGTGCAGTGGATCGCCTACGGTGACGTCGATTCCATAGCCAATCCGATGCTGCCCAACCTGATGATGGCGCCGCTCGGCGCGAACGGCGGTGCCGGCTTCGGCTGGGACGACATGACGGTGTTCAAGCTCGGCGCCGAATACCGCGCCACGGCCGACTCCACCTGGTACTTCGGCTACAGCCACACCGACCAGCCGATCCCTTCGAGCGAAGTGCTGTTCAACATCCTCGCCCCGGGCGTGGTCGAGAACCACTTCACCGTCGGCTACAGCCGCGCCCACGGTTCCAAGGGCAACCGCTGGACGGTGTCGGCGATGGTCGCGCCCTCGGTGGAAGTGCGCGGCGGCAACCCGCTGGACCCGGCGCAGACGGCCGAGCTGAGCATGGACCAGTACGAAGTCGAGTTCAGCTACCACTTCAAGGGCTGAGCCAGGAAAGACGAAGGCCGGGTCGCCCCGCGGCGGCCCGGCCTTTTCATTGCCCGCGGGGTGGCGGCGTCAGGGCTTGATGTAGGCCGCGCCCTCGTCGCATTGCAGGCGGGTGAGTTCGGCCACGCCGGAAGGCACCACCTCGACGTCGGGCAGCAGCTGTTCGCGGCTGATCTGGCGCGCCACCAGGGTGTTGTTGCAGACCCGGAACTTCACGCCGGCCGCGACGTGGGTGTCGACGATGGATTCGTAGGAATTGCCGTGCTCGTCCATGGCGCCGTCGAGCAGGAAATCCACGCCGCCGCCGAAGGCCACCACCACCAGTTCGGCGTTGGCGTCCGCGGCGCGGTGCGCGCCCAGGTTGCGCATCATCTTGATGGCGCGGGTGTGGTCGCTGATGTGGTACGCGGCGGTGCGGTGTTTCGGCTTCGCCGGCGAGGCCTCGGCCGCGGCGGGCCGGGCGGCGGCGAGCGCGGGAAGGGACAGGCCCATCATGGCCAGCTTGCCCAGCAGGCCGCGGCGGCCGGTTTGCGTCTTGTCGGTCATGGTCATTCCTTATTTGACGACGGGGCGGCCGGCGGCGGCCCAGCCATTGAAGCCCCCGGCCAGCGACACCGGGTCGCGGAAGCCGAGCTTGCGCAGCGCATCGGCCGCCAGCGCGCTGCGGGCGCCGCTGCGGCAGCTGAGGATGATGGTGGCCTCGCGATGGCCCAGCGCCGAGTCCTTCACGCAGTTCACGGCCGGGTGGCCGTCCACCTCGAATTCGAGCACGCCGCGCGGGATGTTCACCGCGCCGGGGATGTAACCGGCGGCGAACTCGGCCGGTTCGCGCACGTCCACCACGGGCGTGCCCGCGGCCTGCAGTTCGAGCAGCTGCTCGTGGTCGATCTCGCGGATGTTGGCCTTGGCCTCGGCGACCATGTCCTGGACGGTTTTCATTGGCATCTCCTGGGGTGGCGGGAGGAGCAGGGGGAAGCATACGCCGGCGTCAGCCGGCGAACAGGCCCGGCGCGGTGCGCACGATGATGAACAGGCCCATCAGCACCAGGAAGACCGAGAACATCTTCCTCAGCTTCTGCTGCGGCAGCCGGCCAGCCAGCTGCTGGCCGACCAGGCTGCCGCCGGCGCCGACCGCGGTGAAGATGCCGATCAGGCGCCAGTCGAGCACCATGCCGGCGGCGCCAAGCACGCTGACGTACTTGGCGAAGCCGCTGAAGGACTTGAGCGCGATGATCCACAGGCTGGTTCCGATGGCGCGGTGCATGGCCAGTCCGCCCAGCAGCACCAGCGCCGGAAGGATAAGGAAGCCGCCGCCCACGCCGACCAGGCCCGTGAGCACGCCTACGCCGAGGCCGTCGAGGATGATCAGGGTGCGCGAGCGCGGCACGTGCACGTACCCCTCGGGACGCACCTTCGCCGGCCGGAACATCATCCAGGCCGCCATGAGCATCACCAGCGCGAACAGGAACAGCTGCACCGGCCCCGGCACCCAGCGCGAAATGGCCGCGCCCAGCCAGGTGCCCGCCATGCCGGGAATGCCGAACCAGACCACGCTGCGCCAGTCCACCTCGCGCTTGAGCGTCCAGGGGATGGCACCGGCCAGCGCCACGCCGCCGACGATGGCCAGCGAGCCGGCGATGGCGATCTTTTCGGGCTGGCCGACCAGGTACACCAGCACCGGCACGGTAAGGATGGAGCCGCCGGAACCCAGCAGGCCCAGGGACAGGCCGATGGCGACCGCGCCCAGCAGGGCGAACCACATCATGGCGTCGCCACCGGTGCGGGGACTGCGGCGCGCGGGGTCGGGACGCTCATCGGGCTCGTTGCCTTGGATAGGGTGGGGGGTATATCCCACGCCGCCAATGTAGGAGCCGGCACCCGCCATTGCAAGGCGTCGTCCCGCGGCCGGCGGCGGAAATACGAATCCTGGCACACCGAAATGCTCAGCCTGCGCACGGCTTATGCATACGCCGGCTACTGTCATATTGTTAAGCACTTGTAAACATCACTGCTCCGGCCATCCGGCCTTGAGTAGTGGAGTAACGCAAGATGCAATCCCGTACGCTTTCCGCGTCCATCCAGCGCGCGCTGCTGGCCATGGCGGCGGTCTCGGCCGGCGCGCTGTCCGCCACCAGCGCGTTCGCGCAGGAGTCGGAAGAAGACGCCGCCACCCTCGACACCATCGAAGTCACCGGTTCGCGCCTCAAGCGCGCCGACATCGAAGGCGCCGTGCCGGTCATCGTGATCGACCGCGCCCAGATCGACGCGTCGGGCGACGTTTCCGTGGCCGACGTGCTGCGCGACTCGACCTTCGCCTCGTTCGGCAACTTCAAGCCGCAGTCCGGCTCCTCGGCCCAGTCGCTGGCCACCATCGACCTGCGCGGCGTCGGCTCCGGCCGCACCCTGGTGCTGATCGACGGCCGCCGCGCCCCGACCAACCCGATGTCCGCTTCCTCGGGCACCGACCTCAACGCCATCCCGCTGGCGGCCGTCGAGCGCATCGAGATCCTGTCCGACGGCGCCTCGGCCGTGTACGGCTCCGACGCCATCGGCGGCGTGGTCAACGTCATCCTGCGCAAGGACTTCAACGGCGCCGAGGTGCGTTACGGCATCGGTTCGACCGAAGTGAAGGGCGGCGACCTGCAGGACATGTCCGTCGTGTTCGGCTCGTCCTCCGACCGCACCCGCGTCATCGGTGGCGCCGCGTCGTCCAAGCGCGGCATGGTCTTCACCCGTGACCAGATCGGTGGCCAGGGCCTGGGCGTCTCCACCTACGGCAACAACTACTACGACTGGGACAACGAAGAAATCGTCGCCGTCCCGGGCTTCGACTGCACCCAGGGCTCGTTCTGGGTGACGGGTTCGGGCACCTGCTCGTTCAACTTCAACTCGGTGGCCGCCAACGACGCCAAGGTCGACAACACCTCGGTGTTCGTGCGCGCCGACCACCAGATCAACGACAACTGGTCGATCTACGGCTCGGCCAGCATGACCAAGGTCGAGACCTTCGGTCGCTACGCGCCGGTCCCGGGCGTGGTGGTCGTCGACGACGGCACCCCGAACGACATCAACTCGGGCGTCGCCTGCGGCGCCGGCGGTTGCGCCCCGGGCACCACCGACGGCCTGCCGACCTACTACTTCCACCGCTTCGCCGCCGCGGGCAACCGCGACAACTGGACCGACACCACCAACTCCGACTTCCTGATCGGTTTCCAGGGCCAGCTGACCGACACCGTCGGCATCGACTTCGGCATGCGCCGTACCGACTACAAGTACGTCGAGCTGGGCCGTGGCTACATCGTGGCCAACCTGGCCAACGAAGCCGCCAACAACGGCGACTACATCCTGACCGATCCGTACGGCGCCGACCCGTCGGTGCTGTCCGGCATCCAGGCCACCATCAGCCGTGACTCCCGCTGGACCACCGACGAAATCTACGCGCTGGTCAACTTCGACCTGTTCGAGATGGGCGGCGGCACCTCCAACGGCGTGTTCGGCGTCGAGTACCGCGAAGACAACCTGATCGACCTGTACGACTCGCTGTCGGAAGCCGGCCAGGTGCTGGGTTCCTCGGGCAACTCGACCTCGGGCTCGCGTGACGCCAAGGCCGCCTACTTCGAGTGGCTGCTGCCGTTCACCAGCACCTTCGACATCACGCTGGCCGGCCGCTTCGACTCCTACAGCGACTACGGCAACGACTTCTCGCCGAAGGTCGCGCTGCGCTGGCAGCCGCTGGACACCCTGACCCTGCGTGGTTCCTTCGGCCAGGGTTTCCGCGCCCCGGGCCTGGACATCCTCAACGCCAAGACCTCGTTCTCGGCCGAGCCGGTCAACGACGCCGCGTCCTGCGCCGCGCTGGGCGAGCCGAGCACCTGCCAGCTGCAGGTCGACACCTACTTCCAGGCCAACCCGAACCTGGAGTCGGAGCAGTCCACCCAGTTCAGCATCGGCGCCGTCTGGGATCCGCTGGAGTGGCTGGACGTCTCGCTCGACTACTACAACATCGAGATCGAGAACACGATCGCCCAGATCACCCCGCAGGCGATCATCAACTCCGACCTCGACCCGGCCACCTATGGTCCGATCCCGCCGGGCATGAGCATCACCCGTCGCGCGAACGGCTCCATCGACGAGATCATCGCCGGCTACGCCAACCAGGGCACGCTGGAGACCGACGGTTTCGACTTCCGCGCCAACACCAGCTTCGACCTGGGCAAGTACGGCGAACTGCGCAACCAGCTGTCGGTCTCGTACATCAACAGCTACGAGGTTGATGACGGCCTGGGCAACATCACCGAGTTCCTGGACATCAACGGCTACCCGGATCGCCGCGCTGGCCTGTACAACACCTGGACCATCGGTGACTTCACTGCTGGCTGGAACATCAACTACATCGGCGCCAACGGCCCGGTGGGTGGTTACGCCACCAACGATGTGCAGCTGACCTGGAACGCGCCGTGGAAGGGCACCATCACCGTCGGTGCCACCAACGTCGGCGACCGTTACCCGGAGCTGACCGCGTTCGACGGCCGTCCGTGGAACTTCTACCTGTACGACGCCTACGGCCGCACCACGTACTTCCGCTACACGCAGACGTTCTGATGTACCCGCTCCCGGCGCCGGTTCCCCCGGCGCCGGGGCAAGCAAGAAGAAAGGCCCGCAACCTTGGTTGCGGGCCTTTTGCTTGGGCCTTGCCTGGCGCTGGCGGTCAGCGCATCGCGGAGCGGCGGATTTCCGAAGTGGTGTAGCCGAACTTGGCCTTGAACGAGCGGCAGAACGCGCTCTTGCTCTCGAAGCCGACCACTTCGGAAATGTCGCCGATGGGCATGCGGGTGTTGCGCACCAGGGTCCAGGAGCGGTCCACGCGCAGGCGGCTGGCGTACTCCACCGGGGTTTCGCCGAACACTTCGCGGTAGAGGCGGATCAGGTGGGTGGGCGAATAGTTCGCTACTTCGGCCAGGCGGCCCAGGTCCAGGCGCGACTCGCGCCCGTAGGTGACCAGGTGGCGCACGCGCATCAGCCGCACCAGCACCTGCTCGCGGCGCTGGGTGGTGCGGCCGCTGCAGGCGTCGAGGTGCTGGCGCAGCGGGCACTGGGCGTCGTGCAGGGCCGACACCAGCGCGCCGAGCGCCGCTTCGTGGCGGGCCTCGCCCTGCCGGGCCAGTCGCGCCACGCGCACCATCAGGCGGCGCAGCTCGCGTTCGGGTTCGTGCTGCCAGGGCAGCAGCATGCGGTCGGAGCCGCCCTGCGTGCCCTGCAGGCGGCGGCTCCACAGCGCGGCGGGGGCCGCGATGCCGATAGCGCCGACCGGGCCGTGCGAGAACAGCCGCAGCGGACCGTCCTGCCAGGTGAGCAGGCGGCCCGCGGCGACGTCGCCGTTGAATTGCGCCGACTGCACGCCGAGCGAGCCGCGCAGCACCCACCAGGCCGAAGCCCAGCCGGCGGGAACGTCGATCTGCACGCCGCGTTCGGTGGCGGTGACGAAATGGAATCGGTCGCCCGACAGCGCGAGGGCTTCCGCGAAGCCGAGGCGATGGTGCGAGGCGGATGACAAGGCTGCGCGTTGGCTCATGGCACTTTTTCCGGGGGATAGCGCCAGTTTCCACGGCACCACAAGGGCCGCATGGGTCGGAGGTCATGTCCACGGGTGCGGACAGCGGACGTCCGGGGGTGCGGTTCCGGAGCGGTTCAGAAAAGCGGCGAAAAGCGCGATGCCACGTCAATCCAAGCGGCAATCCATGTACACGCCAGCGCAATGCGCAACGTTCAAGATGCACCGGTCAGCGACGCCAATTCTCTCTCTCTCCAACGGCACGGCGATCCGGGAACCTTCAGAGTGGGTTCGGGACAAACTGGTTCGCCTTCGCAGACACGGCCCGAATGGATTCGGGCCGTTTTCATTTGTGCGCCGGGTGTTCCGGTAGCATGGCCATGGCATCGCCCCGGAACCTTGCCATGGCCCGCGACACCCGCCGCCCCTGCTTCCATGGTGCCTGGCTGCTGCTGGCGCTTGCCCTGCCGCTGGCCGCAGCGCCACCGGTAGCGGCGCCCACCCCCGCGCCGCTGCAGCTGCTGCCCGGCGAATACCTGTGGCTGCCCGAACTCGCGCCGAAAGGTCCGCTGCTGGTGCTGGTGAGCCTTCCCGAACAGCGCGCTTACGTTTACCGCAACGGCGTGCGGATCGGCGTGGCCACCGTGAGCACCGGCAAGAAGGGTTACGAAACGCCCACCGGCGTGTTCACCATCCTGCAGAAGAAGCGCGAGCACTACTCGAACCTCTACGACGACGCGCCGATGCCGTACATGCAGCGGCTCACCTGGGACGGCGTGGCGCTGCACGCGGGCCGCGTGCCGGGTTACCCGGCCTCGCATGGCTGCGTGCGCCTGCCGGAGGCGTTCTCGGAAAAGTTGTTCGGCGTCACCGAGCGCGGCATGACCGTGGTGATCATCGACGAACCCGGGCGCGCGCCGATGCTGGCCGACCCGGCGCTGTTTCCGATGCCGCCGATACCGCCGCGCGCCGGCACGCCCGTGGCCGAACTCACGCTGCCGCCGCCGGCCGATGCCGCCTACACCTGGACACCCGACGCCGCCCCGGCCGGCGCGCTCACCGTGGTGCTGAGCACCGGCGACCGCGAGATGGTGGTGTTGCGCGAAGGCGTCGAGATCGGCCGCGCGCCAATCGGCGTGGCGGGCCCGCTGCCCGGCGGCACCACGGCCTACACCCTGCTCGAGGGCCTGCGGGAAGACGCCGTCCCCCTGCTTCCCCAACGCCCGCGCCGCCGCTGGCTGCGCGTGCTGGGCGAGGGCGGCGACGACCCGGCCGCCAGCCTGGCCGCGGCCGCGCTGCGGGTGGACCCGGCCTTCGTGGCCCGGGTGTACGACGCCCTGGCCCCCGGCGCCACCTTGGTGGTCACGGATGAACGGTTGCGCCCGGCCTCGGCGCTAACCGTGCTGGAGGGGGATGGAAACCGGCCGCCGCAGCCCCATTGAGGCAGCCAGATACCCCCGGACGTATGCTATGGCCATGACCCGCCGCCTGACCTGGCTCCTGCTGCTGGCCCTGCCGCCGGCCTTCGCCGGCGAGCCGGTGCTCGAGCGCCTGGCCGCGGCCGCGCCCGAGGCCGACCCGCAGGTGCTGGCCCTGGCCCTGGAAGCGCGCGACTGCGCGGTGCAGTCGGCCACGGCGCCCGCCGCCGACCGCCTGGCGGTGATCGACTATTCCCGTCCCTCCACCGAACCCCGCCTGTGGGTGTTCGACCTGCGCCAGGGCCAGCTCCTGTTCGCCGAACACGTGGCGCATGGCAAGGGCAGCGGCGAGAACCACGCCACCGCCTTCTCCAACCGCGACGGCAGCCACCAGTCCAGCCTGGGCCTGTTCCTCACCGCCGAGACCTACCAGGGCGGCAATGGCTATTCGATGCGCATGGACGGGCTGGAGCCCGGCGTGAACGACGCCGCCCGCGACCGCCTGATCGTGATGCACGGCGCCGGCTACGTGGACCCCATCACCGCCGCCCTGCAGGGCCGCCTGGGCCGCAGCTACGGCTGCCCGGCAGTGCGCCGGGAGGTGGCCAGGAAGGTGATCGACACGCTCAAGCAGGGCCAGCTGCTGTTCGCCTACTACCCCGACGAAGACTGGCTGCAACGCTCGCGTTTCCTGGGCTGCGGCCGCGACGGCCTGGCCGGCGCCCGCGGCACTGCCCGCAAGGGCTGACGGGGCGGCACGGGGCCGCCCCGCCGGTGGCTCAGAAGCGGTAGTTCAGCGCCAGGCGCAGGGTCTCGAAGTCCGCCTCCTGGCGCACCGACTCGGAATACGCCGGCGACGTGAAGCTGCTGCCCGGCAGGTACCCGGTGTCGAAGCGGAGCGGGTCGACGTCGGCCATCAGCCACTCGCCGCGCAGCGACCACTGGTTGCCGAAGTCATACTCGTAGGCAACGCCGATCTCGGTGCCCTCGAGGGTCTCCGAGCGGGAGCCGGCCTTGAGGTAGTTGCCGTTGCTGACGATGCCGGCGAAGGCCTGCGCGTCCACCTGCACCCAGCCCACGCTGAGCGAGAACAGGTGGCTGCCGCTGGCCCAGCCGATGCGGCCCTTGAGGGCCAGCTTGTCGTCGAGCTCGATGGCGTTGCCGTAGTCGTAGCTCAGGCTGGGGAAGGTCGTGGTGGGCGTCAGGCCGGTGGAGCGCGACTCGTCGATGCCGAGCTTGCTCCAGTCGAGTTCGGCGCCGAGCACGAAGCCGCTGCTGAACTGGTGGTTGTAGCCGAACTGCACGCCGTAGACGGAGCCGCTGGCATCCAGGCCGGGCGACAGGCCGGCCGCGACCTCGTCGCGCAGGGCCTGCGATTCGCTGGACCAGGCACCGCCGAGGGTGGTGTCGGCTTCGGCGTCCGAGTCGCCTTGGCCCGCGTGGACGCCGGCGTACCAGCCGGTCCAGTCGCCGTTGGCGGCCAGGGCCGCGGGGGCGGCCAGGGAGAGGGCAATCAGCAGGGAAAGTCGTTTGTGCATGTCCGTTTCCTCAAAGGGGGTCGTTGCCGGCCCGCGGGGGCGCCTTGCGGGGGTGGGCAATGTGAAGAACGCGGAGGCAAGGCCGCGCGTGCCAGCTTCCGGGCAGGGAAGCCGACAGACGGCAGAAGCGGGGAGGGGGAAGGAAGATGGCGCGCCCGGAGGGATTCGAACCCCCGACCAATGGCTTCGGAAGCCACTACTCTATCCGGCTGAGCTACGGGCGCCTGGCCGGGCATTATGCCACGTGGCGGCGGACCGGCGACCCCCGGGGCGGGCGGTGCGGACGTTCTGTGGCGGCCCGCACGGACAGGCGGCCACATTCGTGTGACGCTGCGGTTAACGTATGCCTGACGCCTCCGCCCGCAGCGCCGCCACGCCCATGGACCTCGCGTTCATCGCCAGCCTGTTGCTGCACCCGTCCCGGCGCGCCCTGCTGGTGCTGGACGAGAATGGCCGGGTGGTGGCGGCGAACGACCGGGCCCGGGCCATCGTCGGGCCTGCCCTGGAAGCCACCCTGCGCGAGGCGCTGGCCGACGGCATGCGCCAGCTGGCCGAACACCCCGATCGCGAGGTCCACCACCGCCATCAGGACGAACGCTTCACCCTCGACTGCCTGCTGCGCGCCGTGCGTGGCGAAGACGACGGCATCCGGGGTTACACCGTCAGCCTCTACAGCCGCGACGAGGCGCCCGACCTGGCCGAGGCCCCCGACCGGGCCCGTTGGCGCTTCGCCCTCGAAAGCGCCCAGGACGGCCTGTGGGACTGGGACTCCGAGTCCGGCCAGGTCTACCGCTCGGGCCGCTGCTTCAGCATGCTCGGCTACTCCCGCGACGCGCTCGACGGCAGCTTCGACGCCTGGCAGTCGCTGATCCACCCCGACGACAAGCCGCGGGTGAAGGCCGCCCTGCACGCCCACCTGGCCGGCGAGCGCGAGAACTACCAGGTGGACTACCGCGTGCGCGACGCCAACGGCCGCTGGCGCTGGATCCTCGACCGCGGCCGCGCCATCACCTGGGACGCCAGCGGCCGGCCGCGCCGGGTGATCGGTACGCACACCGACATCCACGACTACAAACACATCGAAACCCAGCTGCGCGAGCGCGAGCTGATCCTCAACCAGGCCCAGCACGTGGCCCACCTGGGCAGCTGGAGCTGGGACCCGGAAACCGACCAGCTCTGGTGGTCGGACGAGCTCTACTGGATCGTCGGCCTGTCGCGGCGCAAGCCGCCCCCGAGCTTCCGCAACCAGCGGCACCTGTTCACGCCGGAATCCTACGGGCGCCTGCACGAGGCCTCGGTGGCGCTGCTCAAGCACGGCAAACCCTACGCGCTGGAAGTGGTGATGCTGCGGCCCAACGGCGAGCGCCGCACGGTGCAGGCGCGCGCCGAGGCCATCCTCAGCGGTGACGGCCGGGTCGAACGCATGGTCGGCGTGCTGCACGACGTCACCGAGCAGCGCGAGGCCGAGGAAACGTCGCGCTGGCGCAACGACCTGCTCAACCGCATCGCCGCCATGGGCCGCATCGGCGGCTTCGAGCTGCTGGTGGACACCGGCACGCTGCACTGGACCGACGAGAACTACCGCATCCACGGCATCGAACCCGGCACGCCGCTGCGCTTCGAGGAAACGCTGCCCCACTATTGCCCGGACTCGCAGCAGAAGATGCGGCTGGCGCTGCAGCGCATGGTGCAGGAGCGCGTGCCCGAGCAGACGGTGGAAGCCTGCTATTTCACGCCGGACGGCCGGCGCATCTGGCTGCGAATCACCGGCAGCCTGGAGCTGCGCGAAGGCCGGCCCTACCGCATCACCGGGCTTACCCAGGACGTCACCGAGGAACACGAGGCCGGCGAACGCATCGAGCAGCTGGCGCACTACGACACGCTCACCGGCCTGCCGAACCGCTTCCTGTTCCGGCAGACCGCCGACGAGGCGATCGAGCTGGCCAAGCGCAGCGGCAAGCCGCTGGCGCTGCTGTTCCTGGACCTCGACCGCTTCAAGTACGTCAACGACACCCAGGGCCACGAGGCCGGCGACCAGCTGCTGCAGGAAATCGCCAGCCGCCTGCGCGCCTGCGTGCGCGCCAGCGACCTGGTCGGGCGGCTGGGCGGCGACGAGTTCCTGGTGCTGCTGCGCGAAGTGGCGCGGCCCGAGGACGCGGCCCTGGTGGCGCGCAAGGTCATCGACGCCATCGGCCAGCCGATCCAGCTGCCCACCGGCGACGCGCAGGTGGGCTGCAGCATCGGCATCGCCCTGCTGGGCGAGGGCAACAGCGACCTAGAAAGCCTGCTGCGCTCCGCCGACACCGCCATGTACGCGGCCAAGGACGCCGGCCGCAACACCTACCAGTTCTACAACAGCAGCTTCTACGAGCGCGTGCAGCGCCGGGTGACGCTCGAACAGGAACTGCGCCAGGCGCTCGCCCACGACGAGTTCCAACTGGCCTTCCAGCCGACGATGTCGCTGCGCGACGGCGGCGTGGCCTGCATCGAGGCGCTGCTGCGCTGGACCACGCGCGCCGGCGTGCAGCGCTCGCCGGTGGAATTCATCCCGGTGGCGGAAGAGTGCGGCGAGATCCTGCCCATCGGCCGCTGGGTGCTGGGCGAGGCCTGCCGGCAGGCGCGGCGGTGGCACGAGGCCGGGCTGGCGTTCGGGCGCATCGCCGTGAACGTGTCGCCGCTGCAGCTGCGCGACCCCGAATTCGCCACGCAGGTACTGGCCATCTGCGAACGCGAACACTGGCCCACCGACCGGCTGGTGCTGGAGATCACCGAATCGGCGCTGATGCGCGAGAGCGAGGTGCTGGCGAACGCGTTCGCGCTGTTCAAGGCCAACGGCATCACGCTGTCGATCGACGACTTCGGCACCGGCTTTTCCAACCTGGGCTACCTGCACCGCTTCCCGCTGCGCAACCTCAAGATCGACCGCAGCTTCGTCAGCCAGATGGAAACCAGCCCGAACATGCTCGAGCTCACCCACGCCGTGGTCAGCCTGGGCCATGCCCTGGGCCTGGCGGTGGTGGCCGAGGGCGTGGAAACCGAGAGCGTGCTGCAGCTGCTGCGCCAGCAGGGCTGCGACGAGGCGCAGGGCTACCTGTTCACGCGCCCGCTGCCGGGCGCGGAACTGGCCACCTGGCTGGCGGCGCAGGGCTGAGCGCGGGGCTCAGGTGCGGGTGTAGACGGCCGCGTGGATGCAGGACAGGATGGCCACCAGCACGCCGCCGAACGGGAAGAAGCCCAGCGACAGCACGAAGGTGATGGCGTAACCCAGGCCGCCCAGCACGAACCAGAACAACGCCCAGAGGATGCGGCCCTGCACCAGCTGGCCCAGTCCCGGGATGAACAGGCTGCAGATGGCGGCGATGACGTTTCCGGTGGAACCCTGGCCTGCGCTCATGCGTGTCTTTCCCGCGGTGGTGGATGACAGGGAAAGCATGGGGCCCCCTGCCCGCGGGTTCAAGCGACGCAAGTCATGCCCGCTGCGGCGGCGCGTGGCGGCCTGCTAGCATTCGCCGATGCCCCCTGAACCCGCTTCGACGCCCGAAAACGCGCTGCTGGCCGCCTGCCGCGAGCGCCTGCCGCACTACTGGAAGCTGGTGCGCGGCGACCGCCCGGTGGGCACGCTGCTGCTGCTCTGGCCCACCTGGTGGGCGCTGTGGCTGGCGGCCGAAGGCCTGCCGCCGCTGGGCACCCTGTTCATCTTCACCGCCGGCGTGTGGCTGACGCGCTCGGCCGGCTGCGTCATCAACGACTACGCCGACCGCTGGCTGGATCCGCAGGTGGAGCGCACGAAAGCGCGGCCGCTGGCCACCGGCGCAGTGGCGCCGCGCGAGGCGCTGGCGGTGTTCGTGGTGATGATGCTGGTGGCCTTCGGCCTGGTGCTGCTGACCAACCGGCTCACGGTGTACCTGAGCCTCGCCGGCGCTTTCCTGGCGGCCAGCTACCCGTTCCTCAAGCGCTACACCTACCTGCCGCAGGTGTACCTGGGCGTGGCCTTCGGCTGGGGCATCCCCATGGCCTTCGCGGCGGTGCAGGGCACGGTGCCGGCGCTGGCCTGGCTGCTGTTCCTGGCCAACCTGCTTTGGACCACCGGCTACGACACCTGGTACGCCATGGTGGACCGCGAGGACGACATCCGCGCGGGTTCGAAGTCCACCGCCATCCTGTTCGGCGACGCCGACCTGGTGGCGCAGGGCCTGCTGTTCGGTGGATTCGCCTGGGCCATGTGGCTGGTGGGCAGCCGCGCCGGGCTGGGCATCTTCTATTACGTGGCGCTGGGCGTGGCCGTGGTGCTGGTGCTGCGCCAATTCTGGATCGCCCGCGACCGCGGCCGCGAGCACTGCTTCGAAGCCTTCCTGTCGAACCAGTGGGTGGGCCTGGCGGTGTTCGCCGGCATTGCCGCGAACTACGCCCTGGGCTGAGCCGGGCGGACGTCCGGCGTCCGCCGCGCTGGACGTGACCTGGGGCCCATGCGGGCTGCGCCCGCCGCGCCGACACTGCGCTTCCCGCCCCGAGGAAGCCGCCATGAAACCCCGCCTGCTCGCCCTGCTGCTGGCCCTGCCTGCCATCGCCTTCGCCGCCGACGGGCCCGCGCCCAGCCGCGAACACTTCGCGCCCAAGGGCATGGAGGCCTCGTACCACGACTACCACTACACGCCGGTGCTGAAGGTGGGCGAGATGGTGATTGTCTCGGGCATCCCGGCCGCGCACGGCGACACCTATGAAGAAAAGGTGCGCAACCTGTTCCGCGCGCTCGAGCGGCACCTGCAGGAGGCCGGCGCCAGCCTGGCCGACGTGGTCGAGCTGACCAGCTTCCATCCCGGCGCCACCGACAGCGCCGCCTTCAACGCCGAGTTCGCGCGCTTTGCGCCGATCCACCACGAATTCTTCCCCGACCACTACCCGGCCTGGAGCGCGGTGGGCACGACGGCGCTGCTGATGCCGACGGCGGTGGTGGAACTGCGCGCCGTGGCCATCATCGGTTCCGGCAAGGCGCCGCGCGCCGACATTGCCAGGCCGGCGCCGCGGCCCGCCGACCCGGCGAACTGAGCCACGCGCGCTCACGGCCGCCCGCCCGGCGGCAGGGCGC
>NZ_AVCH01000163.1 GCF_000747075.1 Arenimonas malthae CC-JY-1
GGCGCCCGCCGCGGCGGCCAGCAGCCAGCGGCCGGCCGCGGTCAGCGTCGCCCAGCGCAGCGCCAGCAGGCCCAGCAGCGCCATCGCCGCCAGCGCCAGCGGCAGCTTCGAAGCGATGATGCTCGGCCAGGTGAACCAGGGCGGCCGCCCCTTGTGGTTCACGCCCCACACCAGGTGCGAGGACTGGCCGCGACCCTCGACGCCCGCGCGTACGGTGTCGGCCAGCCCCCACAGGTAGGCGCGCGGCAGCAGGCGCGCTTCGTCGGCCAGGCCGATGGCCGTGCGCCAGTGCGGGATGTTGAGGTCGGCCACCTTGTCGGCCATGGCGCGGTTGAAGCCGTCGCTGCCGTCGGGCCCGGCGTGGAAGCGGAAGCCGTACATCGCCCACAGCACCGCCAGGCCGAGCACGCCCGCGGCCAGCACCTGGCCCAGGCGGCGCACGCCTTCGGCCCAACCCTGGCGCCAGCCGGCCAGTACGCCCACGGCCAGCACCGCGCCTACGCCGGCGACGCCGGCCAGCCCGGAATGCTTGCTGCCCAGCACCAGCCCCAGTGCCAGCCCCGCGGCCAGCACCCAACGCCACTGCCAGGTGGAAAGCAGCAGGCCGGCGGCCGCCACGGCCACCGCCAGCGTGAGCGCCAGCGGCAGGTCGGTCATGGCCACCGGCAGGTGCGCGGCCACGCTGGGCTCGATGGCCAGGAAAGCCAGCGAACCCGCCGCCCACGGCAGCCCCAGCGCGCGCCAGAGCAGCAGGCCCAGCGCCAGCAGCAGCGTGCCGTGGAAGGCCCAGAGCGAGGCGCGGGTGGCGCGCTGCGCGGCCGCGGCGTCGTTCCTGAGGAACATGGCGTCCTCGACCCAATCCCGCTCCTGCGACTTCTCCACCAGCGGCGCGAACGGCGGCAGCACGAAACCCTCGGCCTGCGCGGCGCCGGCCACTTGCTTCACCAGCGGCGGGTGCTCGGGATTGAGGCGGAAATCGCCGGTGCGCAGGTACGAGACGCCGGCGACCACGTGCCAGGGTTCGTCCACCGTGAAGCCGTCCAGGCGCGTGCCCCAGTGCGACCGCAGCACCGCCAGCCCGGCCAGCGCCAGCAGCAGTGCCACGCCCGCCCAGCGGCGGGCACCCGTTCCGCGTCGATCCGCCATGCGCCTGCTCCGCCCGGGGTCTCCTCCGGACTAACGCTTCCCGGCTGCGCGGGCGGACGGTCAACCGCCGCCGGAGAATTCCACCCGGTCCCGGCCCAGGTCCTTGGCGCGGTAGAGCGCGCGGTCGGCCGCGCGGATCAGCGACTCGGGATCGGGGTGGTCGGCGTCGGAGAAGGCCACGCCCACCGACAGCGAAGGCGTGGGCAGCTTGTCGCCGCCGTACCAGACGGCAAGGCCCTTGGCGCCCTCGCGGATGGCCTCGAGCCGCGCGCGGGCGCCGGCGGCGTCGGCCTCGGACAGGATCACGGTGAATTCCTCGCCGCCGTAGCGGAACACCAGGTCCACCTTGCGCAGCGATTCGCGCAGGTAGCGGCCGATCGCGCGCAGCACCTCGTCGCCGGCCTCGTGGCCGAAGTCGTCGTTGAAGTGCTTGAAGTGGTCGATGTCCACCATCGCCAGGCACACCGGCTGGCCCTTGCGGCGGGCGCGTTCGAATTCCACCGGCAGCTGGTCGTCGAGGTGGCGGCGGTTGTAGAGCCCGGTGAGGCGGTCGCGGATGGCCTGCTCGGACAGGTGTTCGCGCAGGTCGAGGTTCGACAGCGACGTCTTCACCACTTCGCCCAGGGTTTCGATCAGGGCGCCCACGCGCTTGGCTTCCGCCGCGTTGCCCAGGTCCGCGACGTGCACCATGGCGTTGGTGCGGCCGTTGACCGTGAGCGGGATGCAGGCGCAGCCGTGCTCGTCGCGGCTGACGTGGTGGCAGGCCAGGTCATGCGCGGCGTCGAGCACCAGGTGCGGCTCGCCGCGGCGCATCGCCCAGCAGTCGCCCACCGGGATCGGCGCCTCCACCGGTTCGCCTTCGCCCCACTGGAACACCGGCAGCAGCTGGCGCGCCTGTGGCTCGAGCACGGCGAAATAACCGGGGTGGTCGGACAGCAGCGCGCCGAACACGCGCTGCATCACCTCGTAGGCCTCGGCGCGGTCGGCGCAGACCATCAGCAGCTGGCTCAGCTCGTGGATGCGCCGCATCTGCATTTCATAACCACGCAGTTCGTGCAGGGCGTTGCTGAGTTCGGTGTTGGCGATGGTCAGGCGTTCCTCGGCGCGCTTGCGCTCGTTGATGTCCTGCACCTGGGCGATGAAGTAGAGCAGGCGGCCGTCGGCGTCGAGCACGCGCGAACCGGTGAGCTGGATCCAGGTGAGCTGGCCGGACTTGGTGATGTAGCGCTTGTCGATGGTGTAGGACTCGCGCCTGCCCTCGGCCAGCTCGGTGGCCAGGGCCACGTCGGCCTCCAGGTCCGGCGGGTAGGTGATGTCCTTGTAGGTCATGGCCACGAGCTCTTCGCGCGCATAACCCAGCAGGCGGCAGAGCGCCGGGTTCGGCTCCAGGAGCCGGCCATCGAGGCCCACCAGCGAGATGCCGATGGCCGCATGCTCGAACGCGGACCGGAACCGCGCCTGCGCCTCGCTGAGCTCGGTGATGTCCAGGCCGAAGCCGTAGAGCTCGCCGGTTTCGGGCAGCGGCAGGGTGAACCACTGGATCCACCGGTACTGGCCGCTGGCGTTGCGGTAGCGGTTGAGGAAGGGCGTGCCGTGGTCGCCGCGCGCCACGGCGCGGATCACCGCCGCGCGCGTGGGCTCGACGTCATCGGGGTGCACCAGTTCGGTGATGCGGTGGCCCACCAGCGCCGCGGGGTCGTAGCCCAGGATGGTCTTCCAGCCCTGGCCGGCGCGACGCAGGGTGCCGTCGGGCGAGACGATGCCCTGCAGGCCCGGCGCCAGCGTGTAGAACAGGTCGCGCTCGCGTTCGGCCTGGCTCGCTTCCGTGACGTCCTGGCCGAAGCCGTAGGTGCGGCCATCCTCGAGCTGGCGCGCGTACCAGCGGATGCGCCGGTAGGTGCCGTCGCGGTGGCGCAGGCGGTTCTCGAAGCCGGTCACGGACAGGCCCTGCTCGAGCAGCAGGCGGCCCTGCTCCCGGGAAACGTGGACGTCGTCGGGATGCTGGAGCCGGACGAGTTCGGTGCCCAGCAATTCGTCCTCGCGCCAGCCCAGCAGGACTTCCCAGGCCGGGTTGCAGCGCTGCACGCGGTGCTCGCGGTCGAGGATGACCTGCAGGCCGGGCGCGAGGTGGAACATCAGGTCGCGTTCGGCGGCGGCCCGGCTCCCCAACCAGCGGAACAGGCCCTGGAACCAGGGGCGGCGGGTGGGCGGCGAAAAGCGGTGCGGCATCGGGGAATCCCTTGCTGATACCCCCAAAGGTATCCGGATTCCCGGCCTTTTACTTGCGCCCGGTCAAAGCCGGGCGCGGCTCGGTGCTCAATCGCCCAGGTCGGCGTCGAGCAGCAGCAGGGCGGTGGCGGCGGCGGCCAGGTAGGCCTGCTGGCGCGGGTCGGCCGCGGGGTCGAGCAGCACGCGGCCGGCGTTGATCGTTTCCACCACCATCCAGGGTTCGCCGGCGCGTTGCACTTCGAAACCGTTGGCCTCCATCGAAGTGAATCCGCTGCCGGCGTAACCGTGCAGGCTGCGGATGGCCAGCGGGCCCCAGGGCGAATCCAGCCGGCCCTCGTAACCGTGGCGGTGCACGGAAAGCTCCAGCAGCCGCACCGGCGCCGCCTCGCCCAGGCGCAGGCCGCAGGCCAGCAGCGGGCCTTCGAAGGCGGTGAGGTCCAGTTCGAGCGACGCGTCGTCGTCGCCATGGCGCAGCACGGCCTGGCGCGAGGCGCACTGCACCTCGACCGGCGGCTGGCCGAGGGTGGTGAGGGTGAAGGCGTAGGGCCGCTCGCTGCCGCGCAACCCGGTGCGGCCGATCGGCGCCTCCCAGTGGAAGGTGTCGCCTTCGTGCATGCGGCGCGCGCTGTAGGGCCCGAAGTGGAGGGGCTGGTTGAAGCGGCGCGGGGAATGCCCGCTGACCGCGTGCGCCACCGCGCGTTCGGAAAAGCCCGCGGGCAATTTCACCTGCGCCGGCGTGCAGGCGGAAAGCGCGGCGGCGGCCAGCGTGGCGGCGAGGAGCGGCAGGGGCTTCATGGGGCGGGGACTCGGGGGCAGGAAGCGGCCAGCGTGGGGCCGGCGCTTGCGGGCCACCCCTGCCGGAAGTCAGGGGTCGGGCCGGGCGTTCACAGGCGATTACGGCGCAAAGAAAAAGCCCCGCCGGAGCGGGGCTTTTCGTGGAGCGGGGGTTCCCTCTCCCCAACCCCTCTCCCGCGAGCGGGAGAGGGGCCTTGGGGGATCAGAAGTCCATGCCACCCATGCCGCCCATGCCACCACCGGCCGGCATCGACGGCTCGTCCTTCTTCGGGGCCTCGGCCACCATCGCTTCGGTGGTGATCATCAGGCCCGCGATGGACGCGGCGTTCTGCAGCGCGGTGCGGGTGACCTTGGTCGGGTCCAGGATGCCGAACTCGATCATGTCGCCGTACTCGCCGTTGGCGGCGTTGTAACCGAACGCACCCTTGCCCTCGACCACCTTGTTGAGGATGACCGACGGCTCTTCGCCGGCGTTGGTCACGATCTCGCGCAGCGGGGCTTCCATGGCGCGCAGGGCGATCACGATGCCGTGGTTCTGGTCTTCGTTGATGCCCTTGAGGCCGGCGATGGCCGCCTTGGCGCGGATCAGCGCGACGCCGCCGCCCGGGACGATGCCTTCTTCGACGGCAGCGCGGGTGGCGTGCAGGGCGTCTTCGACGCGGGCCTTCTTTTCCTTCATCTCGACTTCGGTGGCGGCGCCGACCTTGATCACCGCAACGCCGCCGGCCAGCTTAGCCACGCGCTCCTGCAGCTTCTCGCGGTCGTAGTCGGACGAGGTCTCCTCGATCTGGGCCTTGATCTGCTTGATGCGGGCCTGGATGCCGTCGGCGGCGCCGGCGCCGTCGATGATGGTGGTGTTTTCCTTGGAGACCTGGATCTTCTTGGCGCGGCCGAGGTCCTTGATGGTGGCCTTCTCGAGCTGCAGGCCCACTTCCTCGGAGATCACGGTGCCGCCGGTCAGGATGGCCATGTCTTCCAGCATCGCCTTGCGGCGGTCGCCGAAGCCCGGGGCCTTCACGGCGCAGACCTTGACGATGCCGCGGATGGTGTTCACGACGAGGGTGGCCAGGGCTTCGCCCTCGACTTCCTCGGCGACGATCAGCAGCGGCTTGCCGGCCTTGGCCACGCCCTCGAGCACGGGCAGCAGCTCGCGCACGTTCGAGATCTTCTTGTCGTAGAGCAGGATGAACGGGTCATCGAGCTCGGCCGACATGGACTGCTGGTTGTTGACGAAGTACGGCGACAGGTAGCCGCGGTCGAACTGCATGCCCTCGACGACGTCGAGTTCGTTGTCCAGGCCCGAGCCTTCCTCGACCGTGATCACGCCTTCCTTGCCGACCTTGTCCATGGCCTTGGCGATCAGCTCGCCGATGTTGGCGTCGGAGTTGGCCGAGATGGCGCCGACCTGGGCGATTTCCTTCGAGGTGGACGACGGCTTGGAGATCTTCTTGAGCTCCTCGACGGCGGCCACGACGGCCTTGTCGATGCCGCGCTTGAGGTCCATCGGGTTCATGCCGGCGGCGACCGCCTTCATGCCCTCGCGGATCAGCGCCTGCGCCAGCACGGTGGCGGTGGTGGTGCCGTCGCCGGCGTTGTCGGAGGTCTTGGAAGCGACTTCCTTCACCATCTGCGCGCCCATGTTCTCGAACTTGTCGGCCAGCTCGATCTCCTTGGCGACGGACACGCCGTCCTTGGTGATCGTGGGGGCGCCGAAGCTCTTGTCGAGCACGACGTTGCGGCCCTTCGGGCCCAGGGTGGCCTTGACGGCATTGGCGAGGATGTTGACTCCCTTCACCATGCGGGCGCGGGCGTCTTCACCGAAACGGATTTCCTTGGCAGCCATTTTCTAAACTCCAGAATTCTTTGAGGGGGGTGTGACTGGTCGCGCGAAAGGCGCGGGATCAGCCGAGGATGGCGAGGATGTCGTCTTCCTTCACCACCAGGTACTCGGTGCCGTCGAGCTTGACCTCGGTGCCGGCGTACTTGCCGAACAGCACCTTGTCGCCGACCTTCACCGACGGGGCGCGGACCGAGCCGTTGTCGAGCGCCTTGCCGGCGCCGACGGCCAGCACTTCGCCCTTGATGGGCTTCTCGGTGGCCGAATCCGGGATGACGATGCCGCCAGCGGACATCTTTTCCTCTTCCATACGCTTGATGACCACGCGGTCGTGCAGCGGCTTGATATTCATGAGAGTCCTCTTAGTCCTTTAATTTCAACGACATGGGCCTATGCTGTTAGCACTCGGCCCTGGTGAGTGCCAATGATACGCGCGCGGCGAATCCGCAGGAAGGCCGCGCGACCCACCCTATCTGTAGCCCCGTCCCCGGGCTTTCAAGACCCCTGCCGCAGCCCCGCGGCCAGCTGCACCGCCCAGCAGGCCGCCAGCCCGGCCAGCAGCGCCGGCACCAGCGCCTGGCCCAGCCCGAACACCAGGCCGCCGGCCTGCCCGGGCCACCACGCCAGGGTGTCGAGCAGGAAACCGAAAGCCAGCAGTTCGCCGAGGTCGGCCAGGGCCACGGCCACCACGCTGGCCGCCAGCCAGGCGCCGGCCACGAACACCCGCCCCCGGCCACGGCCGAACAGGGCGGAGGTGAACACGAAGGATGCGGCGGCCATCAGGGCCAGGGCCAGGCAAACCCCGCGCCAGGCCACGGGGCCCAGGCCCAGGGCGGCGGCGCCCGTGCCCGGGATGGCCACCAGGTGCAGGCCGCCCAGCACCGGCACGACCGCGCCCACCTCCAGGCCCAGGTGGCCATGGAGCCGCAGGCCGGCGTCCGCCAGCAACGCCAGCAGCAAGACCGCTGCCAAACCTTTCATCCCTGCCCCCTGTGCAACCCGCCCGGGCGACAAAACGCCGCACCCGCGCGAGTTGATTTCCTGCCGGCGATAACCCAACAATCGGCGCGTGCCCGGTCGCTTGCCCGGCCGCGACAAAACCCCATGAAACAAGGGGTGTCGCGCCACTAGAGCATGGCGACGGGGACCGGGGTCAACGCCCCGGTTGGCGCAGGAGGCGCCCACCCTGTCGGCCAGCTGCTCAATGCCGCTGTCCGACGCCCCGGAAACACCGGTGCCTGCCCACTTGCCGAGGGGGCGGTTAGGGCAGATGCACCGGTTCCGGGTAGTTGCGCTGACATGGTTAGTCAAAACATGCAGCGTCGGTTCCTTGCAGGACGTTTTCGGGGAAACACCAATGAGTCTTCTGTTCAATCGCATCAGGCAGGCGCGCCGGGGCGCGTCCATGTCGCAGTCGGAACTGGCCTTCGCGGTCGGCGTGGCCCGCAGCGCGGTCGCGCAGTGGGAGCGCAAGGACGGCGCCAAGCCCACCACCGACAACATGGCCAAGATCGCCATGGCCACCGCGGTCAGCTTCGAGTGGCTGGCCACCGGCCGCGGCAGCCGCTGGGTCGGTGGCACCGGCGACGCCAACGGCAACGACACGCCGGCCATGCTGCTCAACTTCTACGCCCAGTGCGGGCTGGAGGAGCGCCTGCTGGTCGCGTTCCGCTCCCTTCGCAACCCGGAGCAGCAACCGCTGGTGGATTTTGTCGAGGCCATGACCTCCCGGGCCTGACACTGTCGCGGCCCGATTCGCCAGGGCCGCGAACTTCCGGGGATACTGGTGGTCCCAGGGGGCGGCCCGCGCTTCGCGGCCCACCCCCGCCCCACGCGAGACCCCGCATGACCCCTTGGCTGTCGGCCCTGCTGGCCACCCTGCTGCTTCTTTCCCCGACCGCCCGGGCGGTCGACGAAGCCGACCTGCTGCCCATCGACGAGGCCTTCGCGCTCAGCGCGAAAGCCACCGAGCGCGGCCGCATCGAATTCACCTGGAAGATCGCCGGGGGTTATTACCTCTACCGGCACCGCATGGGCGTGCAGCCCGCCGGCGGCGGCTTCAAGGCCAATCCGCTGGAGCTGCCGGACGGCATCGCCTACACCGACGAGTTCTTCGGCGACGTGCAGACCTACCGCGACGAAGTGACCGCGGTGCTCACCGGCGCCGCCGCCGACGGCGTGCGCACGCTCGATTTCCAGGTGAAGTACCAGGGCTGCGCCGACGTCGGCATCTGCTACCCGCCGCACACCAAGACGGTCACGGTCGAGCTGCCCGCGGACGGCGGCGCCCCGGCCGGCACCGACCCGCTGGCCGCGCCCGCCGGCACCGACCTGTTCGGCGTCGCCACCAACCCCGCCATCGCCGCCGGCGGCCTGCCGCTGCCGGAAAACCAGGCCTTCCGCTTCGAAGCCATCGTCGACACCGCCGACCGCCTGCTGCTGCGCTTCACGCCGGCGCCGGGCTACTACCTGTACCGCGAGCGCAATTCGGTGGAACTGGCGGCCGAGGGCGTGCGTGCCGGCGAAATCCAGTGGCCGCCTTCGCAGTCGCACTTCGACGAGCACTTCGGCGACGTGCAGGTGTATTTCGAACCGGTCGACGCGCCGCTGCCGCTCATCCGCGAACATACCCGCGCCGTGCCGGCCACGCTCAGCGTCACCTTCCAGGGCTGCCAGACCGACGGCATCTGCTACCCGCCGATGACCCGCACCGTGGCGCTGCAGCTGCCCGCGGGCGGCGCCGTGGGCGGCCCGCCGCCGGAAACCCCGCCCGCGAAGGCCGGCACCCCGCTGTGGCTGGCGCTGCTGCTGGCGCTGGGCGGCGGCGTCATCCTCAACCTGATGCCCTGCGTGCTGCCGGTGCTGTCGCTCAAGGCGCTGTCGCTGGCGCAGGGCGGCGGCAACCAGCGCAAGGCGCGCGTGCATGCGCTCTGGTACACGGCCGGCGTGCTGGCCAGCTTCGCCGCCGTGGGCGGCATCGCGCTGGCGTTGCGCCAGGCCGGGCTGGCGCTGGGCTGGGGCTTCCAGCTGCAGCAGCCGGGCGTCATCGCCGCGCTGGCGCTGGTGATGGTGGCCATCGGCCTGTCGCTGTCGGGCGTGGTGAGCTTCGGCGCCTCGCTAGCGGGCGCGGGCCAGTCGCTCACGGAAAAATCCGGCCCGGCCGGCGATTTCTTCACGGGCGTGCTGGCCGTGGTGGTGGCCAGCCCCTGCACCGCGCCCTTCATGGGCACGGCGCTGGCGTTCGCGTTCACCGCCTCGCCGGTGGTGGCGATCGCGGTGTTCCTGGCGCTGGGCCTGGGCCTGGCCCTGCCCTTCCTGCTGATCGGCTTCGTGCCGGCGCTGGCGGCGCGGCTGCCCAGGCCGGGCGCGTGGATGGAAACCTTCAAGCACGTGCTCGCCTTCCCCATGTACCTCACGGCCGTGTGGCTGCTGTGGGTGCTGGCCAAGCAGCGCGGCGCCGACGCCATCGGCCTGGCACTGGTGGGCGCCGTGGGCCTGGGCCTGGGCCTGTGGCTGTGGGAGAAGGCGCGCTGGAAGGGCGTGCTGGCCAAGGCCATCGCCGTGGCGGTGATCCTGGCCGCGCTGTGGCCGGCGGTGCTGGTGCAGCGCATGCCGGCGCCGGAGAAAGCCGCGGCGACCGAGGCCGGCGTCGTCGCCTATTCCGCCGACAGCCTCGAACAGCTGCGCCGCGACGGCCGCGTCGTGTTCGTGAACATGACCGCCGACTGGTGCGTCAGCTGCAAGGCCAACGAACGCACCGTGCTCGGCCGCCCCGCCTTCCGCGAGGCGCTCGGGCGCGCCGGCGCCGTCTACATGAAGGGCGACTGGACCGACGTGGACCCGGCCATCACCGCCTTCCTCGAATCGCACCAGGCCGTGGGCGTGCCGCTGTACGTGGTGTACCCGCGCGACGGCGGCGAACCCGAGGTGCTGCCGACCCTGCTGACCCAGTCCATCGTGGACGAAGCCCTGGCCAGGGCGGCGGACTGACATGAAGCGCGACGCCATCCTCACCTGGGGCGCCATCGTGGTGCTGGGCGGCCTGTCCGCCTGGCTGGGCTGGTGGCTGGGCCAGCGCGCGCTGATGCCGGACGAAAAACCGGCGCCGCCGGGCATGGTCATCACTGAAATCGGCCAGCCGGTGCCCGAACTGGTCCTGCCCGACCTGCGCTCGGGCGAACCGGTCACGGTGTCCGGCCCCGGCCGCACGCGGCTGGTCAACTACTGGGCCAGCTGGTGCGGCCCCTGCCGCAAGGAAATGCCGGTGCTCGACGCCTATGCCCGGCAGCAGGGCGGCAACGGCGTCAAAGTGGTCGGCATCGCCCTGGAAAGCCCGGACGAGGCCCTGGCCTTCCTGCGCGAGGTGCCGGTGGACTTCACCCTGCTGGTGGAAAACCCGGGCCCGGGCGACAGTTCCGTGCAATTGGGCAACCGGCGCGGCATCCTGCCCTACACCG
Organism: Arenimonas malthae CC-JY-1; assembly: GCF_000747075.1. Taxonomy (GTDB): domain Bacteria; phylum Pseudomonadota; class Gammaproteobacteria; order Xanthomonadales; family Xanthomonadaceae; genus Arenimonas; species Arenimonas malthae. The sequence goes on from NZ_AVCH01000163.1 coordinate 10,465, forward strand.
TGCTGGTGGACGCCAGCGGCACCCTGCTCGCGACCCACTACGGCGCCTTCCCGGACCCCGAATCCGTGCAGGCCTGGGTAAATTCAAACGCCCGTTAAAATCGCCGAAGTCGCGGCGATCTTCTGGACAACCCGCCCACCCTGCCCCCAGACTGTGCCTCCCCTGGGGAGGCTGGCGTGGCAAAGATCCTGGTGCTCAACGGTCCCAACCTGAACCTGCTCGGCGAACGCGAGCCGGGCATCTACGGCCGCGCGACCCTCGCCGACATCACCGCCCGCCTGGCCGCGCGCGCCGAGGCCGCCGGCCATGCGCTGGAAAGCTTCCAGTCCAATGCCGAGCACGAACTCGTCAACCGGGTGCAGGCCGCCCGCCTCGACGGCACCGCCTTCCTGCTGGTGAACCCAGCCGCCTTCACCCACACCTCGGTGGCCCTGCGCGACGCGCTGGCCGCCGTGGCCCTGCCCTTCATCGAAGTGCACCTGTCGAACCCGCACGCGCGCGAGCCGTTCCGGCACACCAGCTACTTCTCCGACATCGCCACCGGCGTGGTCTGCGGCTTCGGCGCCGACAGCTACGCCTACGCGCTCGAAGCCGCCATCGCGCGGCTCTGACCCCTTCCAACCATCACCACAAGACGAGGCCATCATGGACCTTCGCAAGATCAAGAAGCTCATCGACCTGCTCGAGGAATCGAACCTCGCGGAAATCGAAATCAAGGAGGGCGAGGAGTCCGTGCGCCTGGCGCGCGTGCCCAAGGCCGGCTACGCCGCGCCCGCGCCGATGGCCGCCCCGGCCCCGGTGGCGCACGCCGAACCGGCCCGCCCGGCGCCGGCCGCCGCCGCGCCCGCGCTCTCGGCCGAAGCCGTGGGCAAGTCCACCAAGGACGTGCCGGACGGCCACACCGTGCGTTCGCCCATGGTCGGCACCTATTACGCCTCGCCCAGCCCGGACAAGCCGCCCTTCGTGAAGGTGGGCCAGACCGTGAAGGCCGGCGAGACGCTGGGCATCATCGAGGCGATGAAGATGTTCAACCCGATCGAGGCCGACGTTTCCGGCACGGTGCGCGCCATACTGGTCGAGAACGGCCAGCCGATCGAGTTCGACGAGCCCATGTTCGTCATCAGCTGAGGACCGGCCCATGCTGGAGAAAATCGTCATCGCCAACCGCGGCGAGATCGCGCTGCGCATCCTGCGCGCCTGCCATGCGCTCGGCATCAAGACCGTGGCGGTGCACTCGACCGTGGACCGCAACCTCAAGCACGTGGCGATGGCCGACGAGTCGGTGTGCATCGGCCCGGCGCCGTCCTCGGAGAGCTACCTCAACATCCCGGCCATCATCGCCGCGGCCGAGGTCACCGACGCCCAGGGCATCCACCCGGGCTACGGGTTCCTGAGCGAAAACGCCGATTTCGCCGAGCGCGTCGAAAAGTCGGGCTTCGTGTTCATCGGCCCCACCGCCAACGTCATCCGCATGATGGGCGACAAGGTGGAGGCCATCCGCGCCATGAAGGAAGCCGGCGTGCCCTGCGTGCCGGGCTCCAATGGCCCGCTGCCCGACGACGAGGCCGAGTGCATCGCCCACGGCCGCGAGATCGGCTACCCGGTGATCATCAAGGCCGCCGGCGGCGGCGGCGGCCGCGGCATGCGCGTGGTGCACACCGAGGGCGCGCTGCTCACCGCCATCGCCGCGACGCGCCAGGAAGCCAAGGCCGCGTTCTCGAACGACATGGTCTACATGGAGAAGTTCCTGGAGAACCCGCGCCACGTGGAGATCCAGGTGCTTTCCGACGGCCAGGGCAACGCCATCCACCTGGGCGAGCGCGACTGCTCCATGCAGCGCCGCCACCAGAAGGTCGTCGAGGAAGCGCCGGCCCCGGGCATCACCGACGAGCAGCGCGCCGAGATCGGCCGCATCTGCACCGAGGCCTGCGTTCGCATCGGCTACCGCGGCGCCGGCACCTTCGAGTTCCTGTACGAGAACGGCCGCTTCTACTTCATCGAGATGAACACCCGCATCCAGGTGGAGCACCCGGTGACGGAAATGATCACCGGCATCGACCTGGTGCGCGAGCAGCTGCTGATCGCCAGCGGCCAGAAGCTTTCCATCAGGCAGAGCGACGTGAAGATCACCGGCCACGCCATCGAGTGCCGCATCAACGCCGAGGACCCGGAGAGCTTCCTGCCCAGCCCCGGCCTGATCCGCCACTTCCATGCGCCGGGCGGCCCGGGCGTGCGGGTGGATTCGCACATCTACGAAGGCTACAAGGTCCCGCCGAACTACGATTCGATGATCGGCAAGCTCATCGTGCACGGCGCCACCCGCGCCCAGGCCATCGCCCGCATGCGCGTGGCGCTGAGCGAAATGGTGGTGGACGGCATCAAGACCAACGTGCCGCTGCAGAGCCGCATCATGGCCGACGTGGGTTTCCAGCAGGGTGGCACCAACATCCACTACCTGGAAAAGCGCCTGGCCGAGCGCAAGGAAAAGGCCATCGGCCTGGGCTGAGCCGAGCGCACTGCGCCAGGGACGGATTGGCCCCTGGCGCAGCGCAGGCTGAACCCCGCGCGTCGCCTTACGGATTTTTGACATACCCCGGGGCGTACCCGGCGAGAATGCGCGGCAGGGGCCATCGTGGCCCGAGAGCCCGAGCCCATGCGCCACCCCTTCCGCCCCTCCCCGGGCCGCGCCGACGCGCGCGGCCTGTCCGCCAACGCGCTGACGGCGCTCGCCTCGGCCGCGCTGGCCACGGTCTACAGCCTCAGCTTCTGGCGGCACCTGCTGGCCGCGGACATCCCCGGCGGCGGACGCGGCTGGCTGTTCGTGGCGGCGGCGTGGTTGGTGGTGTTCGCGCTCAACGGCGTGTTCCTGTCGCTGCTGGCCTGGCGCGGGCTGCAGAAGCCGGCGCTGGCCTTCGTGCTGGTGGTGTCGGCGGCCACGGCCTATTTCATGGACGGCTTCGGCGCCGTGGTGGACCGCCACGCGGTGCAGAGCGTGCTGGAAACCGACCTGCGCGAGGGCCGCGAATGGCTGTCGTGGCAGATGGCCGCCTACGTCGTGGGCCTGGGCCTGCTGCCCGCCGCGGGGCTGCTGGCGCTGCGCGTGCGCTACCGCCCCTGGCCGCGCGAACTGCTGGCGCGCGGCGGCTTCATGCTGGCCATGCTGCTGCTGGTGGGCGTGGCCGTGGCGCCGTTCTCGCGCGAGATGGCGTCCACCGCGCGCAACCACGGCGAACTGCGCCACCTGGCCGCGCCGCTGAACCTGGCCAACGCGCTGCGCGCCTACGCCAAGCATTCCGGCCCGGCCTTCCCCGACACGGTGGAACCGCTGGGCGCCGACGCCCGCGGCGGCGGCAGTTACGCCGGCGCCCCGCGGCCGCCGCTGCTGCTGGTGGTGGTGGTGGGCGAATCGGCGCGCGCGCAGAGCTTCAGCCTGGGCGGCTACGCGCGCCCGACCAACCCGCGGCTGGCGGCGACCCCGATCACCTATTTCGACAACGTGTCCTCCTGCGGCACCAACACCGCCACCTCGCTGCCCTGCATGTTTTCCGACCTGGGCCGCGACGGTTACGACGAAGCGCGCTTCCGCGGCCGCGAGAACCTGCTCGACGTGCTCGCCCACGCCGGCTTCGAGGTCGAGTGGGAAGACAACAACACCGGCAGCAAGGGCGCCGCCCGCCGCGTGCGCGAGGAGGAAATGGCGGCCGTGTCGGCCAGCCCGCTCTGCGACGGCGAAGGCTGCTACGACGAGGTGCTGGTCGAACACCTGCGCCGGGAGCTGGCCGCGCCGGGCAGCGCCGACAAGGTGTTCGTGCTGCACATGATCGGCAGCCATGGCCCGGCCTACTTCAAGCGCTACCCCAAGGCCTTCGAGCGCTTCACGCCCACCTGCGGTTCGGTGGCGCTGCAGGATTGCACGCCGGAGCAGATCCGCAACAGCTACGACAACACCATCCTCTACACCGACCACGTGCTGGCCACGCTGGTCGACGTGCTCAGGGAGCAGGGCGACGCGCGCATCCCGGCCCTGCTCTACCTGTCCGACCACGGCGAATCCACCGGCGAAGGCGGCTTGTACCTGCACGGCGCGCCCTACCTGATGGCGCCCGACGAGCAGACCCGGGTGCCGATGCTGCTGTGGACGTCCGAGCGCTTCGAACACTGGCGCGGGCTGGAACCGTCCTGCGTCGGCGCGCGCCGGCACCGCGAGCTCAGCCACGACAACCTGTTCCACACCGTGCTGGGCCTGGTGGACGTAAAGACCACGGCCTATCGCCCGAAACTCGACGCCCTGGCCGGCTGCGCCCCGGCCTGAGGCCGCCGGGCGCCGGGGGTGCGACAATGGCGGCCCCGCCGCCGTCCGCCCCGCCATGCCCTTCCTCGAACTTTCCCTGCGCGTCCGCGCCGAAGACGAACACCGCGCCGAAAACGCCCTGATGGACCTGGGCGCGCTGTCGGTGACCCTGCTCGACGCCGACGCCGCCACGCCCAACGAAAAGGCCGTGCTGGAGCCCGGCGTGGGCGAGACGCCGCTGTGGCCCGAGATCACCCTGGTGGCGCTGTTCGAGGGCGACACCGTGCCCGAGCTGGTGCTGCACGCGCTCGAGTCCTTCGACGACGCCATCGACCTGTCGCAGGCCGACTTCCGCACCGTCGCCGACCAGGACTGGGAACGCGCCTGGATGGACCAGTACGTGCCGCTGCAGTTCGGCCGCCGCACCTGGATCGTGCCCTGGAACATGGACCCGCCGCCGGAAGCGAAGGACGGCGTGATCGTGCGGCTCGACCCGGGCCTGGCCTTCGGCTCGGGCACGCACCCGACCACGGCGCTTTGCCTGCGCTGGCTTGATTCGCTGGTGCTGCGCGGCAAGACCGTGCTCGATTTCGGCTGCGGCAGCGGCATCCTGGCGCTGGCCGCGCTCAAGCTCGGCGCCAGCGCCGCGGTGGGCGTGGACAACGACCCGCAGGCCCTGGCCGCCACCGCCGACAACGCCGAACGCAACGGCGTGGGCGACCGGCTGCAGGTGTACCTGCCGGAGGACGAGCCCGCGGCCACCTACCCGGTGGTGGTGGCCAACATCCTGGCCGTGGCGCTCGACGCACTGGCCGAAACCCTGGCCTCGCGCGTGGCGCCGGGCGGCGTGATCGCGCTGTCGGGCATCCTGCACGGGCAGGAAGGCGCGCTGATGGAAAAGTACGCCACCTGGTTCGACCACCTCGAAGCCGTGCAGGACGGCGACTGGATGCGCATCACCGGGGTTCGTCGCGCCGGTTGAACCGGTATCCTTGCCGCCATGCCCCCCCGCGCCCCGCGATTCGCCGTCGCCAGCCCCGCCGTGCCGCGTCGTCCCCTGCCCTGGGGCTGGTGGCTGGCGGCCGCGCTGCTGGTGCTGGCCCTGGGCCTGCAGCTGGCGCTGGCCGACCGCGCGCGCCTGGCCGGCGACCCGGCCTGGCGGCCACGCCTGGAAACGCTGTGCGGCCTGCTCGGCTGCGACCTGCCGGCCTGGCACGAACCCGCCGCCTTCCGCGTCACCAGCCGCGAAGTGCGCCGGCATCCGGAAGACCCGCGCGCGCTGCTGATCACCACCAGCTTCCGCAACGACGCGCGCTGGGCCCAGCCCTGGCCGGTGATGGAAGTGGCGCTGCACGACATCGACGGCCAGGCCCTGGGCCTGCGCCGCTTCCAGCCGCGCGAATACCTGGGCAGCCCGCCGGCCCGGCCGCTCATCGAGCCCGGCCAATCGGCCAGCGCAACGTTGGAAATCCTCGACCCCGGCCAGCGCGCGGTGGCCTTCACCTTCGACTTCCACTGAAACCGGCCGGCAGTCGCGGCGTCATCGGGATTGACGTAGACTCCCCCTCCCCGTCGCCAGCCGCCGGGCTCCGCAGGGAAGCGGACAAGAATCATTGGAGCGCCCCGAAGTGAATGCCCTGCCCGCCGCCCGCGCGGACACCAGCACGACCCCCTCCGGCCACACGCCCCTGCGCGACCACGTGTCGCGGTCGGTGCGGCGTTACCTGCACGATTTCAACGGCTGCGACCCGGACGACCTGTACGAAGTGGTGCTGCGCGAAATCGAGGCGCCGCTGTTCGCCGAGGTCATGCGCCACTGCGACGGCAACCAGAGCCGCGCCGCCGCCTGCCTGGGCATCAACCGCGCCACCCTGCGCAAGAAACTCAAGGCCTACGGCCTCGCCTGAGCCGCCCCCGGTATAATCGCGGCTCCCCCACGAGGTGCCCGATGACCGCCGAACGCCAACCCGTCCGCCGCGCCCTGCTGTCCGTGTCGGACAAGACCGGCCTGCTCGAACTCGCCCGCGGCCTGGCCGCGCTGGGCGTGGACCTGCTCTCCACCGGCGGCACCGCCCGGGCGCTGCGCGAGGCCGGCCTGGCGGTGCGCGACGTCAGCGAAGTCACCGGTTTCCCCGAAATCATGGACGGCCGGGTCAAGACCCTGCACCCGAAGATCCACGGCGGCCTGCTCGGCCGCGAGGGCGTGGACGACGCGGTGATGGCCGAACACGGCATCGCCCCCATCGACCTGCTGGTGGTGAACCTCTACCCGTTCGTGCAGACGGTGTCCAAGCCCGGCTGCAGCTACGACGACGCCATCGAGAACATCGACATCGGCGGCCCGGCCATGCTGCGCGCCACCGCCAAGAACCACGCCCGCACCTCGGTGGTGGTGGACCCGGCCGACTACGGCGCGCTGCTCGAAGCGCTGCAGGCCGGCGGCACCACGCCTGCCATGCGCCGCGCGTACGCGGCCAAGGCCTACGCCCACACCGCCGCCTACGACGGCCAGATCGCCATGTGGCTGTCGCCGCGCGCCGAAGAACCCGCCGAACCCAAGGCCTGGCCGGACACCTTCCACGCCTCGCTGCAACTCGCCTCGGCCCTGCGCTACGGCGAAAACCCGCACCAGCGCGGCGCGCTCTACGTCGAAGCCAACGCGCCGCAGGGCATCGTCGCCACCGCGCGTTTCCTGCAGGGCAAGGAGCTGAGCTACAACAACCTCGCCGACGCCGACGCCGCGCTCGAATGCGTCAAGGCCTTCGACGCGCCGGCCTGCGTCATCGTCAAGCACGCCAACCCCTGCGGCGTGGCCGTGGCGGCGAACCTGATGGACGCCTACGACCGCGCCTACGCGGTGGACCCGACCTCGGCCTTCGGCGGCATCATCGCCTTCAATCGCGAACTGGACGCCGCCACCGCGGCCGAGATCCTCAAGCGCCAGTTCGTCGAGGTGGTGATCGCACCGTCCATCGCCGCCGACGCCCTGCCGCATTTCGCCAAGAAGGCGAACGTGCGCGTGCTGGCCTGCGGCGAGCTGCGCGCGGCCAGCGGCCTTGAGTACAAGCGCATCGCCGGCGGCCTGCTGGTGCAGGACGCCGACACCGACGCGCTCGCCGCCGCCGACCTCAAGGTCGTCAGCGCCAGGGCGCCCACCGACGCCCAGCTGCGCGACCTGTTGTTCGCCTGGAAGGTCGCCATGTACGTGAAGTCCAACGCCATCGTCTACGCGAAGGACCTGCAGACGGTGGGCATCGGCGCCGGCCAGATGAGCCGCGTGGTGAGCGCGAAGATCGCCGGCCTCAAGGCCGAGGAAGCGGGCCTGGTGGTGCCGGGCTCGGTGATGGCCTCCGACGCCTTCTTCCCCTTCCGCGACGGCATCGACGCCGCCGCGAAGGCCGGCATCGCCGCCGTCATCCAGCCGGGCGGCTCGATGCGCGACGCCGAAGTCATCGCCGCCGCCGACGAACACGGCATGGCCATGGTCTTCACCGGCCGCCGCCACTTCCGCCACTGATGAAAAAGAGCCCGCCCTGGCTCATCGCCCTGGTGCTGGTCGCCGGCCTGGGCATCATCGCCGGCGGCTGGTGGCTGGCCGAACGGCGCACGCGCGAAAACGACGCGGTGGCCAAGGTGCAGGCGGTGTTGGCGGGCTTCCAGCAGGGCCTGCCGCGCGAATACGCGCCCGGGCTGATGCTCGAGCGCGTGGCCTTCGAAGGCCCGGCGCTGGTGATGACCATCCGCAGCCTGAGCCGCAGCGTGCCCGAGGCCGGCGACGCCAGCCAGGTGGCGCGCGCGGAAAAGGCGCTGATGCTGCCGCTGTGCGACTACCCGGACGTGGTGTTCCTGCTCTCGCGCGGGGTGGTGCTCAAGCGCCGCTTCGTCGACAGCCAGGACCGCGTCTTCTTCGAGGTCACGCTGGCCGCCGCCGACTGCCGGCGCTGAGCCGCCCCCTATCCAATTCCCGCGGGAGACACGCATGAAAGTCCTGGTGATCGGTTCCGGCGGCCGCGAGCACGCCCTGGCCTGGAAGCTGGCGCAGTCGGCGCGCGTCACCGAGGTGCTGGTGGCCCCGGGCAATGCCGGCACGGCCACGGAAGCAAAGTGCCGCAACGTGGACATCGCGGCCACCGACATCGACGCGCTGCTGAACCTGGTCGAGACCGACGGCGTGGCGCTCACCGTGGTCGGTCCCGAGGCGCCGCTGGTGCGCGGCGTGGTCGACCGTTTCCGCGAGGCCGGCCAGCCCATCTTCGGCCCCACCGCCGCCGCCGCGCAGCTCGAGGGCAGCAAGGCCTACGCCAAGGACTTCCTGGCCCGCCACCGCATCCCCACCGCCTACTACGCCGTGTTCGAGGACGCCCAGCTGGCGCTGCAGCACGTGCGCGACCACGGCGCGCCCATCGTCATCAAGGCCGACGGCCTGGCGGCCGGCAAGGGCGTGGTGGTGGCGATGACGCTGGCGGAGGCCGAGGCCGCCATCACCGACATGCTCGAGGGCAATGCCTTCGGCGACGCCGGTTCGCGCGTGGTGGTGGAGGAATTCCTGGAAGGCGAGGAAGCCAGCTTCATCTCCATGGTGGACGGCCGCTTCGCGCTGCCCATGGCCACCTCGCAGGACCACAAGCGCGTCGGCGACGCCGACACCGGCCCGAACACCGGCGGCATGGGCGCGTATTCGCCGGCGCCGGTGGTCACCCCGGAGGTGCACGCACGCATCATGCGCGAGGTGGTCGAACCCACCGTGCGCGGCATGATCGCCGACGGCGTGCCGTTCACCGGCTTCCTGTACGCGGGCCTGATGATCGCGCCGGACGGTTCGCCCAAGGTCATCGAATTCAACGTGCGCTTCGGCGACCCGGAGACCCAGCCGGTGATGCTGCGCCTGCGCAGCGACCTGCTCGACCTGGTGGAAGCCGCCATCGCCGGCCGCCTGGAGAAGGTGCAGGCCGAATGGGACCCGCGCCCCAGCCTGGGCGTGGTGATGGCCGCCGAGAACTACCCCGGCACGCCGCGCACCGGCGACGTCATCGCCGGCCTGGGCACCGACCCGGGCCCCGGCGCCAAGGTCTTCCACGCCGGCACGGCCATGAAGAACGGCCAGGTGGTGACCGCCGGCGGCCGCGTGCTCTGCGCCTGCGCCCTGGGCGACAGCGTGGCCGACGCCCAGCGCCGCGCCTACGCCGCCGCCGACAACATCCACTGGGACGGCTGCTTCTACCGCAGCGACATCGGCTGGCGCGCCATCGAACGCGAGCAGGGCTGAGCCATGGCGCACAACCAGTTCGAACTGCTCGGGCAGCGGCGTTTCCTGCCCTTCTTCGTGGTGCAGTCGCTCGGCGCCTTCAACGACAACGTGTACCGGCAGGCCATCATCGGCCTGCTGTTTTTCCTGGGCACCAGCGCCGAGCAGCGCACGCTGTACACCAACTTGGCGCCGGCGCTGTTCATCCTGCCCTACTTCCTGTTCTCGGGGATCGCCGGCCAGGTGGCCGAGAAGCTGGAGAAGTCGCGGCTGATCCGCATCACCACGATGATGGAGATCGGCATCATGTCGGTCGCCGCCGTGGGCTTCCTGACCGAGAACATGGCGCTGCTGCTGGTGGCGCTGTTCGGCACCGGCCTGCAGTCCACCCTGTTCGGGCCGGTGAAGTATTCCATCCTGCCCAGCGTGCTCAAGCCCGAGGAGCTCACCGGCGGCAACGGCCTGGTCGAGATGGGCACGTCCATGTCCATCCTGCTGGGCATGATCTTCGGCGGCCTGATCTTCGTGGTCGCCGGCGAATACGGTCCGGAAGCGGCCGCGGCGGCCATCGTGGCGCTGGCCATCACCGGCAACCTGGTCAGCCGGATGGTGCCCACCGTGGACGCCTCGGCGCCGGACCTGGAGATCAACTGGAACCCGTTCCCGGAATCGCTCAAGGCCTTCCGGCTGGCGCGCAAGCAGCTGGCGGTGCGCAACGCCATCCTGGGCATTTCCTGGTTCTGGTTCGTCGGCACCGTGCTCACCGCGCAGCTGCCCACCTACGCCGAAAGCTACCTTGGCGGCGGCAGCACGCTGTACCTGTTCTGCTTCGTGCTGTTCTCGGTGGGCACCGGCATCGGTTCGCTGCTGTGCGAAAAGCTCAGCCACCGCACCATCGAGATCGGCCTGGTGCCGCTGGGCGCGATCGGCATGACGGTGTTCTGCGCCGACCTGTATTTCGCCCAGCCGGGGCCGGTGGCGGCCAGCGGCCTGACGGTGCGCGAATTCGTCGCCGCGGGGAACTGGCGGCTCATCGCCGACCTGGTGCTGATCGGCCTGTTCGCCGGCATCTTCATCGTGCCGCTGTTCGCCCTGGTGCAGAGCCGCACGCCGAAGGAAGAGCTCTCGCGCGTCATCGCCGGCGTGAACATCCAGAACGCCTTCTTCATCGTCATGGCGGCCATGCTGGGCGTGGCGGTGCAGCAGTTGCTGGGCTGGACCATCCCGCAGGTGTTCCTGGCGCTGGCGATCGCCAACGCGCTGGTGTCCATCCTGATCTTCAGCCTGGTGCCGGAATTCTTCCTGCGCTTCCTGGCCTGGATCTACGTGTCGCTGTTCTACCGCGTGCGCATCGAGGGCGTGGAGGACAACGTGCCCGACGAGGGCCCGGCCGTGCTGGTGTGCAACCACGTCAGCTACATGGACCCGCTGGTGATCAGCGCCGCGGTGCCGCGCCCGATCCGCTTCGTCATGTACTACAAGATCTTCCGCATCCCCGGCATGAACTGGGTGTTCCGTGCGCATCGCGCCATCCCCATCGCCGGCGCGAAGGAAGACCCGGCGGTGATGGAAGCCGCGTTCCAGGAAGTGAAGGCCGCGCTCGAGGCCGGCGAGCTGGTGTGCATCTTCCCCGAGGGCGCGCTCACCAAGGATGGCCGCATCGCGCCCTTCAAGGGCGGCATCGAGCGCATCCTCGCCAGCAACCCGGTGCCGGTGGTGCCGATGGCGCTCACGGGGCTGTGGGACAGCATGTGGAGCAAACGCGACAGCCGCCTCGGCCGCCTGCGCGTGCCGCGCCGCCTGCGCGCCCACGTTGGCCTCATCGCCGACCCGCCGGTGCCCGGCACCGAAGCCACCGCCGCCTCGCTCGAGGCCCGCGTGCGGGAACTTCGCGGAAACCGGCCCTGAGCAGCCCTTGCTGCGTAAAACTCAGGTGGCCCAGCCGGCCAGGACGATGACGGCGAGCACGCCGAGCCAGAGCAGCAGCACGCGCCAGACCAGGCTCATGGCGTCGCGCAGTTCCAGCAGGCCCGGGGCCTGCGCGGGGCCGTCGACGGCGTAGGCGTCTTCCTCGGCCAGTTCGCTGGCCACCGACGCACGCGCCGCGGCGCCCAGGAAACCCACGTCAAGACGCACGCCCTCGGCATGCCAGTCGCGCCAGGCGCTGAGCACGCGGTCGAAGTCGGCCGCCAGCGCCAGCGCGAAGGTCATCAGCTGCGCCACCGGCCAGTTCAGCACCGCCAGCGCGATGCGCGCCACGCCGCGCTGGCCGATGGGCAGGCTGCGCCGGGCTTCGCCCTGCGCGCACAGCGAAATCAGCCGGTAGCCGATGGCGCCCACGGCGCCCGCCACCAGGAACCAGAACAGCACGCCGAACCAGCGCCACAGCGCGCAGCGGAACACCGCTTCCACCAGGGTCGGGCCTTCGCACACCGGCTCGCCACCCTCGGGGAACAGCGCCGCGGCCGCGGCGCGGCGCGCCTCGGGTTCGCGCGCTTCGATCACGGCTTCCACGTCCAGGCTCAGGTCGCGCGGGCCCCAGGTGTAGAGCAGGGCCAGCAGCGCGAAGAAGAAGGCCGGCAGGCCGTAGGCCAGGTCGTCGATGAAGAACTGCACCGTGCCCACCGCCAGCAGCGGCAAGCCCACGGCGATCAGCAGGCCCACCTTGTTCGGCCAGTCGCCGCCGGCCTGCTTGCCCAGCCAGTGCAGCCAGCCGATGAACCAGTCGTAGCGGCGCAGCGCCGGCAGCGCCGGGAACACGTGCCCCAGCAGCAGCGAAACGACGACGGCGATGAGCGCGGCGGACATGGCCAGATTCTAGCCCCGATTGCCGCAGGGCCGCCTAGGCCCCGGGCTGGCCCGCCAGCCAGCTGTCGATGAGCCAGCGCGAAATGGACAGGCGCGGCGACAGCAGCAGTTCGCCCGAGGCCACGCCGGCGTGGATGTCGGCGGCGCTGAACCAGCGCGCCTGCTCGAGTTCGTCGCTCACCACCGGCTCCACCGGCGCGCCTTCGGCGTGGAAACCCACCATCAGCGCGGCCGGGAACGGCCAGGGCTGGGACGCCGCGTAGGTGCAGGAGAGCACCGGCACGCCGGCTTCCTCCATCACTTCGCGCGCGACGGTTTGTTCCAGCGATTCGCCGGGTTCCACGAACCCCGCCAGCACCGACCAGCGGTTTGGCGGCCAGCTGGCCTGGCGGCCCAGCAGCAGGCGCGCGCCGTCGGTGACGGCGACGATGATGGCGGCGTCGGTGCGCGGGTAGTGTTCCAGCCCGCAGGCCGGGCAGCGCGCGCTGTAGCCCGCGCGGACCAGCACCAGCAGCTCGCCGCAGCCACCGCAGTGGCGGTTGCGCTGCTGCCAGTGCACCAGCGCGCGCGCCTGGGCCAGCGCGGCGGCGTCGAGCGCGGGCCAGCGCATGGCGGCGTCGCGCAGGCCGATGCGGCCGGGCAGCGGTTCGGGCAGGGATTCGTGCGGCAGCGCGAACCAGGCGGTGTCGCCGTCCAGGCCCAGGAAGCTGGCGGCGGCCGGCAGCTCTTCGGCGAAGTCGGCGCCGCGGCCGGCCTCGGGGGCTTCGTCGCTGCCGTGGAAGCGGGCGTTGCCCTCGGCGTCCACCACCAGCACGCGCGCGGCCGGCCAGCGGGCGCGCAGCTCGTCGGGGCGGTCGCGCAGCAGTTCGGAGCGGTCGGGGCCCGGGCCGCGGAAGCCGAAGGCGGGCGGCGGCACGGGCGGCATGGGCGTGGGACTCAGGCCGAGAAGCTGCTGCCGCAGCCGCAGGTGGTCTTGGCGTTCGGGTTGCGGATGACGAACTGCGCGCCCTGCAGGCTCTCGCGGTAGTCCACCTCGGCGCCCATCAGGTACTGCAGGCTCAGCGGGTCGACCAGCAGGGTGACGCCGTCGCGCTGCAGGGCCAGGTCGTCCTCGGCCTGCTGCTCGTCGAACTCGAAGCCGTACTGGAAGCCCGAGCAGCCGCCGCCGGTGATGTACACGCGCAGCTTGAGCGCCGGGTTGCCTTCCTCGGCGATGAGGGCGGCGACCTTGGCGGCCGCGGACGCGGTGAACTCGAGCGGGGCGTCGAGCTGCTGGTAACTGGGGTGCATTTCCATGCCGCCAAGATGGGGCCTCGCGGCCCCGGGTTCAAGCTTCCTGCGCTTCGCCCTTGGCCTTCACGCGGCCGGCCGGCGCGGGCGCCGTGTCCGGGCCGGTGAGCTGGGCGAGCGGGGCGTCGGCGTGGATCAGGCGGCCGGTGATCATGGCGCCGGCGGCCATTTCCACCACCTTGTAGTGGATGTTGCCCTGCACCCGGGCGTTGGCGGCCAGTTCCACCCGCTCGCTGGCGTACACGTCGCCCTGCATGTGGCCGTTGATCACCACCACCGGCGCGCGCACCTCGCCTTCGACGCGGCCCTTGTCGGCGATGGTGAGCACGGCGGCCGAACCCTCGTCGGCCACCACCTTGCCGTGGATGGTGCCCTCGACGTAGAGGCCACCGGTGAAATTCACGTCGCCGCGGATCACCGCGCGCGGACCGACCAGGGTTTCCACGGCGTGTTGGCCGTGGCCGGGGGACTTGCCCTTTCCGATGCCGAGCATCTCAATCTCCTCGTGGTTCCCGGGCCTGCCAGGGGAAGGCCTGGTCCACGGTGCTGCCGTCCGAGCGCAGCTGCACGCGGACGCGTTGGGGGGTGAAGCCCTCGGGCAGCATCACGCTGCCTTCGAGCTGCTGGAAATAGCGGAACGAAAACGGCTGGCCGGGTGAACCCGGCTTCTGCAGGAGCTCTTCCCAGCCCAGGCTGCGCAGGCGGCCCTGGCTGACGCCTTCCACCGACACCCGCGCCTCGCCCTTGCTGATGGCGCCGCGGTTGAGGTTCTGGGTGAGGGTGACGGTATAGCGCCAGGTGCCGCCCTCCTCGGGCTCGAACACCGCCTCGTGCACGCTCAGGCCGCGGCGCTGGCCGGTGGCGCCCACCAGGCGCTCGTAGAAGGCCACGTCGGCGCGCAGGCCGGACACCTCTTCCTCGCGCTCGGCCAGGCTGGCCTGCAGCTCGGTGTTGGCGCTGCGGCTGATCTGGTCGCTGCGGCGCAGGGTGGCCACGTTCTGGCGAAGCTGGCGCACCAGGGCCTCGCTGTCGGCGACGCGGCGGTTGGCCAGGTCGAGTTCGTCGCGCACCTTGGCCAGGCCCGGGGCGGCACGCTCGGAGGCCACCCACCAGGTGGCCACCAGGCTGGCCAGCCACAGCGCGGCCGCCACGGCCAGCAGCACCCGCGCGTGCGGGCGGTGCGGGACGATGACGAAGCGGGGCTTGACCGGGGCGGGGGTGCTCATGGGCGGGGACAGGTGCGCGGAGGGCGCGAATCCGGTCAACTAGAGCCGGTGCGCTCCGCCAGCGTCAAGGCGGAGGCTCACTATACTGTGAACCACGTCACGCTCCGGGAGCCCCCGCCATGACCGAAGCCCACATCTTCGCCCTCGGCCTCGCCCTGGCCTGCCTGGCCGGCGTGCGCGCCTACCTGACGGTGTTCGGCGTGGGCATCGCCGGGCTGATGGGCTGGGTGGAACTGCCCACCGCGCTGGCCGCCACCACCTCGCCCTGGGTCCTGGGCACCGCCGGCGCACTGGCCGTGGTGGAGTTCGCGGCCGACAAGATCCCCGGCGTGGATTCGGGCTGGGACCTGCTGCAGACCCTGGCGCGCATCCCCGCCGGCGCCTTCCTGGCCGCCGCCACCCTGTCCGACGACGGCCAGCTGGCCGTCGGCGCGCTGGCGCTGGGCGCGACCGCGGCGCTGGGCACGCACCTGCTCAAGTCGGGCACGCGCGCGGTCATCAACGCCTCGCCCGAGCCGGTGTCGAACTGGGCGGCCTCCGCCGGCGAGGACGTGGCCGCGCTGGGCGCCCTGGGCCTGGTGTTCGCCTATCCCTGGGTGGCGCTGGCGCTGCTGCTCGCGGTGCTGGGCATCGCCGCGCTGGTGGTGTTCTGGATCGCCCGCTGGGTGTGGCGACGCACGGCCGGCCCCAAGGGCATAATCCAAGGCCAACCGGGGGCCACGCGATGAATCCGCACGACGAGTCACGACTCGCCGAACACCGACACGCCTTCCTGCGCCACCTGCCGCGGCGCGTGGAGACCCTTGGCCGTCGCCTGCACCGCTTCCTGCAGGACGGCTGGGACATCAACGGCCTGGCGCTGATGCACGAAGACGCCCTGCACCTGGGCCACGCCTGCCAGCGCCACGGCCTGGACGACGCCGGCGAACACTTCCTGCGCCTGCATGCCCTGCTCGACGACACCCTGCAGCAGCAGGCCCTGCCCTCGCCGGAAACCGGCGAACGCCTGTGGCACCTGGTGGAAGACATCGGCCACGCCGTGCCCATGGCCGCCGAGGCGCCCACGCCCGACCTGGCCCCGCCGCGCCCGCTGCAGGGCAGCGGCCGCGCCGAGACGCCGCCGGCGAATTACTGGCGCCGCTGGAGCGAAGACGCCCCGCCGGCCACCGCCACCGAAATGGGCGAGGCCGCCGCGCCGCCGCAG
>NZ_AVCH01000164.1 GCF_000747075.1 Arenimonas malthae CC-JY-1
GGGCGGGCGCAGCGGCGGGCGTGGCGACGGGCGCGGGGCGCGGCTCCGGCAACGACGCGGGCATCGCTTCGGCTTCTGCAGGAGCGGGGATCGGGGCCTGTTCCGGCGCGGTGGCGGGCTCCAGTGCGGCAACGGGTTCGGGAACCGGGGACGGTTCGGCGACGGCGACAACTTCCACGCTCGCGGCGGCGGGCGCGGAGCGCGGGGTCTGGGCGTACCACATCAGGGTAAGCGCGGCGCCGGCCACTGCGCCGAGGGTGCCGAGCACGATGAGCGGCATGCGCTGGGCGGTGCGGCCGGAGAGCAGCGGCGCGGCGGGGTGTTCGGCCGAGATGCGGACGCGCGGCGGCGCGACGGCGACTTTTGTAGGAGCGGCTTCAGCCGCGACCGTTCTGGCGAAAGGAGTCGCGGCTGAAGCCGCTCCTACAGGGGCGAGGTTGGCGCTATCGGCTAGCGACAGGTCGTAGGCGGCGCGGCGCTCGGGGTGGCGCAGGTCTTGCCAGGCGCGGTTCACGCGGTCGGCGTAGATTGCGTCCCACTCGTCGGGGTTGCGGTCGGGGTGCAGCCAGCGCACCAGCCAGCGGTAGTGCTCCTTGATGCGCACGTCGGGCGCGTCGGGGTTCACGCCCAGGGCGCGGTAGCTGTCGGTGCCGGGTGCGAACAGCACCTGCTGGATGAAGAACACCGCGGCGTCCACCACGGTGCCGACGCTTTCATGGGCGGTGCCGGCGCATTCCTGCGCCAGCGCCTCGTCGCCGGCCGCCAGCCGCAGCAGCACCAGCATGTCGTCGGGCAGCGGGCGCTGGGCGGCCTGGGCCAGCCGGGGCGGCGCCCGGTAGCAGGCCAGGGCCAGTTCCAGCGCGTGCCCCGCCGCGGCCATCAGCGCCGCGCCAGCTTCTTCGGCTCGGGCTGCGCGCCGTAGCTGTAGTAGTTGTAGCCGCCGTAGCCGTAGGCATACCCGGCGTGCTTGGCGCTGAACTTGGTGAGCAGCGCGCCAATCACGTGCGCGCGCGCCGCGTACAGGCGCTTGAGCGCATTGCGGGCCAGGCTGATGCGGGTTTCGCCGGCCTCCACCACCAGCAGCGTGCCGCTGGCCATGTTGGCCAGGATGGGCGCGTCGGCCAGGCCCATCACCGGCGGGCCGTCGATGATGACCTGGTCGAACTTCTCGCTGGCGATGGAGATCAGGCTCAGCATCTTCGGGCCCATCAGCAGCTCGGCCGGGTTCGGCGGCAGCGGGCCGGTGGGCATGAACATCAGGTGCGGCGAATCGGTGGCGTGGATCACTTCCGTGGCCTTGGCGGCGCCGGCCAGGTAGTTGCTCAGGCCGATGTCGTTGGGCTTGTCGAGCGAACGGTGCAGCGACGGATTGCGCAGGTCGCCGTCGATGATGAGCACGCGCTTGCCCAGCTGCGCGAAGTTCTTGGCCAGCGTGAGCGCCGTGGTGCTCTTGCCCTCCGACGGCGACGCGCTGGTGACCAGCAGGCAGCGCGGCACGCCGGTGTCGGTGGAGAACTGCAGCGCGGTGCGCACCGAGCGGTAGGCTTCGGCGAAGGCGGAGCGCGGGTCTTCCAGCGCCTTGGCGGGCGTCATGGGCGCCTTGAGCATGGGGATGACGCCCAGCACCGACAGGCCCATCTGCTTCTCGACGTCCTCGGGTGACTTCAGCGTGTCGTCCAGGTGTTCGAACACGAAGGCCAGCAGCACGCCGCCGAACAGGCCCAGCAGCAGCGCCACGGCCAGGTTCAGCGCCAGGCGCGGCTTGTGCTTGTTGGTGGGCACTTCGGCGCGGTCGACGATGGAGATGTTGTTGGTGCCCACGCCGCCGGCGATGCCGATTTCCTTGTAACGCTGCAGCAACGCGTCGTACTGCTGGCGGTTGGTGTCCACTTCGCGCTTGAGGATGTTGTACTGGATGGAGCGGCTCTGCAGGTCCAGCACTTCGTCCTTGAGCGCGCCCACCTGCGCCTTGAGCAGCTGCTCCTGCGCCAGCGCGGCCTGGTATTCCGCGCGGATGGACGCCTTGATGTTCGCCACCTCGGCGCCGAGCTGCTTGTCGAGCTCGTCGATCTGGGCCTTGAGCTGCTGCATTTCCGGGAAGGCCGGCTTGAACACGCGCAGCTTGTCCTGGTACTCGGCCTGCAGCTTGGCGCGGGTTTCCTGCAGGGTCTGGACGATGCTGCTGTCGAGCACCGAGGCCAGGCCCATGCCGGTGGCGGCCTCGGCCTGGCGCCAGCGCGCCTCGGCGCGGATGCGTTCATCCTGGGCCTTGGCCACGGCCGAATTCAGTTCACCCAGGCTCTGGGTGGACAGCGAAGAGCCGTCGTTGGCGTCGACGATCTTCTCGCGCTGGGCGAACTCGACCAACTGCTTCTCGGAATCCTCGAGCTTGAGCTTGAGCTGCTGCAGGCGGTCTTCGAGGTAGGTCTTGGCATACGACGAGGCGTCGAAGCGGCGCTCGAGGTTGGCGGCGATGTAGGCCTCGGCCACGGCGTTCACCACGCGCTGCGAATAGGCCGGGTCCGGGCTGTCGTAGTGCACGCGAACCAGGCGCGAATTGCGCACCGGCTCGATGCTCAGGTTGGCCAGGAAGCCGGTGATCATGCGGCTCATCTTCGCGTCTTCGCGCGAATCGGCCTCGGCGGCGGTGAGCGTTTCCTCCTCGTCATCGCCGCCGCCCAGCAGGGCGCGCCAGGGCGAGGGCCGGCTCATTTCCAGGTACACCGGGTCGTTGGCCAGGTTGAGCTGGCTGATGACGCGCTGGGCCAGCGAGCGGCTCTTCAGCAGTTCGTACTGGGTCTGGTAGAAGTCGCGGTCGGCCGGCGATTCGGTGGGCGTGAAGCCCTCCACTTCCACCACCTTGATGGTGTCGCGCTCGATCTGCACGGTGGTGCTGGCGCGGTAGATGGGCGTCATGAGCAGCGTGCCCACCAGCGCGGTGACCACCACGATGCCCAGCGTGGCCAGCACGGTCCAGCGGCGCTTGACGATGATGCGCCAGTAATCGAGCAGGTTGATCTCGTCGCTGTCGGCGGCGGGTTCGCCGGCGCGAAGGTCGAGGCTGAGGGCCTGCTGGCGCGACAGCGCCAACGCCTGCTGGCCACCGGGGCCGGCGGGCGTGGGCAGGCCGGCGTTATGGCCTTCGGGGTTTTCCTGGTTCATGCGGTCTTGGCGTCCTGGGGGCGGGGCGTCAGAAAGTGCGGAAGCCGACGATGCCGCGCAGGCTGTCGGTGATGGTCTTGAGCGCGGTCTTGCCGCCGGACTGGTCGACCACGACGATGTCGTCGCCGTAGATCAGCGGGTCCTCGGCGTTGCCGGCGCGGATGGCGCGCAGGTCGAACAGCGCGGCCATGCGCTTGCCCTGGATGGTGCGGAACACCACCACCGACGACGGGTCGGCCAGCGGCGTCAGGCCCTCGGACATGGCCACGGCCTGCAGCAGCGTGGTCTTGCCGGTGATGGGGAAGATGCCCGGCTTGGCCACCGCGCCTTCGACGGTGACGCGCTGGCTGGTGAACTCCTTCACGAACACGCTGACCTGCGGGTTCTGCAGGTAGGTTTCGGTGAGCTTGCGGGCGATTTCGGCCTCGAGCTCGGGCACGGTCTTGCCGCCGGCGCCAACGGTGCCGATGAGCGGCAGCGAGATCATGCCGCTGGAGTTCACGCGCACTTCGCGGTCGAGGTCCTCGAGCTGGAACACCGTCACCTGCAGCAGGTCGAGCGCGCCGATGCGGTAGTCGGACACGCCGGTGTAGGCGCCGCTCTCACTGGTGGTGTCGGGCGCGGGCAGGTTCGTGGTGGAGGTGACGGCCTTGGCCGTGCCGCTGCGGACGGCGCCGCTGGTGGACGTGCCGCAGGCGGCCAGCAGCGAGCAGAAAAGCAGGAACGCAAGCGTCCGGAGCACCGTGGTTTTCATGTGTCGTCCGTTTCTTCCGGGGGGGCTGGGATTATGGATTGCCAAACAGCCTATGCCAAAACCCGGGCTTGCCGGCTTTTTTCGGCGCACCCACGTCGGGCAGCGGCGGCACGGCGGCGGGGGGCAGGTCGTCGAGGATGGCCTGGGGGCGCGTTTCCACCAGGTGTTCGGCCTCGGCGGCGCCCAGCCGGCGGGCGGCGGCTTCACGCCCTTCGGCCAGCAGCGGCGGGCGCTTGTCGCAGTGGTGCGAATCGGTGGCCAGGATATGCACCAGGCCCTCGTCGAGCATGCGTTCGGCCCAGTACTGCGGGCGCCTGCCGAAGCGGCCGGTGAGGCTGCCGGCGGTGAGCTGCATCCACGCGCCCTGCTTCACCAGGTCGCCGAACACGGCGTAGTGGTTTTCGATCCAGGTGAGGCGCTCGGGGTGGGTGATGACCGGCACCAGGCCGGCCGTCATGAGCCCGAACACCGATTCGGCGAAACGCGGCGGCGCCACGTGGTGCGGCGGCTCCAGCAGCAGGTAGCGGCTGCCGCACAGCGTGGGCACGCGGCCCGCGCGCACGGCGCCGGCCAGTTCGGGCGCCAGGTGCACGTCGGCGCCCACGCCCAGCTGCAGCGGGATGCCGGCGGCGGCCAGCTCGCGCCGGAATTCCAGCACGGCGGCTTCGATGCCGGCGCGGGTGTTTTCGTACAGGCCGGGGTAGATGTGCGGGGTGCAGGCCGTGAACACGATGCCGTCGTCCACCGCCTGCCGCGCCATCGCCAGCGACACCTCCAGGCTGAGCGGGCCGTCGTCGATGCCCGGCAGCAGGTGGCAATGCAGGTCGATCATCGGGTTTCGGTGGCTTCCCCGGCCGCCTGCAGCGCTTCCGGCGACGACGGCCGGCCGCCGCGCAGCCAGCGCAGGCGGGCCACGGCCAGGTCACGCTTGCGGCTGAACACGTACCAGGCCATCAACAGCACCAGGAACACCCCCACCAGCAGCGGCCGGTAAACGCCCAGCTTCACCGCCAGGGCCGCGCCCAGGCCCAGCAGCAGCGAACCGCCGGCCATCACCAGCACCACCATGGAAGGCGTGTAGCCGGCATCGAGCAGCAGGTGGTGCATGTGGTTGCGGTCGGCCCTGAACGGCGACACGCCGTGGCGCCAGCGCCGCACCATGAGCACCACGCAGTCGATGAGCGGCAGCGCCAGCGTCCACGGGCCCAGCACCGGCGACACCGGGTGGGTGGGGTTCTGGGTGAGCCGCACCGACGACCAGGCGATGATGAAACCCAGCAGCATGCTGCCGCCGTTGCCCAGGAACACCTTCGCCCGCGGCTGCCAGGGGAAGCGGTGGTTCCACAGCAGGAAGCCCAGCACCGCGGCGCTCAGGCCCAGCAGGCGCTCGGCCAGCACGGCGTCGCCGGCATACAGCGCGAACGCCGTGAACAGCAGCATGGACACCAGCGCCAGCGAACCGGCCAGGCCGTCCACGCCGTCGGCCATGTTCAGCGCGTTGATCACGCCCACCACGATGAACACCGTGAACGGCACCGCCAGCAAGCCGATGTTCAATGCAGCGAAGCCGAACACGTCATGCAGGTTGCTGGCCTGCCAGCCGGCCAGGAAGACCATGCCCAGCGCGGCCACGGCCTGGGCGCCGATGCGCCAGCGGGCGCGCAGGTCGTGCAGGTCGTCGGCCTGGCCCACCGCCACCAGCAGTATGGCGCCGGCGAAGAAGGTGAACACGCGCAGGTTGAGCTGCGGCTCGAACACCAGGAAGGTGAAGATGGCCGCCAGCAGGATGGCGATGCCGCCGATGACCGGCACGGCGCCGTCGTGCTGCTTGCGGCCGCCCGGGCGGTCCACCCAATCCCAGCGCCGGGCCAGCGGCAGGCCGAGCGGGATGGCCAGCGCCACGATGGCGAAGGCCAGCGCGGCGCGCAGCCAGCTGGCCGGGGTGAGCTGGTTGAAAAGTTCGAACAAGTCCATGAGTGGGGGAACGCAGCGCGGCGCCGTTCAGGACAGTCCACCGCAGACTAGTCACAGACCATGACAATGAACAGTCCCCCGGGGGCTTGGGAAGCGAAAAATTCTCTTGCTTCCGGGGCTTGCCGTGAAGTTCTTACCTGAACGGGCGTGACGCAGTGCGCGTTAAGCGCGCCGGTCAGCGGCCGTAGACGTCCTCGAAACGCACGATGTCGTCTTCGCCCAGGTAGCTGCCCGACTGCACTTCGATCAGCTCCAGCGGCACCTTGCCCGGGTTCTCCAGCCGGTGCCTGCTGCCCAGGGGGATGTAGGTGCTCTGGTTTTCGGCCAGCAGGAACACCTTGTCGTCGCAGGTGACGCGGGCGCTGCCGCTGACCACGATCCAGTGCTCGGCGCGGTGGTGGTGCATCTGCAGGCTGAGCGCGGCGCCGGGCTTGACCACGATGCGCTTGACCTGGAAACGCTCGCCGCTGTCGATGCCGTCGTAGCTGCCCCAGGGCCGGTACACCTTGCGGTGGATGGCGGCCTGCGGGCGGTGTTCGGCCTTCAGGCGGGCCACGATGTCCTTCACCTGCTGCACCTGGTCGCGGGCGGCCACCAGCAGGGCGTCGTCGGTGTCCACCACGATCACGTCCTGCAGGCCGAGCAGGCTGATGAGGCGCCGGCCGCCCCAGGCCAGGGTGTTGCGGCAGCCCAGGGCCAGCACGTCGCCGTGGTGGGCGTTGCCGTCGGGGTCCTGGTCGGCGATTTCCCACAGGGCCGACCACGAGCCCACGTCGTTCCAGCCCACGTTGATGGGCAGCACGGCGGCCGCGTCGGTTTTTTCCATCACGGCGTAGTCGATGGAATCGGCCGGGCAGGCTTCGAAGGCCGCGCGGTCCAGGCGCAGGAAATCCACGTCGCGCTTGCCGCCGGCCAGCGCGGCCATGGCAGCGCCGACCATGGCCGGCGCGAACTTCTCCAGCTCCGCCAGGTAGGCCGAGGCGCGGAACAGGAACATGCCCGAGTTCCAGAAATAATCGCCGCTGGCCACGTAGGCCTGGGCCGTGGCCAGGTCGGGCTTCTCGACGAAGCGCTCGACCGCACGCACCGCCTCGCCCGGCGCGGCCTTGATGTACCCGTACCCGGTTTCCGGGCCGGTGGGCACGATGCCGAACGTGACCAGGCTGCCCTGCTCCGCGGCGCCGCGCCGCGCTTCCTGCACGGCGGCGCGGAAACCGGCCGCGTCGGCGATCACGTGGTCGGACGGCAGCACCAGCAGCAGCGGGTCGCGGCCGCCTTCCATGGCCTGCAGCGCGGCCACGGCGATGGCCGGCGCGGTGTTGCGGCCCACCGGCTCGAGCACGATGGCCGACGGCACCGCGCCCACCTGGCGCAGCTGCTCGGCCACCATGAAGCGGTGCTCTTCGTTCGCCACCACGATGGGCGCGGCCATGCCGGGCAGCCCCGCCAGCCGCTGCCAAGTGGCCTGCAGCAGCGACTGCTCGCCCACCAGCGGCTGGAACTGCTTGGGGTGGGTTTCGCGCGACAGCGGCCAGAGCCGGGTGCCGGAGCCGCCGGAGAGCAGGACGGGAACGAGGTCGGTCATGGTTTCGAAGGCAGGGGAGGTCCCCGCCATGATGCCACGCACCCCGAGAAACGGACCCAACGGGCCGGCCGGTGGCGCCGGGCGGGCATGCGATTCGGTAATAATCACCAGGATGAACCTGCACACGCCCCTGCCCAACCGCGACGCCCTCCGCCTGGAATGGACCCGCCAGGCCCTGGCCGACCCGGACGCGCCGATCGAGCGCGCGTCCAACGACGCCAGCTTCCGCAGCTACTGGCGCACGCGGTCGGCCGACCGCAGCTGGATCGTCATGGACGCGCCGCCGGACAAGGAAGACATCCGCCCCTGGCTCGACGTGGCCGCCCGCCTGTCGCGCGCCGGCCTGCATGCGCCGGAAATCCAGGCCGCCGACCCGCAGCGCGGCTTCGTGCTGATGGAAGACCTGGGCGACCGCACCCTGCTGCCGGAACTGTCGGAAGCCACGGTGGACCGCCTGTATGGCAGCGCGCTCGACGCCCTGCTCGCCATGCAGCAGCGCGCCGACGCCAGCGGCCTGCCCGCCTACGACGAACCGCGGCTGGTGGCCGAGATGGAGCTGATGCCGCAGTGGTTCCTGGCGCGGCACCTGGGCTTCACGCCGGAATGCGAGCAGTGGGACGTGATCGAATCGGCCTTCCGCGCCCTGCTCAACAGCGCGCGCCTGCAGCCGCAGGTGTTCGTGCACCGCGATTTCCACTCGCGCAACCTGCTGGTCACCGAACGCGACAGCCCGGGCATCATCGATTTCCAGGACGCGGTGCGCGGGCCCATCACCTACGACCTGGTGTCGCTGCTGCGCGACTGCTACATCGAATGGCCCGAAGCGCGCGTCAACGCCTGGGTCGAGGACTACCGCCTGAAACTGGTGGACGCCGGCCTGTGCTCGCTCGGCCCCGCCGCCTTCCTGCGCGCCTTCGATTTGATGGGACTGCAGCGCCACATCAAGGTGCTCGGCATCTTCTGCCGGCTCTGGTACCGCGACGGCAAGGCCGCCTACCTGCTCGACCTGCCGCTGGTGTGGAAATACACCCGCGACGTGGGCCGCCGCTACGAAGAAACCGCGCCGCTGGTGGCCCTGATCGAGCAGGCCATCGGCGAACGCGACATCACCCTGCCCGCCCGATGAAGGCGCTGGTCTTCGCCGCCGGCAAGGGCGAGCGCATGCGCCAGCTCACCGACGCCACGCCCAAGCCGCTGCTGCCCGTGCGCGGCAAGCGGCTGGTGGAATGGCACCTGGAGAAGCTGGCGGCGCTGGGCGTGGACGAGGTGGTCATCAACACCTCGTGGCTGGCCGGCGCCTTCCCGCCCGCGCTGGGCGACGGTTCCCGCTGGGGCCTGCGCCTGCACTTTTCCTACGAAGGCCCCGAGCCGCTGGAAACCGGCGGCGGCATGCTGCACGCCCTGCCCCTGCTCGGCGACGCGCCCTTCCTGGCCGTGAACGGCGACATCTGGTCCGACTACGATTTCGCCCGGCTGCCGCGCGAACCCGCGGGCGAAGCGCACCTGGTGCTGGTGGACAACCCGGAACACCACCCCGAGGGCGATTTCGCCCTGTTGCCCGATGGCCAGGTGCAGGCCGCCGGCGAAAGGCGCCTGACCTTTTCGGGCATCGGCGTCTACCGGCCCAGCCTGTTCGAGGGCTGGCGCTCGACCATCGGCGCCGCCGCCGGCGTGGAGCTTGACCCGCCGCGCTTCCGGCTGGCGCCGCTGCTGCGCGCGGCCATGCGCGCCGGCCGGGTGACCGGCGAACACTTCCGCGGCGAATGGACCGACGTGGGCACCCCGGAGCGCCTGGCCGCGCTGGGCTGAACCGTTCCGCCCGGAACCGTGGCGCAGTTCGCAGTTCCGCGGCCCTGGGCGGCCGGGGTTCACCCTGCGCTCATTCCAAAGCCGCAAGTCGTGACTTTCGTCCTTGCGCGGGCCGCCGTATTGGCCACTAATGCCCGCTCCATGGCCAAACAAGCCACCCAGAACACGCGCCAGATGCTCCTGCACGTCCTCGAGGGCGAAGTGGCGGGCATGGCGCCGCACGAGCGCCGCGAGCAGTACCGGCGCCAGATCCAGCTGCTGCACAAGCCGATGTCGAACCTGCTGCTGGCCATGGCGATGCTGGCGGCGCTGCACCTGGTGTTCGAGCTGGTGGTGGTCGCCGGCGTGCCGCCGCTGCTGGCGTGGCAGTCGGTGGGCGTGGCGCTGCTGGGCGTGATGGCCGTGCGTTACCGGCACGTGGTTTCGCTGCGGCGGCGCCGGGTGCTGGGCCTGGCCTTCCTGGCGGTGCTGCTGGCCTGCCTGTCGGTTCCCGCCCTGAAGTGGGCCGGCAGCTCGGTGGTGCCGCTGGCGGTGTTCCTGCTGCTGCCGGTCACCTGGCTGCCGCTGCTGGTGAAGCCGCACATGACCTTCGGCGGCCTGGCGATGGTGACGGCCGTGGTGGGCGTGCTGCTGTGGCGCTGCGAGGCGCCGGCCGGCGAATGCCAGCTGTTCGCGCTGTATTACCTGGTGAGCGTGGGCGCCGGCCTGCTGCTGCGGCGTGCGCGCAGCAACCTGGCCACGCGCCTGGACAAGCAGGTGGAAACGCTGTGGCAGCGCGCCGTCAGCGACCCGCTCACCGGCCTGCTCAACCGCCAGGGCTGGATGAACCTGGCCGGCACCGCCTTGGCCGACGCGCTCGGCTCGGGCCAAACGCCGGCGGTGCTGTTCATCGACGTGGACTTCTTCAAGCGCACCAACGACAAGCATGGCCACCTGGCCGGCGACGACCTGCTGCGCGCGCTGGGCCGCATCATCGACGCGCGCATGGGCCCGGGCGAATACTGCGCGCGCCTGGGCGGCGAGGAATTCGCCTGCCTGCTGCCCGACTCCTCGGCGCAGCACGCCGAACGCTTCGCCCTGCGCCTGGCCGCCGACTACCGCCTGCACGCCAAGGCCCTGGGCTCCACGCTCAGCATCGGCATCGCCGTGCACCAGGACGGCGACGTCCTCAACGACCTGCTCGCCCGCGCCGACGCCGCCCTCTACGAAGCCAAGCACCGCGGCCGCGACCAGGTCGTGCTGGCCAACGACGACTCGCACGCACACCCCCTGTAGGAGCGGCTTCAGCCGCGACCGCTCTTCGCGAAATGCGGTCGCGGCTGAAGCCGCTCCTACAGTCACCTTCAGACCGGGCAGTCATCGGTGAGCCAGACGGCATCCCAGAACGGGTAGTCGCCGATGTCCGCCACCAGGCCTGCACGCAGTGGATTGGCCACGAGGTATCGGGCAGCGGCGCGCAGATTCTCCTCGCGACGCAATGCCCGTTCGAAACAACCTGGCACCCACACCGCGCCCGCGCATTGTCGGGCCCGGTTGAACGCACGGGCACTGCCCCCTTTCGCGTAGCGCAACACATCGCCCAGGGTTCGTTCGCCATCGAGGCGAAGCAATCCGTGCCAGTGGTCAGGCATCAGCACCCAGGCCAGCAATTCGCCACCACGCCAGCGATCGCCACGCGAAAGCAGGCGGCTCATCGTGGCGGCGGGCCGCCACTCGGCGAACAGCCGCTGGCGTCCTTGCGTGATGAAGGTGAGGAAGTAAACCTGGCCGGCAAGCGAGCAGCGGCCCTTGCGCAGGGCGGCGTGCCCGGGACGGGGTGGTTTCGAGTCCATGGAGACAGGTTTGCCAACCGCGGCGCCGCCCGCAGTCCTCCAACGCCACAAACCAATGTAGGAGCGGCTTTAGCCGCGACCGTATTTCGCGAAGAGCGGTCGCGGCTAAAGCCGCTCCTACAGGTGATTTCGTCAGAGGTGCTGGCGGAGGAAGGGGATGGTGATGCGGCGCTGCGCGGCGAGGCTGGCGCGGTCGAGGGTGTCGAGCAGGCGGGTGAGGCTGGCCAGGTCGCGGTCGACGCGGCGCAGCAGGTAGTCGAGCACGGCGTCGTCGAGTTCCAGGCCGCGGCGGGCGGCGCGTTCGCGCAGCACGGCGCGGCGGCCGGCCTCGTCCAGCGGTTCCAGCGTGAGCCGCACGCACTGGCCCAGGCGCGTCACCAGGTCGGGCAGCGCGATGCCCAGCGCCGCCGGGTTGCCGCGCGCGGCGTACAGCACCACGCCGCCGCCGGCGCGGGCGCGGTTGTGGAAGTGGAACAGCGCTTCTTCATCCCCCGCATTGCCGGCGATGGCGTCCAGGCCGTCCAGGCACACCAGGTCGAACCCTTCCTGCTGCGCCAGCGCCTCGCCCAGCCGGCCCGCGAACGCCGGCAGCGGCAGGTAGGCCGCGCGCCGTCCCGCCGACGCGGCTTCGGCGCAGGCGGCCAGCAGCAGGTGGCTCTTGCCGCTGCCCGCGGGGCCGGCCAGGAACAGCCAGTCTCGCGATTCGCCGCGCGCGGCGGCGCGCACCGCGTCGCGCACGACGGGCTGGCCGAGGAAGGCGTCGAGTCGCTGGTCCGGCGGCGCGCGCAGGGACAGCGGCAGCTGCGGCGTGCTCACGGGTTCGGCGTCGGCCCCTGCGAACCGTCGGCCGGCGGCGCGGCGTATTCGTCGCCCTCGCTGCCCACCGGCACCTTCGCCACGGCGGCGGCCACTTCGGCCGGCACCACGTCGTCGTCGGCGCCGTAGAGGCGGCTGTGCGTGTAGCGGTCGTAGGCGTAACGCCCCACCACCACCGCCACCGCGGCCACCGGCAGCGCCAGCAGCACGCCCAGGAAACCGAACAGCTGGCCGCCGGCCATGATGGCGAAGATCACCGCCACTGGGTGCAGGCCGATCTTGTCGCCCACCAGCCACGGCGTCAGCCAGAAGCTTTCCAGCAGCTGGCCCAGGCCGAACACGCCCAGCACCAGCGCCAGGTGCATCAGGTCGCCGTGCTGCACCAGCGTGGCGATCACCGCCGCGCCCAGGCCCACGATGGCGCCCAGGTAAGGCACGAAGCTCACCAGGCCCGCCACCAGGCCGATCAGGATGCCCAGGTCCACGCCCACCGCGGTCAGGCCCACGGCGTAGATGGCGCCCAGCGAAATCATCACGCTCAGCTGGCCGCGGATGAAACCGCCCAGCACTTCGTCCGACTCGCGCGTGAGCTGGCTCACCACCGGCTCCAGCGGGCGCGGCAGCATCACGCGCACCTTCTCGAGCATGCCCCAGCCGTCGCGCATGAAGTAGAAGGTGACCACCGGGATCAGCGCCAGGTTCGCCAGCCAGCCCAGGATGGCCAGGCCAGACTTCGACACCTCGCCGAACACCGTGGCGGCCACGCCGCCGGCCTGCTGCCAGTGCACCTTCAGCAGTTCGATCAGCTGGCTCGGGTCCACGTAACCCGCCAGGTCCACCTTGAAGCGCTGCTCGGCCCAGGGCACCGCGGTGCCGGTGAGCCACTGCCCGAAACGCGGCAGCCAGTCGATGAACTTCGAGACCTGGTTTTCGATCAGCGGCACCAGCAACAGCACGCCCAGCACCAGCACCAGGCTCATCAGCCCGAACACCAGCAACACGCCGGTGTTGCGCGAACGCCCGCTGCGTTCGATGCGGCGCACCAGCGGGTCGCCCAGCCAGGCCAGCAGGGCCGAGATGACGAAGGGCGTGAGCACCGGCCCGAGCAGCCACACCAGCACGCCGACGCCGGCGGCCAGGGCCAGCCACTGCCAGCGGCGGCGGTCGCTGAAGGGATCGACGGGGGCGTTCATTCGGCGGGGGTCCTCGGGTGGCGCCAGGCACGCACACCATAACGAATCACGTAGTCCACGCCACTGAGCGCGGTGAGCAGGGCCACGGCCAGCAGGCCTTCGATGCGCCAGCGCAGCGGGACGTCCCAGCCGGCCAGGTCCACCAGGCACACCAGCACCAGCGCGATCTGCGCGCCGGTGGTGACCTTGCTGAGCACGCTGGGCTGGCCGCTGAACGGCCCGGCCAGGCGCCACCAGGCGGCGGCGCCGGCCACGATGACCAGGTCGCGCGCCAGCACCAGGCCCACCAGCCAGGCCGGCAGCGCCTGCGCCAGCCACAGGCCGGCCATGGCGGCGCCCAGCAGCAGCTTGTCGGCCACCGGGTCGAGCAGGCTGCCCAGGCGCGACTGCCAGCCAAAGCGCTTGGCGATCACCCCGTCCACCGCGTCGCTGGCGCCGGCCACGGCCGCCACCCACAGCGCTTCGGGGTAGTAACCGGCCCAGAGCAGCCAGAACAGCACCGGCGCCATCGCCAGGCGCAGCCCGGTGATGGCGTTGGGCAGGTGGAGCAGGTTCATCGCAGGCGGAACGTGGGCGTGGCGTCGCCCGGGCTGGCCGGGTCGGCGGACAGCGTGTCGCCGGCGGCGACGAAGTTCGCGAAGGCCTCGGCGCCGACGGCCAGGTCGAGCTGCAGGCGCAGGCTGTCGGGCGTGGCTTCGAGCACCACCAGTTCGCGCACCACGGGCAGGGTCTGCAGGTAGCCCATGGCGCGCAGGTAGTCGTCGCTGCCGCCCAGGCCGGCGATGCGCACGACCTGGCGGGTGGGTTCGCCCACGTTGGCCGCCACTGCGTCGCGGCGGGCGATGGCGTCGGCGGCGCCGTCCGCGCCCGAGGCGATGGCGCGCTGCGGGCTGGGGTCGGTGAAGGACCAGCGCGACAGCTCGTTGCCGGCGCGGCTGAGCACCCAGTCGGCGGTCCAGCCGGCGCCGCCCTCGGCGCGGTAGAGCCGGCCCAGCAGCTGGGTCTGGTTGCCGTAGCGTTCGGTCAGGGGCTGCATCGGGGCCGGGTTCTGGGCCCAGATGGTGTCCACCGCGGCCTGCTCCACCGCCGTGCCCGAGGGCAGGCCGAAGCTCAGGCCGCGCTCGGTGCCGCGGGTGGCCAGCGGCTTGACCACGTTGAGCTGCTGGCTGTTGACCAGGCGCGCGCCGCGGCCGTCGTCGATCGCCAGCCACAGGATGGGGCGCGGGCGGTCCGGGCCCCAGTAGGCCAGGCCGGCGCCGGCGATCAGCGCATCCACCTTGCCCGGGTCGAATTCCACCCGCAGCCGGGTCTTGTACACGGGCACGCCGCCGATGGCGGTGTTGCCCTGCTGGTCGGAGCTCTCGCCTTCGCTGGTCTGCTCGGCGGTGGCGAAGCTGGCGGCGCTGCCCAGGGCGCGGCGCACCACCGGGTTGGCGGCGGCCAGCGGGTTGCCGGTGAGCTTCACCAGCACCTGGGCCAGGGCCCGGGCGGTGGCGGCGCGGCGCTCGCCGGCGCCCTGCGACATCAGTTCGGTCTCGCCCACGTACAGGGCCAGGTCGCGCGCCGGGGCCCCGGCCACGGCGGTCGGCGCGGGCACGTCCACCGGCTCGAACTGGGCGGCGGCCGGCAGGGCAAGCGCCAGCAGGGCGGCGGAAACGAGGACGGTCAGGGCTGGGCGCATGGGCTCGCGGCGGGGCTCGGGTGAGCGTGAATGGTGCCGCATGGGGGGGCGGAGCGTCCAACGAGGGGCGTGGGAGGGCCTTCAGGCCCGACGCGCTTGGTAGAATGGCGGTCTTTCCCGCGCCCGGACCCCGCCGTGACCACGCCTACCCCCCTCACCTACCGCGATGCGGGCGTTGACATCGACGCCGGCAACGAAGTCGTCGAGCGCATCAAGCCCCTGGTCAAGCGCACCTTCCGGCCCGAGGTGATGGGCGGCCTGGGCGGCTTCGGCGCCCTGTTCAACCTGTCGGGCAAGTACCGCGAGCCGGTGCTGGTCTCGGGCACCGACGGCGTGGGCACCAAGCTCAAGCTGGCCCAGCAACTCAACCGCCACGACACCATCGGCATCGACCTGGTGGCCATGTGCGTGAACGACGTGCTGGTGCAGGGCGCCGAGCCGCTGTTCTTCCTGGACTACTTCGCCACCGGCAAGCTGCACGTCGACACCACCGTCTCGGTGGTGTCCGGCATCGCCCGGGGCTGCGAACTGGCCGGCTGCGCCCTCATCGGCGGCGAAACCGCCGAGATGCCCGACATGTACCCGCCGGGCGAATACGACCTGGCCGGCTTCACCGTCGGCGCGGTGGAAAAGAGCCAGCTGCTCGACGGCGCCAAGGTGCGCGAGGGCGACGTGCTGCTGGGCATCGCCTCGTCCGGCCCGCATTCGAACGGCTATTCGCTGGTGCGCCGCATCTACGACCGCGCCGGCCGCCCGGCCGAGCTGGACGTCGGCGGCGTGAAGCTGGTGGACGCGCTGATGGCGCCCACCGAAATCTACGTCAAGCCGGTGCTCGAGCTGCTGCGCGCGCACGACCTGCACGCCATGGCCCACATCACCGGCGGCGGCCTGACCGAGAACATCATCCGCGTCATCCCCGACGGCCTGGGCCTGGACATCGAGGCCTCGGCCATCGTGCTGCCGCCGGTGTTCGACTGGCTGCAGCGCGAAGGCGCGGTGCCGGCGCCGGAAATGTGGCGCACCTTCAACTGCGGCGTCGGCTTCGTGCTGGTCCTGGCGCCGGGCGACGTGGCGGCCGTGTCGGCCGACCTGGCCCGCCGCGGCCTGGCGCACCGCGCCATCGGCCAGGTGGTGAAGGCCACCGGCGAAGAGCGCGTGCGCATCGGCTGATGTCCGCGTTTTCGCTGGCGGTCCTTGCCTCGGGCCGCGGCAGCAACCTGCAGGCGCTGCTCGATGCCATCGCGGCCGGCACGCTGCCGGCGCGCGTGGCCGGCGTGTTCTCCGACAAGCCGGCCTGCGGCGCCATCGGCATCGCCCGGGACCGGGGCCTGCCCCACGTCGCGCTGCGCCCCCGCGACTACCCCGACCGCGACGCCCACGACGAGGCGCTGTTCGACGCCGTGGCGGCGGTTCAGCCCGACCTCATCGTCTGTGCGGGATACCTGCGCATCATTTCCGAGCGCACGGTGCGAAGGTTCGAGTCCCGCATGGTCAACATCCATCCCTCCCTGCTGCCGCGCCATCCCGGCCTGGACACCCACGCCAGGGTGCTGGCCGCCGGCGAAACCGAACACGGCGCCAGCGTGCACGCCGTGATCCCGGCGCTCGACGCCGGCCCGGTGCTGGCGCAGGCGCGCATCCCTGTGCTGCCGGGCGACACGCCCGAAGCCCTGGCCGGGCGCCTGCTGCCGCGCGAACACGCGCTGCTGGTGGCCTCGGTGGCGCTGCTGGCCACCGGCCGCGCGCGCCTGGGCGCCGCCGGCTTCGAGCTCGATGGCCACCCCCTCGCCGCGCCGCTGTCGCTGGGCGCCGACAACCAACTGCACCGGGAGCCCGGCCATGTTTAAGTTCCTGTCCGCCGCGCTGCTGGCGCTGCCGCTGCTCGCCGGCGCCGCCACGCCGCCCAAGCCCTTCGAGGCCGATTACGAAGTGCGCCGCAACGGCGAGGTGATCGGCGTGGGCCATATCCGCCTGCGCACGCTGCCCGAGGGCGGCTTCGAGATGAGCACCCGCAGCGAGGGCACCGCGGGCCTGGCGGCCGTGGCCGGGGTGAAGCGCGAGGAAACCTCGCGGCTGCGCTGGACCGGCGACGGCCTGGAGTCCACCGACTACCGCATGCGCCAGAAGGCCGCCTGGAACACCCGCGAGCAGCACACCACCATGGACCCGCGCAGCCACGCGGTCACCAGCACCTACAAGGGCGAAACCGCGCGTTACGCCGGCCGCCCCGGCCTGCTCGACAAGCAGGCGGTGACCGCCGCGATGATGGTGGCCGTGGCCGACGGCGAGCGTGGCGTGCTGCGATTCCCCGTCGCCGAGCGCAAGGGCGTGGAAGAGCAGCGTTACGAAGTGGCGGCGGCGGTGCGCCTGCGCACCGCCATCGGCGTGGAGCGCGCGCTGCGGCTGGAACGCCGCCGCGACACCCCCGGCGGCCGCCAGACCAAGGTCTGGCTGGCCCGCAACCACGGCTGGCTGCCGCTGCGCATCCTGCAGGTGGAAGAAGACGGCGAGCGCATCGACCTGCGCATCACCGCCATCCGCTGATCAGCCCGGCAGGCGGCGGATCTTCGCGCCGAGGGTGCCGAGCTTTTCCTCGATGTTCTCGTAGCCGCGGTCGATGTGGTAGATGCGGTCGACGATGGTCTCGCCCTTGGCCACCAGGCCGGCGAGCACCAGCGAGGCCGAGGCGCGCAGGTCGGTGGCCATGATCGGCGCGCCGGTCATCTGCGCCACGCCGCGGATGATGGCGGTGTTGCCCTCGATGCGGATGTCCGCGCCCAGCCGCTGCAGCTCGTTGAGGTGCATGAAGCGGTTCTCGAAGATGGTCTCGGTGATCACGCCCACGCCTTCGGCGATGGTGTTGAGCGCCGCGAACTGCGCCTGCATGTCGGTCGGGAAGGCCGGGTAAGGCGCGGTGGTGAGGTTCACGGCCTTGGGGCGCTTGCCGCGCATGTCCACTTCGATGGTGTCGTCGCGGGTGTTGACGTGTGCGCCGGCTTCCTCGAGCTTCACCAGCACGGCGTCCATGATGTCGGCGCGGGTGCGTCGGGCCACCACGCGGCCGCCGGTCATGGCGCCGGCCACCAGGAAGGTGCCGGTTTCGATGCGGTCGGGCAGCACGTCGTAGTGGATGCCGGCCAGGCGGTCGACGCCGTGCACGACGATGCGGTTGGTGCCGGCGCCTTCGATCTGCGCGCCCATGGCGATGAGGCAGTTGGCCAGGTCGACCACCTCGGGTTCCATCGCGCAGTTCTCGAGCACGGTGGTGCCCTTGGCCAGCACGGCCGCCATCAGCACGTTCTCGGTGCCGGTGACGGTGATCATGTCGAACACGTAGCGGCCGCCGCGCAGGCGCTCGGCGCGGGCCTTGATGAAGCCGTTCTCCACCGTGACCTCGGCGCCCAGCGCCTGCAGGCCGCGGATGTGCTGCTCGACCGGGCGCGAGCCAATGGCGCAACCGCCCGGCAGCGAGACCTCGGCGTGGCCGAAGCGCGCCACCAGCGGGCCCAGCACCAGGATCGAGGCGCGCATGGTCTTCACCAGCTCGTACGGCGCCACCGTGGAGGTGATGAAGCGCGGGTCGGCGGTGATGGTGAGTTTTTCGTCCACCATCAGCTGCACGCCCATGGCGCCCAGCAGTTCCATGGTGGTGGTGACGTCATGCAGGTGCGGGACGTTGCCGATCGAGATCGGGCCGTCGGCCAGCAGGGTGGCGGCCAGGATGGGCAGCACGGCGTTCTTGGCGCCGGAGATCTGCACCTCGCCGTTCAGCGGTTCGCCGCCGGTGATTACGATCTTTGCCATTCGTCGTGGGTCTCAGGCCTGGGCGGCCTTGTTGGCTTCTTCGGGGGTCAGCGTGCGCAGGGCCAGCGCGTGGATGGCGCCGCCCATGAGCTCGCCCAGGGTGGCGTAGACCATGCGGTGGCGGGCCAGCGGCAGCTTGCCGCGGAAGGCTTCGCTGACCACGGTGGCCTCGAAATGCACGCCGTCGTCGCCCTGGACGCGGACCTGGGCGCCGGGCAGGCCGGCCTCGATGAGGTTCTGGATGGTTTCGGGGGTCATGGCGGGCGGGGCGCGGGGTGGCCGCGCAGGCCTTACAATACGGCCCCGCATCATACTCCCTAAGCCCCCCGCATGAATGCCCCGAAATCCGCCCTGGCAGTCCCGGACGAGGCGCTGATCGCCAGCGGCCGCAACGTCATCGCCATCGAGGCGCAGGCGCTGGAGGCGCTCAAGGGCAGCCTGGGCGCCGACTTCGCGGCGGCCTGCCGGCACATCCTGGCCTGCCGCGGCCGGGTGGTCTGCACGGGCATGGGCAAGTCGGGCCACATCGCCACCAAGATCGCCGCCACCCTCGCCTCCACCGGCACGCCGGCCTTTTTCATGCACCCGGGCGAAGCCAGCCACGGCGACTTGGGCATGGTGACCGACGCCGACGTGGTGCTGGCGCTGTCGAACTCCGGCGAAAGCGACGAGATCCTCTCGATCATTCCCTCGCTCAAGCGCCAGGGCAACGTGATGATCGCCATGACCGGCCGCCCCGGCTCCAGCCTGGCCCGCCTCGCCCACGTGCACCTGGACGCCAGCGTGCCGGCCGAGGCCTGCCCGCTGGGCCTGGCCCCGACCTCCAGCACCACCGCCGCGCTGGCCCTGGGCGACGCCCTGGCCGTGGCCCTGCTCGAGGCCCGCGGCTTCACCGCCGAGGACTTCGCCCGTTCGCACCCGGCCGGCGCGCTGGGCCGCCGCCTGCTGCTCCACATCCGCGACATCATGCATTCGGGCGACGACATCCCGCGGGTGCCGGTGGAAGCCAGCGCGTCCGCCGCGCTGCTGGAGATGACCCGCAAGCGCCTGGGCATGACCGCCGTGGTGGACGCCGACGGCGTGCTGCAGGGCGTGTTCACCGACGGCGACCTGCGCCGCTGCCTGGACGACGAGGACACCGACCTCAAGGCCACGCCGGTGTCCCAGCTGATGGGCCGCCGGCCCAAGACCATCGGCGCCGACGCCCTGGCGGTCGAGGCCGCGCACCTGATGGAGGCGCACAAGGTCAACGCGCTGGTGGTGGTGGATGCCGCCAACCGCGTGGTCGGCGCCTTGAACATTCATGACCTGTTGCGCGCGCGGGTGGTGTGATCCGGCCATGACCCAGCTCACCCCCGACCTGCTCGAACGCGCCGCGCGCGTACGCCTCGCCTGCTTCGACGTGGACGGCACGCTCACCGACGGCCGCCTGTTCTACGACGCCGAGGGCCGCGAATCCAAGGCCTTCCACGTGCTCGACGGCCAGGGCCTGCGCCTGCTGGAAGACAACGGCATCGCCGTGGCGCTGATCACCGCGCGCCGCAGCGCCGCCGTGCAGTCGCGCGCCCGCGACCTGGGCCTGCAGCACGTGCACACCGGCGTGAAGGACAAGGCCGCCACCCTGCGCATGCTCTGCGCCAGCCTGGGCGTGTCGGCCAGCGAAACCGCGCACATGGGCGACGACCTGCCCGACCTGCCGGCGCTGATGCTGGCCGGCCTCTCGGCCGCGCCCGCCAACGCCCACCCCTGGGTGGCCGAACGCGTGCACTGGCGCGCCCGCGCGAACGGCGGCCACGGCGCCGCCCGCGAACTCTGCGACCTGATCCTGGAGGCCCGCGGCCTGCGCGCCGCCGTGCTCGAGCGCTTCGGCGCGGCATGAACCGCCGGGTCCTCAACCCGCTGCTGCTGGTGCTGGCCTTCGCGCTGGGCAGCTACGCGGTGTGGCAGTGGCGGCAGCGCCAGGTGCCGCCGGTGGAACCGCCGCTGCGCTCCGACTACGTGCTGCGCGACTACGAGCTGATCACGCTCAACGAAGCCGGCGAAGAGGCCTTCACGGTCGTCGGCCCCGAGCTCGAGCGCGACCCGCAGGGCAAGACCCTCACGCTCGACCAGCCGCGCTTTTCGTTCCCGGCCAAGGGCGGCGGCCGCTGGAACGCGCGCTCGGACAGCGCCTGGGTCAGCGCCAAGGCCGACGAGGTGCGCCTGCTGGCGCGCGTCGAGATGGTCGGCCCGCCCGGCGAAACCGGCGACCGCACCGTGTTCGCCACCGACCGCCTGTTCGTTTTCCCCGACGCCCAGACCGCCAACTCCGGCGGCCGGGTGACCGTCACCCATGGCGACTCTATACTCGCCGGGACCGGCCTCGAAGTGGACATGCAGGCCAAGCGTTTCCAGCTGCTGAACGACGTCAAAGGACGCTATGCACCCCGCCGCTAACCTGCTCCTCCTCGCCGCGCTGGTCGCGGCCACGCCGGCGCTGGCCAAGTCCAGCGACCGCCAGCAGCCCATGGACATCAGCGCCGACAGCACCGACGCGGTGATGGAAGACAACGGCATGTCGGTGCTCACGGGCAACGTCAGCATCCGCCAGGGCACGCTGGAGGTGAACGCCGACCGCGCCGAGGTGCACCGCGTCGCGGGCGACATCCAGCGCATCGTGCTCACCGGCGCGCCGGCGCGCCTGAAGCAGGTGTCCGACGCCGGCGAGGCGATGGAAGCCGAGGCCCGCCAGGTCACCTACACGCTCAGCGAAGACACCATGCTGCTCAGCGGCGCCGTGCAGGTGCGCCAGCCGCGCGGCACCCTCAGCGGCGAAACCGTGCGCTACGACGTCGGCACCGGCCGGCTCAACGGCGGCGGCGACGGCCAGCGCGTGAACATGCGCATCCTGCCCAAGACCGCAGCGACCAACTGATGCTCAGCGCCTCGGGCCTGGCCAAGAGCTACCGGTCGCGCCAGGTCGTGCGCGACTTCGGCATGGAGGTCCGCCCCGGCGAGGTGGTGGGCCTGCTGGGCCCGAACGGCGCCGGCAAGACCACCTGCTTCTACATGATCGTGGGCCTGGTCGGGGCCGACCACGGCCGCATCCTGCTCGACGGCCAGGACATCACCGCCCTGCCCATGCACGAACGCGCCCGCCGCGGCCTCGGCTACCTGCCCCAGGAAGCCTCGGTGTTCCGCAAGCTCACGGTGGCCGAGAACATCGAGG
This sequence comes from Arenimonas malthae CC-JY-1, assembly GCF_000747075.1. GTDB lineage: Bacteria > Pseudomonadota > Gammaproteobacteria > Xanthomonadales > Xanthomonadaceae > Arenimonas > Arenimonas malthae. The sequence continues at coordinate 21,819 of NZ_AVCH01000164.1, forward strand.
CCGTGCTGGAGCTGCGCGAGGACCTCGACGCCGCCGGCCGCGCCGACGAACTTTCGGCCCTGATGGAAGAACTGCAGGTCGGCCATGTCGCCGACCAGGCCGGCGCCAGCCTGTCGGGCGGCGAGCGCCGCCGGGTCGAGATCGCCCGCGCCCTGGCCGGCAAGCCGCGCTTCATGCTGCTCGACGAGCCCTTCGCCGGCGTCGACCCGATTTCGGTCGGCGAGATCCAGAAGATCGTCCGCCACCTCAAGTCCCGCGGCATCGGCGTGCTCATCACCGACCACAACGTGCGCGAGACCTTGGGTATCTGCGACCACGCGTATATCCTCAATGCAGGCACGGTGCTGGCCCAGGGCACGCCCGAGGCGGTGCTGGCCAACCCCGACGTGCGTCGCGTCTACCTGGGCGAATCCTTCCGCCTGTAGCCCGGCGCCGCCGCCCCCGCGGAGCGCCATGAAGCCGACCCTCCAGACCCGCCTAGGCCAGCAGCTCTCCCTGACGCCCCAGCTGCGCCAGGCGATCCGGCTACTGCAGCTGTCGGCCGTGGAACTGGAAACCGAGCTCAACCAGGCCCTGGAATCGAACCCGCTGCTCGAACGCGAGGACGAGCCGGAAGCCGGCTTCGGCGACGCGCCGGACGGCGACAAGGCGCCCGACGCCCCCAGCGGCGAAGAAGCCGGCGACAGCCCCGACAGCGGCGACTTCGACCCCGGCGAAAGCATCGAGTGGTACGAATCGAGCGCCGGCGAGCGCCGCGGCGGCGGCGACGAGGAACCCGAGGAACTCACGGCCGCCGCCCCCGTGGACCTGCACGCCCACCTGCTCTGGCAGCTGCGCCTGAGCCATCTGGGCCCGCGCGACCTCGCCATCGGCCAGGCCCTGATCGAGGCCATCAACGACGATGGCTACCTGGAAGGCCCGCTGTCCGACATCCGTGCCGCGCTTTTGCCGGAGATAACCGCCGATGAGGCGGAAATCGAGACCGTTCTCCACATCATCCAGCACTTCGACCCGGTCGGCGCCGGCGCCCGCTGCCTGTCCGAATGCCTGCGGGTGCAGCTGAGCCTGCTCAGCCCGGATACCCCGGGCCTGGACCTGGCCCGCCGCCTGGCCCGCGAGCACCTCGACGCCCTCGCCCGCCAGGGCGCCGCCCGCCTGGCCAGCCAGCTGGGCTGCCCGGCCGGGGCCATGGACCAGGCCGTCGCCCTGCTGCGTTCGCTCGACCCCAAGCCCGGCGCCCAGATCGGCGGCGGCGAGGCCGAATACATCGCCCCCGACGCCATCGCCTTCCGCCAGGGCGGCGTCTGGAAGGTCAGCCTGGCGCCCGGCAGCCAGCCGCGCCTGGCCATCAACCGCCACTACGAGCGCCTGATCGGCAAGGCCAGCCGCGAGGACGACAGCTACCTGCGCGGCCAGTTGCAGGAGGCCCGCTGGCTGATCAAGAGCCTCGAGACCCGCGCCGACACCCTGGTGCGCGTGGCCCGGGCCATCGTGCGCCAGCAGAGCGCCTTCCTGGACCACGGCCACGAGGCCATGCGCCCGCTCACCCTGCGGGAAGTGGCCGAGGAGCTGGGCCTGCACGAGTCCACCATTTCCCGCGCCACCACCCGCAAGTACCTGCGCACCCCGCGCGGCACCTTCGAATTCAAGCACTTCTTCAGCTCGGGCATCGCCACCGAACACGGCGGCGCCGCCTCGGCCACCGCCATCCAGGCCATGCTGCGCAAGCTCATCGACGCCGAGAACCCGCGCAACCCGCTTTCCGACCAGCGCCTGGCCGAAACCCTGAAGGGCGAAGGCATCCCCGTGGCCCGCCGGACCGTGGCAAAATACCGGGAAGCAATGAACATCCCCGCTTCCAACGAGCGGCAACGGCTGGCCTGAGGGCCCGACACCATGGCAGACGCCAGCCTGCGCAACCCGGCGCACTTCCTTTCCCGAACTTGACGTCGGTCACGCCCGATTAGCATCTGGCGTGATTACCTGTAGCTGCACCCAAAGAAGGAGGATCGTAACCATGCGGATCGACATCAGCGGCCACCAGATCGACGTCACCCCGGCCCTTCGCGACTACGTGAACGACAAGCTCGCGCGCGTCACCCGCCACTACGACCACCACGCCGAGGCCCGCGTCCTGCTCTCGGTGGACAAGCTCGAGCAGCGCGCCGAGGCCACCATCGGCACCCCCGGCAAGACCCTGCACGCCGACGCCGTGGCCCCGGACATGTACGCCGCCATCGACCTGCTGGCCGACAAGCTCGACCGCCTGCTGATCAAGCAGAAGGAAAAGATGACCGACCACCACCGCGGCGAGTCGGCGGCGCGTTCGGACAGCTTCGGCTGAGCCATGCACCTGCTCGACCTGCTCAGCCCGGGGCGCGTGAAGGCCCTGGGCCCCGTCACCGGCAAGAAGCGCCTGCTCGAGCAGGTGGCGAAGCTGCTGGGTGACAGCCCGGAGGTCGAGCGCGCCGTGTTCGATGCCCTGGTTGGCCGGGAACGCCTCGGCAGCACGGGCCTCGGGCACGGCGTGGCCATCCCGCACGGCCGCAGCGGCAAGGTGTCCACCGCGGTGGGCGCCTTCCTGCGGCTGGGCGAACCGGTGGACTTCGGCGCGCCCGACGGCCAGCCGGTGGACCTGGTGTTCGCGCTGGTCGTGCCCGAGCACTTCGCGTCACAGCACCTGATGCTGCTTTCGCAGCTGGCCGAGATGTTCGGCGAACAGGCCTTCCGCGACCAGCTGCGCACCGCCCGGGATTCGGCCGCGCTGTACGCGCTGCTGTCCGACTGGCAAGCCGCCCACGCGGACTGCGGCTGAGCCCATGGCCGACCGCCTGCGCGCCCGCGAACTCTTCTCGGAGCTGGGCGAACGCCTCGAACTGCGCTGGATCGCCGGCCAGCGCGGCGGCGAGCGGGTGATCGAGCGCGGCGAGCACCTTTCCCGCCGCCCGTCGCTGGCCGGCTACCTCAACGTCATCCACCCGAACAAGGTGCAGATCGTCGGTTCGGCCGAACTGGCCTGGCTCGACGGCCTGGACGCCCGCACGCGCTGGGAAGTGCTGCAGAAGATCATGCAGTCGCGGCCGCTGGCGATGGTGATCACCCAGGGCCAGTCCTGCCCGGCCGACCTGCGCGACGCGGTGGAGGAATCGGACACGCCGCTGTGGGTGTCGCCGCGGCGCGGCTATGAATTGCTCAACCTCCTGCAATACCACCTGGCGCGCGCGCTGGCGCCGCGGGTGACGCTGCACGGGGTGTTCATGGAAATCTACTCCATCGGCGTGCTGGTGACGGGTGAATCCGGCGCCGGCAAGAGCGAACTCGCGCTCGAGCTGATCAGCCGCGGCCACCGCCTGGTGGCCGACGACGCGCCCGAGTTCACCCAGATCGCGCCCGACGTGCTCGACGGCACCTGCCCCGAACTGCTGCAGGACCTGCTGGAAGTGCGCGGCCTGGGCGTGCTCAACATCCGCGAGATGTTCGGCGACACGGCCGTGAAGCGGAACAAGTACCTGCGCCTGATCGTGCACCTGGAACGCGCGCCCGAGCTTTCGAACGAAGCCATGGCGCGCATCACCGGCGAATCGGGCAGCCGCAAGGTGCTCGACCTGGACGTGCCCGTGGTGCAGCTACCCGTGGCCGCGGGCCGCAACCTGGCCGTGCTCACCGAGGCCGCGGTGCGCCTGCACCTGCTGCGCAGCAAGGGCATGGACCCGGCCGCGGCCTTCCTGGCCCGGCACACGGCCTTCCTGCAACAAGGGGAAACCTCGTGAGCGAACCCGTCCGCCCGCTGCTGATCGTCGTCACGGGCCTCTCCGGCTCCGGCAAGTCCGTGGCGCTCAAGACGCTCGAGGACCTCGACGTCTACTGCACCGACAACCTGCCGGTGGAGCTGCTGCCGGAATTCGTGAAGTCGGTGGCCGGCGATGGCCGCAACATGGCGCGCATGGCCGTGGGCATCGACGTGCGCAACGCCTCCGACCTGGCGCGCATCCCGGAATGGCTGTCGGCGGTGGGTTCGCTGGGCTTCGACTACAAGCTGGTGTTCTTCGACACCCGCGACGAAGTGCTGCTCAAGCGCTATTCCGATACCCGCCGCAAGCACCCGCTGAGCCACGGCGGCCTGGCGCTGGCCGACGCGATCGAGCTCGAGCGCCTGCGCCTGCGCCCGCTGCAGGCGATCGCCGACCTGGTGATGGACACGTCGGAAATGAACGTGCACCAGATGCGCCGGCAGGTGACGACGGCCGTGGGCGTGGGCACCACCCGCGGCATGTCGCTGCTGTTCGAATCCTTCGCCTACAAGCGCGGCCTGCCGGCCGACGCCGACTTCGTGTTCGACGCCCGCGCCCTGCCCAACCCGCACTGGGACGCGCGCCTGCGCCCGCTCTCGGGCCGCGACGCGGCCGTGCGCGAGCACCTGGACCAGGACCCGGTGGTGCAGGAATTCGTGGCCCACGTCCAGGCCTTCCTGGAGAACTGGGTGCCGCGCTTCGAAGCCGAAACCCGCAGCTACCTCACCATCGCCTTCGGCTGCACCGGCGGCCGCCACCGCTCGGTCTACCTCGCCGAACGCCTCGCCGCCCACTGCCGCAGCCACGGCCGCGAGGGCGTACTGACCTTCCACCGCGAACTGGAGTAACCGGCTTCTGCCTTGCCTTGCGGCAAGCAGGTCACTTGCTCGCGTTCGGTTGGTCTCGGCAGGCGT
>NZ_AVCH01000165.1 GCF_000747075.1 Arenimonas malthae CC-JY-1
CGCCGCCGCCCAGGCCGCGGCCGCCGCGGCTGCGGCCGCCGCCAGCGCCGGCCAGGTGGCCTACGACGGCACGCTCGACGGTTCGGTCATCTACGCCAACCTCTGCGGCGCCTGCCACACCGCCGGTGCCGCCGGCGCGCCCAAGCTGGAGAAGGCGGCCTGGGCCGCCCGCATCGCCCAGGGCATGGACACCCTGAACAAGCACGCCATCGAAGGCTTCCAGGGCGCCGCGGGCGTCATGCCGGCCAAGGGCGGCAACCCCAACCTCAGCGACGAGCAGGTCATCGCCACCGTGCAGTGGATGGTCGACAACCTGAAGTAAGCTTGGGCCCACGCCCTTCCGACGACGCCGCCTCCGGGCGGCGTCTTCGTTTCCGGAGTCCTGGAATGCGCCACCTGCCCCTGCTGATCGCCCCGCTGCTGCTCACCGCCTGCACGCCGCCGGTGGCCGACACCGCCAATGCCGCGCCGTCCGACGGCGCCGCCGCCGGCTCGGTCTCCATCGCCCAGGTGCAGGGCAGCGGCGAACGCAGCCCGCTCGAGGGCCGCGTGGTCACGGTGGAGGCCGTGGTGGCGTTTCCCTTCGGCGGCCTGGGCGGCGTCTTCCTGCAGTCGGAAACGCCCGACGACGACCCCGCCACTTCCGAAGGCCTGTTCCTGGCCCGTCCCGCCGACGCCCAGCCGCGCCTGCGCCAGGGCGACCGCGTGCGCGCCACCGGCACGGTGGTGGAAGCCGGCGAAGGGTCGGCCACCCTGACCACGCTCGAACCAACCGCGGTCGAATTCCTGGGCCGGGGCGGCAAGCCCACCACGCTCGTGCTGGAAACCGCGCCGGCCGCCGCCAGCGACTGGGAGCGCTACGAAGGCATGCGCCTGGCCATCGCCACGCCGCTCACGGTGACCGGCAACGATGCCCTGGGCCGCTACGGCGAACTGCTGGTGAGCTTCGGCGGCCGCCTGTTCGCGCCCACCGAACTCGCACCCCCGGGCGCCGCCGCATTGGCCATCGCCGCCGAAAACGCCCGGCTGATGCTGCGCCTCGACGACGGCCGCCGCGCCCAGGACCCGGGCACGCCCTGGTTCCTGTCCACCGGCCAGGACGACGCCCACCCGCTGCGCGTCGGCAGCACCCTGCACGGCGTCGCCGGCGTGCTCGACCAGCGCTTCGGCAGCTACCGCCTGCAGCTGACCGAAGAAATCGCCCGGGTCGAACAGGTCCCGCGCCCGCCCGCGCCCGACGTGCAGGGCGACCGCCGCATCGCCGGCTTCAACCTGCTCAACCTGTTCAACGGCGACGGCCGCGGCGGCGGCTTCCCCACCGCGCGCGGCGCCGCCAGCCAGGCCGACTACCAGCGCCAGCAGGCCAAGCTGGTGGCCACCGTGCAGGCGCTGCAGCCCGACCTGGCGGCGCTGATGGAGCTCGAGAACGACGGCTTCGGCCCGCGCTCCTCGCTGGCGCAGTTCGTGGCCGCGCTCAACGCCGCCGGCCCGCATTCCGACTGGCGCTTCGTGGACGCCGGCGACGGCCCGGGCAACAACCCCATCCGCGTCGGCCTGATCTACCGCGCCAGCCGCTTCACGCCGGTGGGGCGCCCGGCCACGCTGGCCGACGGCCCCTTCCGCGACCGCAGCCGCGCGCCGCTGGCGCAGGCGTTCCGGGCCGGCAACGGGCCGGTGTTCGTGGTGGCCGCCAACCACTTCAAGTCCAAGGGCGGCTGCGACGAGGCCACCGGCGGCGACGCCGATTCTGGCGACGGCCAGGCCTGCTTCAACGCCACCCGGGTGGAATCCGCGGAACGCCTGCACGCCTGGCTGGCCACCGACCCGACCGGGACCAAGCCGGTGGGCCACCTGGTCATCGGCGACCTCAACGCCCACGCCCAGGAAGACCCGCTGCGCCTGCTGCGCGCCAAGGGCTGGCAGGACGCCTTCGCCCTGGCCAAGCTCGAGCGCCCGTACTCCTTCGTGTTCGCCGGCCTGTCGGCGCGCCTGGACCACGCCCTGCTGGACCCGGGCCTGGCCCCGCGCCTGCGCGGCGCCGCCGAATGGCATGCCAACGCCGACGAGGCCGGCCTGTTCGACTACCGCGCCGATCCCGACGGCGACCCCTGGCGCGCGTCCGACCACGACCCGCTGCTGATCGGGCTCGACCTGGCGCGCTAGGGGCTATCATCCGCGCATGGACGCCGTGCCCGCCTTCCCGACCGAATCCGGCCCGCTCTTGATCGCCGGGCCGGCCGGCCGCCTCGAACTGATGGTGGACCTGCCCGAACCGGGCCAGGAGCGCGCCGGCGTGGCCGTCATCTGCCACCCGAACCCGCCCGACGGCGGCACGCTGCACAACAAGGTGGTCACCATGACCGCCCGCGCCCTGAGCGAACTGGGCCTGGCGGCGGTGCGCTTCAATTTCCGCGGCGTGGGCCAGTCGGAAGGCAGCTTCGACAATGGCCGCGGCGAAACGCTCGACCTGCTGGCCGTCACCGACTGGGTGCGCAAGCAGCGCCCGGACGACGCGCTCTGGCTCGCCGGCTTCTCCTTCGGCAGCTGGGTGGCCCTGCAGGGCGCGCGCCAGCTCCCGGTGAAGCAGATGATCTCGCTCGCGCCGCCGGTGGGCCTGCGCGATTTCGCCGGCGTGTTGCCGCCGCCCTGCCCCTGGCTGGTGGTGATGCCCGAGGCCGACGAAATCGTCGACCCGCAGAAGGTGTACGACTGGATCGACGGCCTGCAGGACAAGCCCACGCTGGTGCGCATGCCCGACACCAGCCACTTCTTCCACCGCCGCCTGATGGACCTGCGCGGCGCGGTGAAGAACGGCGTGCGCAAGAACCTGCCGCCGCCGCGCCATGGCTGAAGCCGCGGCGGGCGCGCCGCCGTCCGTGGCCTATGCCGCCGGCGTCGCCGCCGGCCGCTGGCAGCACGACCCGGCCCAGCAGCCGGCGCTGGCCGAACTCGACCGCATCCACCGAGAACTGCGCGCGCGCGGCGCCGCGCCGGCCTGGAAACGCTGGCTGAAACTCGGCAACGACGCGCCCGTGCAGGGCCTGTACCTGTGGGGCGGCGTGGGTCGCGGCAAGACCTTCCTCAACGACCTGCTGTTCGACCAGCTCGAGGGCGTGCCGCGCCGGCGCTGGCATTTCCATCGCTTCATGGTGGAAGTGCACGCGCGCATCCAGGCCCTGCCCGACGACACCGCCGACACCGTGGCGGTGGTGGCCGACGGGCTGGCCGACGAACTGCGGCTGCTGGTGCTGGACGAGTTCTTCGTCACCGACATCGCCGACGCGATGATCCTGGGCCGCCTGCTCGAGCGGCTGTTCGCGCGCGGCGTGGCGCTGGTGACCACGTCGAACACCGTGCCCGGCAACCTGTACAAGGACGGCCTGCAGCGCGCGCGCTTCCTGCCGGCCATCGCGCTGCTGGAGTCGCACTGCCACGTGGTGTTCCTCGACAGCGCCCAGGACTACCGCCTGCGCCAGCTCACCCGCGCCGAGACCTACCTCACGCCGCTGGGCCCCGAGGCCGAGCGCGGCCTGGCCGACCACTTCGGCCGCCTGGCCGCCGACTGCCCGCGCGAACAGGGCCCGCTGGCGGTGAACGGCCGGCCGATCCCGGCGCGGGCGCTGGCGGAAGGCATCGCCTGGTTCGATTTTTCCGCGCTGTGCGAAGGCCCGCGCGCGGCGGCCGACTACATCGAGATCGCGCGCGATTTCCACACCGTGCTGCTGTCGAACGTGCCGGTGATGGACGTGGCGCACGACAACGCCGCGCGCCGCTTCGTGCACCTGGTGGACGAGCTTTACGACCGCAACGTGAACCTGCTGCTCAGCGCCGCGGCCGAACCGCTGTGGCTGTATGCCGGCGACAAGCTGCGGCATGACTTCGAGCGCACCGCCTCGCGCCTGATTGAAATGCGCAGCGCCGAATACCTGGCCCGCGAGCACCGGCCATGAGCCGCGCGGCGCCCTGGCTGGCGGCGCTGGCGGGGCTGCTGCTCACCCTGCTGGCGTTCTGGCCGGGTTACCTGAGCTGGGATTCGGCCTGGCAGTGGTGGCAGGCGCGGACCGGCGAACTCGACCCGGCGCATCCGCCGGTGATGGTGCGTATCTGGCAGTTGTCGCGCCTGGTGCTGCCCGACCCGGGCGGCATGCTGCTGCTGCAGGCGTCGCTGTGGTGGGCGGCGATGGCGGCGTTCGCGCAGGCGCTGGGGGGTGGCGCGTGGCGGCGCGCGGGCACGGTGGTTTTCATCGGCGCCTGGCCACCGCTGCTGGCGCTGCTGCCGCACCTTTGGAAAGACCTGTGGATGATGGGCTGGTTCGCGCTGGCGGTGGCACTGCTGGCCGCCGAACTTCGCACGCCGCGGCGTTCGCTGCGCATCGCGGCGGTGCTGGCGCTGGGCGCGGGCGTGGCCTTCCGGCTCAACGCACTGCCGGCGGCGCTGCCGCTGCTGGCCTGGGTGGCGTGGCGGCAGTGGTCGGGGCCCACGTGGCGCGTGCTGGCGATGACGGCTTACATGGCCATCGTGGTGCAGGGCGTGTCGTGGATTGCGAACGCCGCGCCCGGCACGCGCGCCACGCCGGTGTGGCCGGTGGTGGCGATGTGGGACATCGCGGCGGTGTCGATCGCGGAAGACCAACTGCTGTTTCCGCCTGACTGGGTGGAACCCGGCCTCACCGTCGCCGTCCTGCGCCGCGATTTTTCGCCTTGCGTGAACGTGCCCAGCTTCGCCTCGGGCCAGCTGCGGCTGCCGCAGTATCGCGAGTTCACGCCGGGACAGCTCGCGGCGCTGCGCGAGGCCTGGCTGGCGCTCCCGATGCAGCACCCGCGCGCCTATTTCGCGCACCGAATCGAGGTGGCGGCGTACCTGGTGGGATTGCACCAGGAGGCGCACCCCGACTACCTGGTGCTGCAGCCCACCGTCGTGCCGCTGCGCGACAACCCGGCGCTGGCGCCGCCGTCCGGATGGCTGCATGGCTGGCTGCAGCCGGCGCTCGATGCCGTGGTGGACACGCCGCTGTTCGCGGCTTGGCCCTGCCTGCTGGTCTCGCTGCTGCTCGCCGCGTTCGTGGCCTGGCGGCGTGCGGCGGGCGACGGCCTGGTCGCCGCCGTCGCCGCCTCCGGCTGGGCGCTGGCCCTGCCACTGTTCCTGCTCGCGCCCAGCTCCGACTTCCGCTACCTGGGCTGGTGCGTGCTGGCCACCCTGATGGCCGCCGCCCTGGCGGTCCGCAAGAACGGGAACCTGTAGGAGCGGCTTCGGCCGCGAAGCTTTTCGCGAAGAGCTTCGCGGCTGAAGGCGCTCCTACAGAGGCCATGCCGCGACCGCGGCGCCCATGCCGCCAAGCCACGCCGCGAACGCGGTGCTAGCATCGGCCCACCACCCCAGGGGAACGCCGATGCGCCGTCTGCTGCTTGTTTCCGCCCTTGCCGCCGCGCTCTGCGGCCCCGCCTTCGCCCAGGCGCCCGACGTGGAGGCGCTGGCCGCCACGGTCGACGCCAAGGTGCAGGCCTGGCGCCGCGACATCCACCAGCATCCGGAGCTGGGCAACCGCGAAACGCGCACGGCCGCGCTGGTGGCCGAACACCTGCGCGCGCTCGGCCTCGAGGACGTGCGCACCGGCGTGGCCACCACCGGCGTCACCGCGGTGCTGCGCGGCGGCAAGCCGGGCCCGCGCATCGCCATCCGCGCCGACATGGACGCGCTGCCGGTGACCGAACGCAGCGGCCTGCCCTTCGCTTCGAAGGCCACGTCCACGTTCCGCGGCGAAACGGTGGGCGTGATGCACGCCTGCGGCCACGACGCCCACACCGGCATCCTGATGGGCGTGGCCGAAGCGCTGGCCGCCATCAAGGCCGACCTGCCCGGCGAGGTGCTGTTCGTGTTCCAGCCGGCCGAAGAAGGTCCGCCGGATGGCGAGGAAGGCGGCGCCGAGGAAATGCTGAAGCAGGGCATCTTCGACGGCTTCAAGCCCGAGGCGGTGTTCGGCCTGCACGTGTTCAGCACGCTCAATGCCGGCCAGGTCGGCTACCGCAGCGGCCCGCTGATGGCGGCCTCGGACCGCTTCAACATCGTGGTGAAGGGCCGGCAGACGCACGGCTCGCGGCCCTGGGGCGGCGTGGACCCGATCGTGGCCGCGGCCGACATCATCGGCACCTCGCAGACCATCGTCAGCCGGCGCCAGAACATTTCGAAGCTGCCGGTGGTGGTGAGCTTCGGCGCCATCAAGGGCGGCATCCGCTACAACATCATCCCCGACGAGGTGGAGCTGATCGGCACCATTCGCACCTTCGACGAAGGCATGCGCCAGGCGGTGTTCGCCGACCTCAAGAACGTGGCTGAAAAGGTGGCTGCGGCGCACGGTGCCACCGTGGTGGCGCAGGTGCCCGACACCAAGGGCAACCCGGTGACGGTGAACCACCCCGGCCTGACCGCGCGCGTGCTGCCGAGCCTGGAGAAGGCGGTGGGCGCCCGCAACGTGATGGAGATGGACCTGACCATGGGCGCCGAGGACTTCAGCTTCTACGCCAACGAGGTGCCCGGCTTCTTCTTCTTCGTCGGCGCCACCCCGGCCGGCCAGGACGCCCTGAAGGCCCCGTCCAACCACTCGCCCGAGTTCTTCCTGGACGAACAGGCCCTCAGGGTCGGCACCCGCGCCATGCTCCAGGTGGCCCTGGACTACCTCCACGAAGTGGATTGACCCGCGCCCGCCAACCCCATTATCTTGGGGTTGTCGGTCCTGGGCGCCACAAGCGCTTGGGTTAATAGGGAAGCCGGTGGGAATCCGGCACTGCCCCGCAGCGGTATGTGGAAACGACCGCCGTCATGAGCACTGGGAACGTGGGTCCGGCCTCAAGGTCCGCCTGCACGAGCCTGGGAAGCGACGGCCAGTAGGAGAGGCGCTTACGCCTCGCGTCCACGAGTCCGAAGACCTGCCGACAGCCGCGCGAATGCACGCCGCGCGGTGACCGGCCCAAGGGTCTCCGGGGGGAGACGGCGCCGGTGTCGTGGCGCCGGGTCCTGCCGGCGGCGACACCCGTTCTCCATCCTCCCGTTGTCCCGACGCCCGCGGGGGCGTGGTCGCGATGGCGCGCCGCGCCTTCGTCCCGTTCCCGTGCGCCGCCTTCCGCGGGAGGGGCGGCGGCCGTGCGCCATGCACCGGAGAACACCATGAACCAGGAAGACACCGCCGTCGCCGTCGCCGAGGGCGACGCGCCGCCGTTCGCCCCCACCCCGCCCGCCGCCGCGCTGGGCATGACCGTCACCAAACGCAGCGGCCGCCGCGAACCGGTGGACCTCAACAAGATCGTGCGCGCCGTGCAGCGCCAGTGCGAAGGCCTGCACGCCGTCGACCCGATGCGCGTGGCCACGCGCACCATCTCGGGCCTCTACGACGGCGCCAGCACCCGTGAGCTCGACGAACTCTCGATCCGCACCGCCGCGCTGCTGACCGCCGAGGAGCCCGAATACGGACGCCTCGCGGCGCGCCTGCTGGCCGAATGCATCGGCAAGGAAGTGGCCGGCCAGGAAATCCATGCCTTTTCGCAATCGGTCGCGCGCGCGCATGAGCTGGGCCTGGCCGGAGACCGCCTGCTGGGCTTCGTGCAGGCCAACGCGCGCAAGCTCAACGACGCGCTCGACGCCACGCTCGACCGCCGCTTCGACTACTTCGGCCTGCGCACGCTCTACGACCGCTACCTGCTGCGCCACCCCACCGCGCGCACCGTCATCGAGACGCCGCAGCAGTTCTTCCTGCGCATCGCCTGCGCGCTGAGCGAGGACGTGCCCGGGGCGCTGGCGCTGTACCAGCGCATGGCCAGCCTCGACTACCTGCCCAGCTCGCCGACCCTGTTCAACGCCGGCACCACCCACGAGCAGCTGTCGAGCTGCTTCCTGCTCGATTCGCCCGAGGACACGCTCGAGTCGATCTACCGCAAGTACGCCGACGTGGCCATGCTGAGCAAGTTCAGCGGCGGCATCGGCCTGTCTTTCACGCGCGTGCGTTCCCGCGGTTCGCTGATCCGCAGCACGAACGGGCATTCCAACGGCATCGTCCCGTGGCTCAAGACGCTCGACTCCTCGGTGGCCGCGGTCAACCAGGGCGGCAAGCGCAAGGGCGCGGCCTGCGTCTACATCGAGCCCTGGCACGCCGACGTCGAGGAGTTCCTCGAGCTGCGCGACAACACCGGCGACGAAGCGCGGCGCACCCACAACCTCAACCTGGCGCACTGGATCCCGGACCTGTTCATGCGCCGGGTGGAGGCCGACGGCGACTGGTCGCTGTTCGACCCCAAGCGCGTGCCGCAGTTCACCGACCTGTTCGGCGAAGCCTTCGACGCGGCCTACGGGCAGGCCGAGGCCGCCGGCCACGCGGTGAAGAAGGTGCGCGCACGCGACCTGTATGCCCGGATGATGCGCACGCTGGCCCAGACCGGCAACGGCTGGATGACCTTCAAGGACAAGTGCAACCGCGCCAGCAACCAGACCGCGCGGCCCGGCAACGTCATCCACCTCTCCAACCTGTGCACGGAGATCCTGGAGGTCACGTCCGACGCCGAAACGGCGGTGTGCAACCTGGGTTCGATCAACCTCGGCCAGCACCTCGACGGGCAGGGTTTCGATTTCGGCAAGCTCGCCGAAACCGTGCGCCTGGCCGTGCGCCAGCTCGACCGGGTCATCGACCTGAACTACTACCCGATCGAATCCGCCCGCCGCGGCAACCTGCGCTGGCGGCCCGTGGGCCTGGGCTGCATGGGCCTGCAGGACGTCTTCTTCCGGCTGCGCCTGCCCTTCGATTCCGCCGGGGCGCGCGCGCTCTCGGCGCGCATCGCCGAGGAGATCTACTTCCACGCGCTCGAGGCCAGCTGCGAACTGGCGCAGGAACGCGGCCGCCACCCGGCCTTCGCCGAAACGCGCGCCGCCGCGGGCGAGCTGCAGTTCGAGGCCTGGGGCGTGCAACCCGCCGACCCGGCGCGCTGGGACGCGCTGCGCCGGCGCATCATGGAACACGGGCTGCGCAACTCGCTGCTGGTGGCCATCGCGCCGACGGCCACCATCGCCTCCATCGCCGGCTGCTACGAGTGCATCGAGCCGCAGCTGAGCAACCTGTTCAAGCGCGAAACGCTGTCGGGCGACTTCCTGCAGGTCAACCGCCACCTGGTGGCGGAACTCAAGGCGCTCGGCCTGTGGACGCCGGAGATGCGCGACCGCATCAAGCTCGCCGAGGGCTCGGTGCAGGGCATCGCCGAGATCCCGGCCGCGCTGCGGGAGGTGTACCGCACGGTGTGGGAGATCCCGATGCGCTCCCTGGTCGACATGGCGGCCGAGCGCGGCGCCTTCATCGACCAGAGCCAGTCATTGAACCTGTTCATGGAGAGCCCGAACATCGGCGCGCTCTCGTCCATGTACATGCACGCCTGGAAGAAGGGGCTGAAGACCACCTACTACCTGCGCTCGCGCCCCGCCACCCGCATCGCCAAGGCCACCGTCGACGCGGCGGCCGCCGTCGCCTGTTCGCTCGAGAACCCCGAATCCTGCGAGGCCTGCCAGTGACCGCCCCCCGCCTGCTCGACCCCGGCTACAGCCTGACGCTGCGGCCCATGCGCTACCCGAAGTTCTACGACATGTACCGCGCCGCCATCCGCAACACGTGGACGGTGGAGGAGGTGGACTTCTCGCTCGACACCAACGACCTGCGCACCCGGGTCGGGCCGGCCGAGCGCCACCTCATCGAGCGGCTGGTGGCCTTCTTCGCCACCGGTGATTCGATCGTCGCCAACAACCTGGTGCTCAACCTCTACCAGCACGTCAACGCCCCGGAGGCGCGGCTGTTCCTGTCGCGGCAGTTGTACGAGGAGGCGCTGCACGTGCAGTTCTACCTGACCCTGCTCGACACCTACCTTCCCGAACCGGCGGCACGCGCCAAGGCCTTCGCCGCCATCGAGAACATCCCGTCGATCCGCAAGAAGGCCGAGTTCTGCTTCCGCTGGATGGACAGCGTGCAGGACCTGCGCCGGCTGAAGACGCCGGCCCAGCGCCGGCAGTTCCTGCTCAACCTGGTCTGCTTCGCCGCCTGCATCGAAGGCCTGTTCTTCTTCGGGGCCTTCGCCTACGTGTACTACCTGCGCTCGCGCGGGCTGCTGCACGGCCTGGCGGGCGGCACCAACTGGGTGTTCCGCGACGAGAGCGGGCACATGGCCTTCGCCTTCGAGGTGATCCGGACGGTGCGCGAGGAGGAGCCCGGCCTGTTCGACGACGCGCTCAAGGCCGAGGTGGTCCGGATGCTGGAAGAGGCCGTCGACTGCGAGTCCGCCTTCGCCGAGGACGTGCTGGGCGGCGGCGTGGCGGGGCTGTCGCCCCGGGACATGCGCCAGTACCTGGAATACCTGGCCGACCAGCGCCTGGCCCAGCTGGGACTGCCGCGGCGCTTCGGGGCCCGCAACCCGTTCCCCTTCATGGACCTGCAGGACGTGCAGGAACTGGCCAACTTCTTCGAGCGGCGCGTCTCGGCGTACCAGGTCGGCGTCCAGGGCGAGGTGGCCTTCGACGCCGCGTTCTGAGCTCCTGGGCCGGTGCGTTGGCACGGGGTCGGGGTGCTGATCCACCGGCCGGTGGATTAGTACTCTGGCCCTATTTTTGTTGTGGGAGAATGGGCGACATGACGTCCCCCGAATCGAGCCTGCTGGGCAAGCCGGTCAGCTACAACGCCGACTACGACCCGAACCTGCTGTTCCCCATCCCGCGAGCCGGCCAGCGTGAAGCGCTGGGCATCGGCGACGAACTGCCGTTCGTGGGCGTGGATTTCTGGAATGCCTACGAGCTGAGCTGGCTCGACAACCGCGGCAAGCCGCGCGTCGCGCTGGCCGAACTGCGCGTGCCGGCGGCCTCGCCGAACCTGATCGAATCCAAGAGCCTCAAGCTCTACCTCGGCAGCTGCGCCATGGCGCGTTTCGCCGACGCCGACACCCTGCGCGCCCAGCTGGTGGCCGACCTGTCCGCCGCCGCCGGTGCGCCGGTGAGCGTGGTGCTCACGCCGGCCGGTTCCAGCAACGCCGCGCTGATCGAAAACCTCGAGGGCGATTCCATCGACGACCTGCCGGTGGAGATCAGCCACTACGGCCCGCCGAAGCCGGAGTTCCTGTCGTCCGACCCCGAGCTCAAGGCCGACGAGGTGCTGGTGTCGCACCTGCTCAAGTCGAACTGCCCGGTCACCGGCCAGCCGGACTGGGCCAGCGTGCAGATCCGCTACGCCGGCCCGCGCATCGCCCGCGACGGCCTGCTGCGCTACCTGGTGAGCTACCGCCAGCACAGCGATTTCCACGAAAGCTGCGTCGAGCGCATCTTCATGGACATCCTGCGCCAGTGCTCGCCCACCCGCCTGGCGGTGTACGCTCGCTACACCCGTCGCGGCGGCCTGGACATCAACCCGTTCCGGGCCACCCCGGGCCTGCCCCTGCCGGGCAACCCGCGCACCAACCGCCAGTAACCGGAACCGCCCATGCGCCCGACCCTGCCGACCGCCCTGCTGACGATGCTGCTGCTCGCCGCTTGCGGCGGCGAGGCCGAGCCGCCCGC
>NZ_AVCH01000166.1 GCF_000747075.1 Arenimonas malthae CC-JY-1
GCCGGACACGGGCGCCACCGCCGCCGGGGACGCCGCGCCCGAAGCCGCGCCGCTGCCCACCGGTGACTTCCGGGTGGTGGCGGTGGAACTGGGCACGGCCTTCGACGAAGAAGGCCGCGTGCCGGCGCCGAAGGACCTGTTCAAGGCCACCGACACCCTGCACCTGGCGGTGGTCGGCGTGGGCAGCAGCCCGGGCCTGGTGCTGTCCGCGCGCTGGCTGGCGGCCGACGGCAACGAAGTGGCCCAGGCCCGCCAGGACCTGGCGCCGCAGGCGCCCACCGTGGCCAGCTTCCGGCTGTCGCAGCCGGAGCCCTGGCCGGCCGGCGACTACCGGGTCGAGATCGCGGTGAACGACCGCGTCGTCGAGACCCGCAACTTCCGCATCGAATAACCCCCAGCCCCCTCCCGGCGCGACGGCAACGTCGCGCTGCGATGGCCCGACCCCGGCTTTCGACGATCTTCCGTCCCCATGAGCCATCCCTGCGTCCGCTGCGGCGCCTGCTGCGCCACCTTCCGCGTCTCCTTCCACTGGTCGGAAGCCCAACCCGACAACCCCGGCGGACCTCCCGCCGAGCTGGTGGTGCCGCTGCGCCGGCACGAACTGGCCATGCGCGGCACCGACGGCGCCAACCCGCGCTGCGTGGCGCTGCGCGGCACCATCGGCGTGGACGGGCACTGCGGCATCTACCCGCAGCGGCCGTCGGTGTGCCGCATCGTCGAGCCGTCGTGGGAGTTCGGACGGCACAGCCCGCAGTGCGATAAGGGTCGCCTGGCCCACGGCCTGGCGCCGCTGACGCCAGCCGACTGGCCCGCCGCGCCGGCCGCCGCCGACCCTACGCCCGCGCACTGATCCATCCGCCGAGCGTGTTTTGCCCGGGGGCGGCGGAAACGCGACAATGGCCGGTGTTTTTCACGAGACGACGTCCATGTCCGATACGCCCAAGATCATCTACACGCTCACCGACGAAGCGCCCTTCCTCGCCACGCAGTCGCTGCTGCCGATCGTGCAGGCCTTCGCCGGCGCCGCCGGCATCGCCGTCGAGACGCGCGACATCTCGCTGGCCGGGCGCATCCTGGCGCAGTTCCCGGACCGCCTGCGCGAGGACCAGCGCATCGGCGACCACCTGGCCGAGCTGGGCGAACTGGCCAAGCGGCCGGAAGCCAACATCATCAAGCTGCCCAACATCAGCGCCTCGGTGCCGCAGATGAAGGCGGCCATCAAGGAGCTGCAGGCCCAGGGCTACCCGCTGCCGGACTACCCGGACGAGCCGAGGGACGCCGCCGAGGCCGACACCAGGGCGCGTTACGGCAAGGCCATGGGCAGCGCCGTGAACCCGGTGCTGCGCGAGGGCAATTCCGACCGCCGCGCGCCCAAGTCGGTGAAGGCCTACGCCCGCAAGCACCCGCACAAGATGGGCAAGTGGTCGGCCGCGTCGAAGTCGCACGTGGCGCACATGGACGACGGTGATTTCTACGGCAGCGAGCGCTCCGCCACGATGGCCGGGGACGGCAGCCTGCGCATCGAGCTGGTGGGCAAGGACGGCGAAACCCGCGTGCTGAAGGAATCGGTGAAGGTGAAGGCCGGCGAGATCGTCGACGCCTCGGTCATGCGCCGCCGCGCGCTGGCCAGCTTCATCACCGCGCAGATCGCCGACGCGCGCGAGCAGGGCGTGCTGTTCTCGCTGCACCTCAAGGCCACCATGATGAAGGTCTCCGACCCGATCATGTTCGGCGTGGTGGTGGGCGAGTTCTACCGCGAGGTGCTGGAAAGGCACGCGGCCGCGCTGGAGCAGGTCGGCTTCGACCCGAACAACGGCATCGGCGACCTCTACGCCCGCATCGGCGCGCTGCCCGACGCCACCCGGGCCGCCATCCGGGCCGACATCGAGGCGCTGTACGCCAAGCGCCCGGCGCTGGCGATGGTGAACTCCGACAAGGGCATCACCAACCTGCACGTGCCCAGCGACGTGATCGTGGACGCCTCGATGCCGGCCATGATCCGCGACTCCGGCGGCATGTGGAACGCGAAGGGCGAGCTGCAGGACGCCAAGGCCGTCATCCCCGACCGCTGCTACGCCGGCATCTACCAGGTGGTGATCGACGACTGCAAGGCCAACGGCGCCTTCGACCCGGCCACCATGGGCAGCGTGCCCAACGTCGGCCTGATGGCGCAGAAGGCCGAGGAGTACGGCTCGCACGACAAGACCTTCCAGGCGCCGGTGGACGGCAGCATCCGCGTGGTGGCGGCCGACGGCAGCGTGGTGTTCGAACACGCGGTGGAAGCCGGCGACATCTGGCGCATGTGCCAGACCAAGGACGCGCCGGTGCAGGACTGGGTGAAGCTGGCCGTCACCCGCGCGCGCCTGAGCGCCACGCCGGCGGTGTTCTGGCTCGACCCGGCCCGCGCCCACGACGCGCAGGTGATCGCCAAGGTCGAGCGGTACCTCAAGGACTACGACACCTCGGGCCTGGACATCCGCATCCTGCCGCCGGTGGAGGCCATGAAGCTGTCGCTGCAGCGCATCCGCGCCGGCCTCGACACCATCTCGGTCACCGGCAACGTGCTGCGCGACTACCTCACCGACCTGTTCCCGATCATGGAGCTGGGCACCAGCGCCAAGATGCTGTCGATCGTGCCGCTGATGGCCGGCGGCGGCCTGTTCGAAACCGGCGCGGGTGGTTCGGCGCCCAAGCACGTGCAGCAGTTCGTGGCCGAGAACTACCTGCGCTGGGATTCGCTGGGCGAATTCCTGGCGCTGGCGGCGTCGCTGGAACACGTGAGCGAGCGCTGGCTCAACTCCGCCGCGCCGGCGCTGGCCAAGGCGCTGGACCTGGCCAACGGCCGCATCCTGGACGAAGACCGTGGCCCCTCGCGCAAGGTCGGCGGCCCGGACAACCGCGGCAGCCACTTCTACCTGGCGCTGTACTGGGCCCAGGCCCTGGCGGCGCAGGACGAGGACGCGGCCCTGAAGGCGAAGTTCGCGCCGCTGGCGAAGGCGCTGGCGGACAACGAGCAGAAGATCGTGGCCGAGCTGCTGGCCGTGCAGGGCCAGCCGGTGGACATCGGCGGCTACTACCGCCCGGACCCGGCCAAGGTCTCCGCCGCCATGCGCCCCAGCCCCACCTTCAACGCCGCCCTCGCGTCGCTTTAAAGAAACTGGGCCAATAAAAAACCCCACCCGGTCGCGAGACCGGGTGGGGTTTTCGTTTGCGGGGATCAGGCGTGGAGGTCGAAGCGGTCGCCTTCCATGACCTTGGTCCAGGCGGCGACGAAGTCGTTGACGAACTTCTCCTGGGAATCGGACTCGGCATAAACCTCGGCGATGGCGCGCAGCTGGGAGTTCGAACCGAACACCAGGTCCACCACCGTGCCCGTCCACTTCACCGCGCCGGTCTTGCGGTCGCGGCCCTCGAGCACGTTCTGGTCGCCGGCCGAGCGTGCCCACTTCGTGTCCATGTCCAGCAGGTTCACGAAGAAGTCGTTGCTCAGCACGCCCGGGCGGGCGGTGAACACGCCGTGTTTGGCACCACCGACGTTGGCGTCGAGCGCACGCAGGCCGCCGATGAGCACCGTCATTTCCGGCGCGGTGAGCGTGAGCAGCGCGGCCTTGTCGACCAGGCGCTCGGCCAGGCCTTCCACGCCCTTGGCGGCGTAGTTGCGGAAGCCGTCGGCCTTGGGCTCCAGCACCGCGAACGACTCGACGTCGGTGTGCTCCTGGGTCGCGTCGGTCCGGCCCGGATGGAACGGCACGGTGACGCTGACGCCGGCCTTCTTCGCCGCGTCCTCGACCGCCGCGTTGCCGGCGATGACGATCAGGTCGGCCAGCGAAACCTTCTTGCCGCCGCTGGCGGAGGCGTTGAAGTCCTTCCGGATGCCCTCGAGCACGCCCAGCACCTTGGCCAGCTGCGCCGGCTGGTTCGCCTCCCAGTCCTTCTGCGGGGCCAGGCGAATGCGCGCGCCGTTGGCGCCGCCGCGCTTGTCGCTGCCGCGGAAACTCGACGCGGACGCCCAGGCGGTGGCCACCAGCTGCTGCGTCGTCAGGCCGGAAGCAAGCACCTTGGCCTTGAGCGCGGCCACGTCGGCGGCGTCCACCAGCGGGTGGTCGACCTCGGGCACCGGGTCCTGCCAGATCAGCACTTCCTTGGGCACCAGCTTGCCCAGGTAACGCGAGCGCGGGCCCATGTCGCGGTGGGTCAGCTTGAACCAGGCGCGGGCGAAGGCGTCGGCGAACTCCTGCGGGTTGGCGTGGAAGCGGCGCGAGATCTTTTCGTAGGCCGGGTCCATGCGCATGGCCATGTCGGCGGTGGTCATCATGATGGTGACCTTCTTCGACGGATCGTGCGCCGACGGCGCCATGTGCTCGGGCTTGAGGTTCTTCGGGTGCCACTGGTTGGCGCCGGCGGGGCTCTTCACCAGCTCCCACTCGTAGCCGAACAGCACGTCGAAGTAGCCGTTGTCCCACTGGATCGGGTTCGGGGTCCAGGAGCCTTCGATGCCGCTGGTGATGGTGTCGTTGCCCTTGCCGGTGCCGTGGGTGCTGATCCAGCCCAGGCCCTGCTCGGCGATGTCCGCCGCTTCCGGCTCGGCGCCCACCTTGGCGGCATCGCCGGCGCCATGGGCCTTGCCGAAGGTGTGGCCGCCGGCGGTGAGCGCCACGGTCTCCTCGTCGTTCATGGCCATGCGCGCGAAGGTTTCGCGGATGTCGCGGGCCGAGGCCAGCGGGTCTGGCTTGCCGTCCGGGCCTTCCGGGTTCACGTAGATCAGGCCCATCTGCACCGCGGCCAGCGGGTTGGCCAGGTCACGCTCGCCGCTGTAGCGGCTGCCCGGCTTGTCGCTGGTGGCCAGCCACTCGGCTTCCGGGCCCCAGTCGACGACGTTCGGCTCCCAGATGTCGGCGCGGCCGCCGGCGAAGCCGAAGGTCTTGAAGCCCATGCCTTCCATCGCGGCGTTGCCGGCGAGCACCAGCAGGTCGGCCCAGCTGAGCTTCTTGCCGTACTTCTTCTTGATCGGCCAGAGCAGGCGGCGGGCCTTGTCGAGGTTGCCGTTGTCGGGCCAGCTGTTGAGCGGGGCGAAGCGCTGGTCGCCGGTGCCGGCGCCGCCGCGGCCGTCGCTGATGCGGTAGGTGCCGGCGGCGTGCCAGGCCAGGCGCACCATCAGGCCGCCGTAGTTGCCGTAGTCGGCCGGCCACCAGTCCTGCGAATCGGTCATCAGCGCCTTGAGGTCGGCCATGACCGCGTCGAGGTCGAGCTTCTGGAATTCCTTGCGGTAGTCGAAGTCCTTGCCGAGCGGGTTGGTCTTCTCGGAGTGGACGGTGAGCGGGCTCAGGTCGAGCTGGTTCGGCCACCAGTCGAGGTTTCGCGGGCCCTTGCCCATCCCGATATGGTGGACCGGGCACTTGGATTCGTTGGACATGGCGCTCTCCTGGGGTGGATGGGACGGGAAGTCTTCGCAGTCTGGACTTCACCCACGTTCAGCTGAAATGAATGTTTTGGATGTAAGCGATAGCCCTGGCCTATCAACCCGGCCTTGACGCAGGGCTGTGCTAGCTTGGCGGCCTTCCCTGCCCGACACCGGAGCCCACCATGCGCCGCACCCCGCTCGCCCTTGCCTTCGCCGCCACCCTCGCGCTGGCCGCCTGCAGCCCGGCATCCGAAGAAGCCGCGCCGCCGGCCGACGGCACCTACGGCGACACCGCCGCCGCGCCGGCCGCCGACGCCACCACCGACGACACCGACGACCGCGACGCCCAGACCGACCCGATGGACGCCATCCTGGCCGGCGACTGGCGCGACCCGGCCAACAGCGCCCGCGACGCCTTCCGCCACCCGCGCGAAACCCTGGCCTTCTTCGGCGTGGGCCCCAGCCAGGCCGTGGTCGAGATCAGCCCGGGCGGCGGCTGGTACACCGAAATCCTGGCGCCGCTGGCCCAGGGCAAGGGCCGCTACGTGGGCATCATCAACGACCCGGCCAAGTCGGGTAACGAGCGCGCCCAGCAGTACTACGCCAATGCCAACGCCAAGCTGCGCGAGAAGCTGGCGGCGCGCGCCGACGTGTACGGCAACGCCACGCTCGTGGAAATCGACCCGAACGCGCCGGTGCTGGGCGAGCCGGCGTCGGCCGACGTGGTGCTGACCTTCCGCAACGTGCACAACTGGGTGATGGCCGGCAACGAAGCCGCCATGTTCAAGTCGTTCTTCGAGGTGCTGCGCCCGGGCGGCGTGCTGGGCGTGGTGGAACACCGCGCGGCCGCCGGCAAGACGCTGGAGGAAGTGAAGACCTCGGGCTACCTGCCGGAGGACTACGTGATCGGCCTGGCCACCGCGGCCGGTTTCGTGCTCGAGGAAAAGAGCGAAATCAACGCCAACCCGGCCGACACCAAGGACCACCCGAACGGCGTGTGGACCCTGCCGCCGAGCAACAACCACGAAGAAACCGACAAGGCCAAGTACGCCGCCATCGGCGAAAGCGACCGCATGACGCTGCGCTTCGTGAAGCCGCAGGCGGAAGCCGCGCCGGCCGAGTAACGGCCGGCCGACCGGGGAAGGACGTCAGCGCGCGTCCTTCTCCACCACGCCACCCTTGATGACCACGGGGATGGCTTCGAGCAGGGCCACGTTCGCCGTCGGGTCGCCGTTCACCGCCACCAGGTCGGCCCAGCGGCCGGCTTCGGCCACGCCCACGTCGTTGCGGCCCAGGGCCTCGGCCGAATTCACCGTGGCGGCCTGGATGGCCTGCAGCGGCGTCATGCCGTAACGCACCATCCAGGCGAACTGGCGGCCGTTGTCGCCGTGGCGGTGCACGCCCGAATCGGTGCCGTAGACCATGCGCACGCCGGCCTGGTGGGCACGGCGGAAGTTTTCGCGCTGGATGTCGGCCACCTCGCGGTCCTTGCGCAGGTTGTCCTCGAGCACGCCGTTCTTGCGGCCTTCCGACTGCGTGTACTCGGTGTTGTAGATGTCCATGGACAGCCAGGTGCCGTGCTTCCTGGCGAGCGCGATGCCCTCGGCGTCGATCAGGCTGGCGTGCTCGATGGTGTCCACGCCGGCGCGGATGGCGGCGTTGATGCCGGAAGCGCCGTGCGCATGCGCGGCGACCTTCAGGCCCCACTGGTGCGCTTCCTCGACCACGGCGCGCATTTCCTCCTCGCGCATCTGCTGCTGGCCCGGCTCGGTGTTGCGGGAGAACACGCCGCCGGTGGCGCAGATCTTGATCACCTGGGCGCCGTGCTTGCGGATCTCGCGCACGCGCTTGCGGGCTTCGTCGGGGCTGTCGGCGTTGTAGGGGCTCTTGGCGTCGAACGAGGGCGGGAAGAAGGTGGAATCGCAGTGGCCGCCGGTGGCGCCGAAGCTGTAGCCGGCGGAAACGATGCGCGGGCCGCGGATCTTGCCCTCGTCCACGGCCTGGCGCAGGCCGACGTCGTTCCAGCTGTCGGAACCGACGTTGCGCACGGTGGTGAAGCCGGCGTCCAGGGTTTCGCCGGCGTGCTTCACGCTCAGCATCGACCAGAAGCGGTCGGTGTACTGCAGGTGGGTGTAGCCGCCGTAGGCCGGGTCGGAATCGAGGTGGGTGTGCATGTCGATCAGGCCGGGCAGCAGGCTCATGCCGGCCAGGTCGACGACGCGTTCGCCGGGCGCGGGTTCGCCGCCGCTGGCGACGGCGGTGATGCGGCCGTTTTCGACGCGGATGCCGGGATTCTCGATCCACTTGCCGCTGCGCACGTCGAGCAGGCGCGCGGCGCGGATGAACACGGTGCCGTCGCCGGGCGCCGGCGTCACGGCCGCCTGCGGCGCGGAAGCCGCGAAAGCGGCGGCAAGGGAAACGGCCAGCAGGGCCGGGGCCAGCGAACGCAGGGTCATGGCGACTCTCTCGGTGAAGTTCCCCCGAGTGTACTTATTCCTCGCCGGTTTGGAGTCGCCAGAGGGCGGCGTAGGGTCCGTTGCGGGCAAGGAGCTCGTCGTGGGTGCCGGATTCGACGATGCGGCCGGCGTCGAGCACGTGGATCGCGTTCGCATGGCGCACGGTGCTCAGGCGGTGCGCCACCACCAGGGTGGTGCGGCCGCGCGCGGCGGTGGCCAGGGAATGCTGGATGGCGGCTTCGGTTTCGTTGTCCACGGCCGACGTCGCTTCGTCGAGCACCAGCACGCGCGGGTCGCGGTACAGCGCGCGGGCCAGGGCGATGCGCTGGCGCTGGCCGCCGCTGAGGTTGCCGCCGCGCTCGCCCACCGGGCTGTCGTAGCCGGCCGGCAGCGCGGCGATGAAGCCGTGCGCCTCGGCGGCGCGCGCCGCCGCTTCCACCCGCGCGCGATCCGGCTGGCGCTCGCCGTAGGCGATGTTGTCGGCCACCGAGCCGTCGGTGAGGAAGGGCTCCTGCGCGACGTAGCCAATCGTGCGGCGCAGTGCGGCCGGGTCGAGCTGCGACAGGTCGGCGCCATCCAGCGTGATCCGGCCCGCCTTCGGGTCCAGGAAACGCAGCAGCAGCTTCAGCAGCGTGCTCTTGCCGCCGCCGGTGCCGCCCACCAGCGCCACCGTGCTGCCGGCCGGCACGTGCAGGTCGATGCCCTGCACCGCCACCCGCCCGTCGTAGTCGTGCCCCACGCCTTCGAAGCGCAGCTCGCCGCGCAGGCCCGCGGGCAGCGGCTGCGTGCCGCGCGCCGGCACCGGCGTGTCGAGCAGGTCCATCACCCGGTTCACCGAGGCCATGGCGCGCTGGTACAGGTCCACCATGTCGGCCAGGCGCGTCAGCGGCCAGAGCAGGCGCTGCGTCAGGTACACCAGCGCGGAATAGCTGCCCACGCCCAGCTCGCCGCGCAGCGTGAGCACGCCGCCATAGAGCAGCGTGGCCACGAAGCCGGCCAGGATGGCCATGCGGATCACCGGCGTGATGGCCGCGGAGAAACGAATGGCGTCGGCATTGCGGCCGCGGAACTCGTCGCTGGCCTGGCGCAGGTGTTCGGCCTCGAACTCTTCCGCCGTGTAGGCCTGGATGGTGGCCATGCCGGCGAGGTTGTTGTTCAGGCGCGCCGACACCGTGGCCGCGGCTTCGCGCGCGGCGGCGTAACGCGGCGCCAGCCGCTTCTGGAACCAGAACGCGCCCACCAGGATCAGCGGGATGGGCAGCATGGCCAGCGCCGCCAGGTCGGCGGTGAGCACGAAGAACACGCCGCCCACCAGCAGCGACGACACCGCCACCTGGATCAGGTCGTTGGCGCCGGTGTTGAGGAAGCGCTCGACCTGGTTCACGTCCTCGTTCATCAGCGCCATCAGCCGGCCGCTGCGCTCGCGCTCGATCACCGCCGGCGGCAGCTTCTGCAGGTGGCCGTAGGCCGCCTGGCGCAGCGCATGCTGCAGCTCCTGCGCCAGCCCGCGCCACTTCACCGCGTACAGGTATTCGAACAGCGATTCGAGCACCCATACCGCCACCGTCAGCGCCACCAGCAGGTACAGCTGCTGCCGCGGGTCGGGGATGCCGAAGCCGGCCAGGAAGGAATCCTGCTGGTTCACCACCACGTCCACCGCGACGCCGATCAGCAGTTCCGGCAACACGTCGAAGATCTTGTTGAGCACGGAGTACACCGCGGCCAGGGCGGCCGTGCGGCGGTGCGGGCGGGCGAAGCCGGCGAGGCGGCGCAGCGGATGGGTCGGGGCCATGGGGGTCGGGGGCGGTGGGGGCCGGCAACAGTGTCCCATGCGGCGTACACTGGCCGGATGCTGATTGCGTTCAATAAACCGTACGGTGTGTTGTGCCAGTTCACCGACAGCGCCGAGCCGCCGCGTCCCACGCTGGCGGATTTCGGCCTGCCGCCCGACGTGTACGCCGCGGGCCGGCTGGACCAGGATTCCGAAGGCCTGCTGCTGCTGTCCGACGACGGCCCGCTCATCGCCCGCATCAGCTCGCCGAAGTTCCACTGGCCCAAGACCTACCTCGCGCAGGTCGAGGGCACGGCCACCGACGAACACCTGGCCGCGCTGCGCCAGGGCGTGCCGCTCAAGGACGGCCCCACCCGCCCGGCCAAGGCCCAGGTGCTGGTGGGCGCGCCCGACTGGCTGTGGCCGCGCGACCCGCCGGTGCGCTACCGCAAGTCGGTGCCGGAGAGCTGGATCGAGCTCACCATCACCGAAGGCCGCAACCGGCAGGTGCGCCGCATGACCGCCGCCATCGGCCTGCCCACCCTGCGCCTGGTGCGGCTGGCGATCGGCCCGCACCGCCTCGAGGGCCTGCGCCCCGGCCACTGGCGCGAAGAACCCCTCTAGCCATAAAAGGGACGCAGATCCGACGGGAGGCGCGGGATGGAGTTCCAGGACCATTTTTCAGGGCATGCGGAGGATTACGCCGCGGCGCGGCCGACCTACCCGCGCGAGCTGTTCCAGTGGCTGGCCGACCAGTGCCGGCACCATGACCTGGTCTGGGACGTGGGCTGCGGCAATGGCCAGGCCAGCCTGGCGCTGACGCACTGGTTCACCCGCGTGCACGCCAGCGACCCCAGCCCCGAACAGATCGCCGCCGCGCCGGCCAACCCGCGCATCACCTGGCGCGTCGAAGCCGCCGAACACTGCACGCTTCGCAGCGGCACGGTGGACCTGGTGACGGCCGCGCAGTCCTTCCACTGGTTCAACCAGGAACGCTTCTGCCACGAGGCCGCGCGCGTGCTGCGCCCCGGCGGCCTGTGCGCGGTGTGGTGCTACGGCATCTCGCGGGTCAGCCGCGACGTGGACGAGGTCTACCACGCGCTCTACCACGACACGCTGGGCGCCTACTGGCCGCCCGAACGCCGCCACATCGAGGACGGCTACCGCCACCTGGTGTTCCCCTTCGAGGCCCTGGGCGAAATCCCGCGCCTGGAAATGCGCGAGGAGTGGACCCTGGCCCAGTACCTGGCCTACCTGCGCACCTGGTCGGCCAGCCAGCGCCACCTGAAGGACACGGGCAAGGACGCGGTGTCGCTGCACGAAGCCGCCTTCGCCGAAGCCTGGGGCGACCCCGCCCGGAAGCGCGAAGTGGACTGGCCGCTGTCGATCCGCGCCGGCCGCACGCCCAACGACTGAATTTCCCGTCTAGCTACCGATGGAGTTCCGCATGTTCCGACCCACCCTGCTCGCCGCGGCGCTGGCCGCCGCGCTCGTCGCCTTCGCGCCGCACGCCCACGCCACCGGCGAAGCCGCCGGCGCCACCGTCGCGCCCGCCACCGCCGCCGCCCAGCGCCTGCACGCCCTGTTCGAAGCCGACTGGCAGCGCGGCCTGGAAGAAAACCCGCTGATGGCCACCTACCTCGGCGACAAGCGCTACAACGACCGCCTGCCGGACCTGTCGCCGGCCGCGCGCGAACGCCAGCAGGCCGCGGTGCGCGCGTCCCTGGCCACGCTCGGGACCATCGACCGCGCCGCGCTCTCGCCGGCCGACCAGCTCAACTACGACATCTACCGCCGCCAGCTGGAAACCGAGATCGCCGGCTTCCGCTTCCACCCCGAGCGCCTGGCGGTGGACCAGCGCGGCGGCGTGCACCTGCTGGCCGTGCAGATGGCGCCGGCGCTGCGCTTCGAATCGGCGAAGGACTATGCCGACTGGACCGCGCGCCTGCGCGCCTACGGCACCCTGGTCGACCAGACGATCGCCCTGCTGCGCGAGGGCATGGCCAGCGGCTGGGTGGCGCCCAAGGCCGTGATGCAGCGCGTGCCGGCGCAGATCGCCGCGCAGCGCGTGGCCACGGCGGCGGAAAGCAGCTTCTACAAACCTTTCCTGGCCATGCCCGGATCCATGCCGGCCGACGAGCGCGCGCGCCTGCAGGCCGACGCCAAGGCCGCGGTGGACGAGGTGGTGCTGCCGGCGCTGGCCCGCTTCGAAACCTTCTTCAACACCGAGTACCTGCCCGCCTGCGCCGATTCCGTGGCCACCGGCGACCTGCCCGACGGCAAGGCCTTCTACGACCACCTGGCGCGCCTGTACACCACCACCGACCTCAGCGCCGACCAGATCCACGACATCGGCCAGAAGGAAGTAGCGCGCATCCGCGCCGAGATGGAGAAGCTCAAGGCCGAGGTCGGCTTCGAAGGCGACCTGCAGGCGTTCTTCACCCACCTGCGCACCGACCCGAAGTTCTTCCACGCCGATCCGCAGGCGCTGCTGGCCGAATACCGCGCCCTGACCCGGCGCATCGACCCCGAGCTGGTGAAGGTGTTCGGCAAGCTGCCGCGCACGCCCTACGGCGTGATCACCATTCCCGCCGAAACCGCGCCCGACACCACCACGGCCTACTACCAGCGCCCGTCCGCCGACGGCCGCCGCGCGGGCTATTACTACGTGAACCTGTACAAGCCCGAATCGCGGCCGCGCTGGGAAATGATGGCGCTGTCGCTGCACGAAGCCGTGCCCGGCCACCACCTGCAGATCGCGCTGGCGCAGGAGATGCCCGACCAGCCGATGTTCCGCCGCCAGGGCGGCTTCACCGCCTTCATCGAAGGCTGGGGCCTGTACGCCGAGCGCCTGGGCTACGACATGGGCCTGTACGACGACCCCTACGACCGCATGGGCCAGCTGGCCTACGACATGTGGCGCGCGGTGCGCCTGGTGGTGGACACCGGCCTGCACAGCAAGGGCTGGAGCCGGCAGCAGGCGATCGACTTCTTCGCCGCCAACGCGCCCAAGGCCGAGCTCGACATCGCCAACGAGGTGGACCGCTACATCACCACCCCGGGCCAGGCCCTGGCCTACAAGATCGGCCAGATGAAGCTCAGCGAGCTGCGCGCCCGCGCCGAAGCCAGGCTGGGCGACCGCTTCGACGTGCGCGCCTTCCACGACGCGCTGCTGGCCGAGGGCGCGCTGCCGCTGGGCGTGCTCGAGCAGCGCATGGACGCCTGGATCGCCGCCCAGGCGCAGTAATAAGAAAGGGGGCCAGAGTACTGATTCGTCTCCGACGAATCGGTGCTCCGACCCCCATTTTCTTACGCGGGTTATTTGGCGGCTTTTTTGGCCGGAGCCTTCCTGGCAGCCGGCTTCTTCGCAGCGGCAACCTTCTTCGCCGGCGCTTTCTTGGCGGGAGCCTTCTTGGCGGGAGCCTTCTTGGCCGCAGCCTTCTTGGCGGGCGCGGCGGCCTTCTTCGCCGCGACCTGGGTGGACTTCTTGGCCGGGGCCTTGGCGGCCGCCTTCTTGCGCTTGTTCACCGCGTACACCGCGGCGCCCACGGCCGCGACGGCAGCGGCGGCCACGGCGGTGCCAACCGGGTGCTTCTTCACGGCCTTCACCGCGGCGGCGCTGCCCTTCTTCACCGCGGCCACGCCGGCACCGGCGCTGACCAGGGCCCCGGCCTTCTTCGCCAGGTCGGCCTTGTCCCAGGCCTTCTTGGCCGCGGCGCCGGTGTCGCCGATCTTGGCCATGGCGGTCGAAACGATCTTGCTCGTCTTGCTCATGACAGGTCTCCGCAAACGGATGGGTGGAACGTCGGGGCTTGCCGCTACAGCCTAACTCCAAACCGGCGGCCGGTGCGCGGCGTTGCCTGCCGTTGCTCAGGTGCCGCGCGGCTTGGCGCGGTGGGTGGCGGTGGCGGTCCAGGGGTCGTCCGGCCAGGGGTGGCGCGGGTAGCGGCCCTTCATTTCCTTCTTCACTTCCGGGTAGGTGTTGGCCCAGAAGCTGCGCAGGTCCTGGGTGACCTGCAGCGGCTTGCCGCCCGGCGACAGCAGGTGTAGCCGCAGCGGCACGCGGCCGTCGGCGATGCGCGGGGTGTCGGCCAGGCCGAACAGCTCCTGCAGCTTCACCGCCAGCACCGGCGCGGCGCCGTGCGCGTAGTCGATGCCGCGCTCCATGCCCGAGGGCACGGTGATGCGGCGCGGCGCCAGCGTGTCGAGCTTCTGCCGCAGCGACCAGTCGAGGCCGGATTTCAGGGCTTCGCCCAGTTCGTCCTCGCCCAGCGCGTCGAGCCGCGCCTTGCCGCGGAAGGCGGGCTTGAGCCACTGCTCGCGGGTGGCCAACAGGGCGTCGTCGGACACGTCGGGCAGGCCCAGTTCGGGCATCCACTCGCGCAGGCAGCGCACGCGTTCGCGCCACTGGCGCAGGCCGTCGGTCCAGGGCAGCGCCTCGAGGCCGAGTTCGCCGACGGCGTCGGTGAGCGCCTGCGCGGCCAGCGCCGGGTCGGGCCGGCCGGCGGGCTTGGATTCGAGCGTGATCTTGTCGAAGCGGCGTTCGCGGCGGCTCACCAGGGCGCGGGCTTCCGGGTCCCAGCGCACCACGTCGCCTTCGAAGAAGCGCGCGGGGAAATCGCGCTGCAGGCGTGATTCGTCCACCGGGGCGCCGCGCTGGATGAGCGAGTCGCGCGCTTCGAAGCGCAGTTCGCTGGCCACCAGCCAGGGTTCGCCGAACAGCGCGCTGTCGTCGAACAGCCGCGCCATGCGGCCATTGGCCAGCAGGTAGCGGCGCGGGTCGGCCGGGTGCTGGCGGGCGATGCGGTCGGGGAAGGCGTGCACCAGCAGGTCGCCGAGCAGGTGCGCGGGGGCGTCGGCGGGCGGCGCGGTGTCGCAGCGCAGGCGGCGGCGCCACTGCTTCGCGGCGGCATCGATGGCGGCGAGCGCGCCGCGGTTGGCGTTCGCGGGGGCGCGGCCCTGG
>NZ_AVCH01000167.1 GCF_000747075.1 Arenimonas malthae CC-JY-1
CCGGGAAAGGCGGGGCGATTCAACATACGTCATCAGCAACCTGAATGTCTTTCAGATGGTCGTACGCGAGCTTCTACGCACACCTGCAGAGAATCATCGCAAAGATGCTGTCGGTAGACTAACGCCGCAGATGCTGCTTGATGGTGTTTCTGGCAATCCGGCGGCAATCACTAAATACCTCGTTGAACGACTGCGCACCTCAGCCATTCCGATGGCCACAGACGTGGCCATCCGCAAGTATCTTCGCCCAGTTGAGTTTATCCAGAAGAAAGACGGCCTTTGGCTAGACGACCTTCATTTCTCTCATAGCCATCTACATGAACATGGCCTGCCTACCCGCGTACCAACAGACCAACAAATAACCATCAAGGGATTTGCCTATCCCTACTCCCTCTATCTCGCCTGGGTCGAGATCAAGGGCCGCCTCTATGAGGTTGAGCCTTTGCTCCGAATTCGCGACGACCGAGAGCAACTTCAGATTACATTGGCCGACCTTCGGAGCCTAGGTGAAATGCGGCGCGCTGCATCTGCCCTTCAGCGCGAGCATGGGGCAGCCGCAATGTCAGAGTTCCAATCCCAATTCGTCGAACAATTCGGAATCGAGGCCGATTCTTCATTGCGCCTTAAGGGAAGGAAGCCACGACCGAAAGAGAAAGAGGATATACCCATGGCGACAGCAAAGCGTACTGCTGCATGAGCACAACACCGCCTCTTTCTTTGCGATTCCGCGGCAACTGGAGTGATGACGAGCTCCGATCTCTCTTGACCGTGGATGCCACGAAGATAGAGAACCTTTCTGCGCTCGGGCCAACAGAGGCGCAAAGTCGCCTGGAGACGGCGCTGAAGCAGGTTGTCGTGCCAACCTCGCAGATGGTTTCCGGAATGAAGTATCTGATCGAACGAGCAGGCACCTACTGCGATGGCGCATATCCGAACGAAAGGGCGGTTCTAGGCCTGATATACGGATCTGAATCCACGTACTCCCCCGAGAATCGCCGTGCCACTTGCATTACAGGATTGGCTGGCGTCGGGAAGTCCGTCCTATTTGACAGCTTCATGCGACTTTTTGGTGGTCCGATCGCGTTTGACATGCCCGGACACGCAGGCCTCGAGCTTCGACCTTGCTGGAGAATGACCATTCGCGGCCGCGCCGGATTCTCAAGTCTTGTCCTTCCCCACTTCCGAATCAAAGACACAATTTCACCAAGCCGAATTTATGAGACCGCCAGGTCCGAAGCCGCCGCGCAAGGCATAGCGCTTATCTTGGCGGACGAGTTTCAGTTCATTTCTAGCACCAACGCGAACACCATGATGGCGAGCCTGCTTTACCGCCTCGCTGAGATTGGTCCGCCAGTAATATATGCATGCAATTTCAGCATGGTGAACGCGCTTTGGCGCCGCCCACAACAGGATCGGGATCGCTTGCTTCTTAATCCAATCGTACTGAAACCGGAGAATACTGGACCGGAATGGCAGTACACAGTGGAAGGCATGTTGGCAGTTGCGGAGGAGTACTCCGGCCTCAATAGCGTGCATGCTGTTCAGGTTCTTCATGACTACACGTTCGGGATCAAGCGATGCCTTCGATCCCTCCTCTCCCTTGCGTACATGCAGATGCGAAGGACTAGAGAACAGAAGGTTCTTCTTTCGCATGTGACGGCTGCTTATCACTCACTCGAGTACGCAGCCATGCGCGAAGACGTCGAGAACCTTGTTCAGGGCACAGTATCACCGAAGCTACTTCGCAAAGATCTTGCATGCCCACTCGTCGATAACACGAGTGCGCTCGACGGACCGCCAAAGAAGGAGAAAGACATAGTCCCGACCCAGGCGATGAAAGGCGCGACGCATGCTGCACTCTTGTCTATGGTTGCGCCCGAGATTAGGGCGCTGCTGTTAAAGATGGATGATCAAGCGTTCTCACCTGAAAAACGCATCCCGAAAGCACTGAGGAAACCTCACCCATCGGTCGAGAATCTATTGGGCGGCGCCGAACGCTTTGCTTCTCGGGATAAGAAAGATGAATAGGCATCCCACAACCTCTCAAGCATGGCAGAGATAGTTCCACTCCCGTGCTGACCCAATGCAATTCCAAGTCTCATCCCGCATCAAGCGGACCAAGATCCCAATTGCTGATTCGTTAGGGCAGCCAACTCGACCCCGATTTGCATGCTGTCGAAGTGGGCAGGAGCTGCTCGTCTAGGGCTGGAAGGACGATACTACTCGCCCGTCGTTACCCACCCGACTCGCGCCACTTTCGCAGCGCCTCTTTGATGGCCTCTGTTCTTGCCTCCGTCTTGGAAATCAAACAATTCATATCTGCGTCCGACATCGTCACATAGGCAGCTCTGAGAGCGAGGTCCGGGCTCGGCGTCACTTCCAAACAATCGATCCCACGGGTTAGCTTATTGCGCGATTCGACAAAATGGGTGCGATACCAATCTTGTGGGGCAGTCTTTTCGATGCGAGCCCAAACTTCGCACTTCCCTTTGAAGGCGGGCTGTTCTGAGCCGAAGGCAAGCCCATTCACTTCCTCTTCGAATTCGGACCAAGCTAACCAGTTTTTTTGGCGCCTGAGCCACTCGAGGGCGCAAAGGTAGCGGTGCACGAACGGAGGAGGTGGCTGACCGCCCCCCGGAGTGAACGGGACTTGGTACGACCCCCAGTTGGTGCATCGAATCAGATCTACCCCTGTCGGGACCTGAAATAGCGAACAGCCGTGCCGGAGGCACCAATCGGCTCCTGGCAGCTGGTGGCCTTGTCGGTACCACGCAAAGCCGACCTCCAGGGCATCCTCCTTGGCGCACTCAGGGCAGGAACGAATAACCCATGGCGACGGGTAGCGTGTTCCATGGTGGAACGCCCACCGAAGGACCCAAGTTTGCCAATGATTAACCCAGCATTTAACCCCAACTAGCTGCGGGAATATGCTGTGGTTCTTGAAGTAGTCGCAGAGATCGTATGTGCGGTTCCATTCGGAGCGAATCGTTCCGGACATGAGAAAGGCCAGCTGACGCCGAAGCACCGACCATCGGTCCCGCGACCCTCCTTCCGGAAGCAGCTTCAAGAGCGCCCTCGGGCTGTGAAAGCCGTTCTCACGTGCCAACCGTCGGAACTGCCCCCATGCCGGCTCGTCTGGCATAGCGACACAGGGCGCAAGACCCATCACTGCGGCTGATCCCTTACTCACTACAGCCGCCGGTCCGCCTGACGGACGAACGCCCGGACCAGTGCCGCTGGTCAATCGCCCCCTTGGGGGCCTGGGGACGGGCGTTCCTGACGGACTTTATTATTTTCAACGGACTTTATTCATTGACAACAGCAACGAATCCACGCGCCCGCCCTTATTCCACCGTGACCGACTTGGCCAGGTTGCGCGGCTGGTCCACGTCGGTGCCGCGCAGCACGGCCACGTGGTAGCTCAGCAGCTGCAGCGGGATGGTCGACACCACCGGCGCGGCGATCTCGCCGGCGGCCGGCAGGATCACCACGTGGGCGGCGTCCAGGCCGTGCGCCACGGTCTCGTCCACGAAGGCGTAGAGCACGCCGCCGCGGGCGCGCACTTCCTCGAGGTTGGACTTGAGCTTGTCGATCAGGCGGTCGTTGGGCGCAACGGCGATGACGGGCATCTCTTCGTCCACCAGCGCCAGCGGGCCGTGCTTGAGCTCGCCGGCGGCGTAGGCCTCGGCGTGGATGTAGCTGATTTCCTTGAGCTTGAGCGCGCCCTCCATGGCCACCGGCCAGTGCGTGCCGCGGCCCAGGAACAGCGCGTGCTGCTTGTCGGCGAAGTGGGTGGCGAGCTCGAGGATCTCGGCGTCGAGCTTGAGCGTTTCGGCGATCAGGCCGGGCAGCTGCTCGAGCTGGCGCACGCCGTCGGCGTAACGCGCGGCGTCCAGGCCCTTGGCGCGGGCGAGCTCCAGCGAGAACAGCGCCAGCGCCACCAGCTGGGTGGTGAAGGCCTTGGTGGAAGCCACGCCGATTTCCGGGCCGGCGCGCGTCATCAGCACCAGGCTCGATTCGCGCACGATCGACGACTCGGGCACGTTGCACACCGCCATGCGCGCCAGGTAGGGGCGGTCCTTGGCCAGCTTCAGCGCCGCCAGCGTGTCGGCCGTTTCACCCGACTGGGAAATGGTGAGGAAGAGCGTGCCTTCCTTCACCACCGGGTCGCGGTAGCGGTATTCGCTGGCGATCTCAGCGGTGCAGGGCACGCCGGCCAGCTGCTCGATCCAGTAACGCGCCACCAGGCCCGCGTGGTAGCTGGTGCCGCAGGCGATGATGTGCACGGCCTGGGTGTCGGCCAGCAGGCGCTCGGCGTCCACGCCGAAGATCTGGGTCAGGATTTTGCCGCCGGCGATGCGGCCCTCGAGCGTGTCGGCCACGGCCACCGGCTGCTCGTGGATTTCCTTGAGCATGTAGTGGGCGTATTCGCCGCGCTCGACGGCGTCGGCGTTGAAGTGCGATTCCTTCACCTCGCGCGACACCTCGGCACCGCTGGCGTCGAAGACGCGGATGGCGCCGACGGTGACTTCGGCCACGTCGCCTTCCTCGAGGTACATGAAGCGACGGGTCAGCGGCAGCAGCGCGTGCACGTCGGAGGCCAGGTACTGCTCGCCCTCGCCGAGGCCGGCGATCAGCGGCGCGCCGTAGCGGGCGCCGACCACGGTGCCCGGCTCGCGCGCCGACACCACCGCGATGGCGTAGGCGCCGTGCAGGCGCGCCACGGTGTCCTGCACCGCCTCGCGCAGGCCCAGGCCGCGGCGCTGGGCGCGCTCGACCAGGTGCGCCACCACTTCGGTGTCGGTCTGCGAGCTGAATTCGTAACCCTCGGCCAGCAGTTCGGCGCGCAGCGCGGCGTGGTTCTCGATGATGCCGTTGTGCACCAGGCTGACCTGGCCGGACACGTGCGGGTGGGCGTTGATTTCGCTGGGCACGCCGTGGGTGGCCCAGCGGGTGTGGGCGATGCCGCAGTGGCCGTCGAGGCCGGTTTCGGCCTGCAGCGCCACCAGGTCGCGCACCTTGCCCTTGGCGCGCAGGCGGGCGATGCCGTCCTTGCCCACCAGGGCCACGCCGGCCGAGTCATAACCGCGGTATTCGAGCGCGCTCAGCCCGGCGATGAGGTGCTGGACGATGGGGCGATTGGCGCTGATGCCGACGATTCCGCACATGGAGTTCACTTCCTTGAACCGGGGATCGCAAGTTTACGGGAAGGCCACCGGCCGACGGATGCCGACAAATTCAGCGTTCACCGGCCGGTCGCCCACGGCGTCCGGCCCGCGTCCGCCCGCCCTGCCCGCGGACAGCTTCGGACAGGCGGACAACCCTTTCCGATCAAATACTTGCCGGTTGGCACGGCTCGTGCATTGCCTTGGGCATCACTGATGCAGGAACCCCACGATGATCCGCGACACCTCCGCCCAGGACCGCACCCTTTCCCAGCAGCAGCCGCGCAGCCGGCGCCCGCTGTGGCTGGCCGGCGGCGCCATCGCCGGCGTGCTCACGCTGGGCTGGCTGCTGTCGGGCTGGATGGGCAGCTCGCACTCGGTGTCGGTCGAACGCCTGCGCATCGCCGAGGTCGGCCGCGGCCTGCTGGTGCGCGACGCCGCGGTGAACGGCCGCGTGGTCGCCGCCGTCAGCCCCACCCTGTACGCCCCGGCCGGCGGCACCGTGACCCTGAAGATCCTGGCCGGCGACACCGTCAAGCGCGGCGACGTGATGGCCGTGATCGATTCGCCCGAGCTGCAGAACGAACTGCAGCGCGAGCAGGCCACCCTCGCCCAGCTCGAGGCCGAGGTGTCGCGCCAGCGCATCCTGGCCCAGAAGGCCAGCCTGCTGGCCAAGCGCGAGGCCGACGACGCCGAGGTGACCCGCCTGGCCGCCCTGCGCGACCTGCAGCGCGCGCAGCGCGGCTTCGAACTGGGCGCCATCGCCGAGGTCGAGTACCTGCGCGCCAAGGACGCCATGGCCAGCGCCGACATCCGCAGCAAACACGCCGCCACCGCCGCCGGCCTGGAAACCCAGGACGTGGGACTGGCGCTCAAGACCCAGCAGCAGATGCTCGAGCGCCAGCGCCTGCTGGCCGCCAACCTCGAGCGCCGCGTGGACGAACTGAACGTGCGCGCGCCGGTGGACGGCATCATCGGCACGCTCAGCGTGGCCGACCGCGCCGTGGTCGCGCCCAACACCGCGCTGATGACGGTGGTGGACCTCTCGCGCCTGGAAGTGGAGCTGGAGATGCCCGAGACCTACGCCAAGGACCTGGGCCTGGGCATGACCGCCGAGGTGCGCGTGGGTTCCACCGACGCCACCGGCAAGATCTCGGCGATCTCGCCCGAGGTGGTGAACAACCAGGTGCTGGCGCGCGTGCGCTTCGACGGCGAGCAGCCGCCGGGCCTGCGCCAGAACCAGCGCCTGACCGCGCGCGTGCTGTTCGAGGAGAAGCCCGACGTGGTCAAGGTCGCGCGCGGCCCCTTCGTCGAAGCCGCCGGCGGCCGTTTTGCCTACGTGGTCGAGGACGGCATCGCGGTGCGCCGCCCGATCAAGCTCGGCGCCACCAGCGTCGGCGAAGTGGAGATCCTCGAGGGCGTGCAGCCCGGCGAGCGCATCGTCATCGCCGGCACCGACACCTTCGGCGACGCCGAGCGCGTCTCCATCAACGACTGACCCCCTCCCGCCCCCAACGCGAACACGAAAGAAAAGGACGCCCCGCCATGATGCGCATGAACAACCTGAGCAAGGTCTACCGCACCCACATGATCGAGACGCACGCGCTGCGTGGTTTTGACATCCACGTGAAGGAGGGCGAATTCGTCGCCGTCACCGGCCCCTCCGGCTCGGGCAAGACCACCTTCCTCAACATCGCCGGCCTGCTCGAGGAATTCACCGGCGGCGAATACTGGCTCGACGGCGTGGACGTGCGCGGCCTGGACGACGCCGGCCGATCGAAGCTGCGCAACGAGAAGCTGGGCTTCATCTTCCAGGGCTTCAACCTGATCCCCGACCTGAACCTGTTCGACAACGTCGACGTGCCGCTGCGCTACCGCGGCTTCGGCGCGGCCGAGCGCAAGCAGCGCATCGAGCAGGCCCTGGGCCAGGTGGGGCTGGCCTCGCGCCAGAAGCATTACCCGGCCGAACTGTCGGGCGGCCAGCAGCAGCGCGTGGCCATCGCCCGCGCGCTGGCCGGTTCGCCCAAGCTGCTGCTGGCCGACGAGCCGACCGGCAACCTCGATTCGCAGATGGCCCGCGGCGTGA
Organism: Arenimonas malthae CC-JY-1; assembly: GCF_000747075.1. Taxonomy (GTDB): domain Bacteria; phylum Pseudomonadota; class Gammaproteobacteria; order Xanthomonadales; family Xanthomonadaceae; genus Arenimonas; species Arenimonas malthae. The sequence continues at coordinate 7,252 of NZ_AVCH01000167.1, forward strand.
TGGAACTGCTGGAGGAGATCAACGCCGGCGGCACCACCATCCTGATGGTCACCCACGACCCGGAGCTGGCGGCGCGGGCGCACCGCAACGTGCACATCATCGACGGCCAGGTGTCCGACCTGACCCACGAGACCGCCCGCAGCCTGGCCGCCGCCAAGGCGGCCACCGCCGCCGCGAACGCCTGAGGAGCCCGCCATGTTCCGCTACTACCTTGGCCTGGGCTTCCGCAGCCTGCGCCGCAACCCGGTACTGACGACGCTGATGGTGCTCACGCTGTCGGTGGGCGTGGCCGCCAGCATGACCACGCTGACCCTGCTGCGCGGCATGTCGGGCGACCCGATCCCGCAGAAGTCCGATCGCCTGTTCGTACCGCTACTCGACAACCGCCCGGCCGGCGACGGCGCCGGCACCGACCCCGAGCCGCCGGACCAGCTGACCATGCGCGACGCCACGGCGCTGTGGGAGCGCGGCAAGGCGACCCGGCAGACGCCGGTCTACGGCGTCAGCCCGCCAATCGATTCGGGCCGTCCAGACCTGCCGCCCTTCTTCAGCGACGGCCTGGCCGTGGGCCGCGACTTCTTCGCCATGTTCGACGTGCCCTTCCTCTACGGCCAGGCCTGGAGCGTCGAGGACGATGCCCGTGGCACGCAGGTGGTGGTGATCGGCCGCAGCCTGTCCGAGCGCCTGTTCGGCGAGGGCGTGGACCCGGTGGGCCGCACGATCCGCGCCCGCGACGACGAGTACCAGGTGGCCGGCGTGATCGACACCTGGAACCCGGTGCCGAAGTTCTACCGCCTGGTGGGCAGCGGCAGCTTCGACACCAGCGAGGACATCTACATCCCCTTCCGCACCGCCATCGCCCGCGAACTGCAGGTCAACGGCAACATCAGCTGCAACTCGTCGCCGGGCGTGGGCTTCCGCGGCCTGGTGGAATCGGAGTGCAACTGGGTGCAGTTCTGGGCCGAACTCGACGACGCGTCCGGCCGCGGCGAGTACGCCGACTTCATCGACGCCTATGTTTCCGAGCAGAAGGCGCTCGACCGTTTCCCGCGCGAGCTCAACAACCGCCTCTACGACGTGCGCGAATGGCTGGACGTGCGCGAAGTGGTCAGCGACGACACCCGCACCTCCACCTGGCTGGCCTTCGCCTTCCTGCTGGTCTGCCTGGTGAACACCGTGGGCCTGCTGCTGGCCAAGTTCAGCGCCCGCCCCGGCGAGATCGGCGTGCGCCGCGCGCTGGGCGCCTCGCGCGCCGAGATCTTCCAGCAGTACCTGACCGAAGCGGCCGTGATCGGCCTGGTCGGCGCCGGCGTCGGCATCGGCCTGACGATGGGCGCGCTGGCCTTCATCCGCGGCTTCAACCAGGGACTGGCGCAGCTGACCCACCTCGACGTGCCGATGATGGCCATCGCCGTCACGGTGTCGGTGGTCGCCGCCATCGTCGCGGGGCTGCTGCCCACCTGGCGCGCCTGCCAGGTCGTGCCCGCCATCCAGCTCAAGAGCCAGTAAGGGGAACGCCATGGAAATCCGCCCGATCTTCTCCGCGCTGATGCGCAACAAGACCGCGCCGCTGCTGATCGCCGCCCAGGTCGCCCTGACCCTGGCCATCGTCTGCAACGCGGTCTACATCATCCAGGACCGCCTGGCCACGGCGGCCCGCCCCAGCGGCGCCGACGAGGCCAACGTGGCCGAGGTGCGCCTGTACCCGTTCCGCCAGATCGCCGACATCCGCGGCATGCAGATGCGCGACCTGGAGGCCATCCGCTCCATCCCGGGCGTGGTCTCGGCAGCCTGGACCAACCAGGTGCCGCTGGGCCGCTCCGGCTGGAACATCGGCGGTCTGTCCACCTCGGCCGAGCAGACCAACTCCCAGATCGCCGCCGGGCAGTACTTCAGCGGCGAATCCATGGTCGAGACCTTCGGGTTGACCCTGGTGGAAGGCCGCGACTTCCTGCCCGAGGAAGTGGTGGAGTCGAATCCGCAGGTGGACCGCAACTCGCCCGAAGTGGCGATCATCACCCAGGCGCTGGCCCGCGAGCTGTGGCCGGACGAGGACTCGGTGCTGGGCAAGACCCTGTTCCTGGGCACCGGCGGCGCCGACGGCAACAGCGTGCAGATCGTCGGCGTGGTCGAGCGCCTGCAGACGCCCTGGGCCACCACCAACGCCGATGCGGAGTACAGCCTGATCCTGCCGCTGCGCCTGCTGGATCCCTTCACCCGCTATTCGGTGCGCACCGAGCCGGGCCGCCAGGCCCAGGTGATGGCCGAGGTGGAGAAGAAGCTGCTCTCGCTGGGCAACGACCGCGTGCTGCTGAGCAACCGCACCCTGTCGGAAATCCGCGACATCCGCTACGCCGGCGAGAAGCTGATGGCCGGCCTGCTGATCGCCGTCACCGCCTTCCTGCTGATGATCACCGCCTCGGGCATCGTCGGCATGGCCAGCCTGTGGGTGAACCAGCGCCGCAAGCAGATCGGCGTGCGCCGCGCCATCGGCGCCCGCAAGTCGGACATCCTGCGCTACTTCCTGGTCGAGAACGTGCTCATCACCACCGGCGGCATCCTGGCCGGCGTGGTGCTGGCCCTGGCCCTGAACAACTTCCTGGTCACCGAGCTGGAAATCCCGCGCCTACCCGTGGCCTACCTGGGCATGACCATGGCCGTGATGTGGGCCCTGGGCCTGCTGGCGGTGCTGGGCCCGGCCTGGCGCGCCGCGGCGGTGCCGCCGGCCATCGCCACGCGCACGGCCTGAAGGTAGGCTAGGACCATGCCGCCAAGCCCGAACGCCACCCTGCTGGTCATCGACGACAATCCGTCGGTGGCCGCCGCGCTGGAAGTGCTGTTTTCGCTGCACGACTACCGCACGGTCTGCGCCACGTCGCCGGAGGAGGGCCTGGCCCTGCTCCGGCGGCAGCCGGTGGACCTGGTCATCCAGGACATGAACTTCACCGAGGACACCACCTCGGGCGAGGAAGGCGAGGCGCTGTTCAAGGCCATCCGCGCCGAACACCCCGACCTGCCGGTGATCCTGCTCACGGCCTGGACGCACCTCTCGTCGGCGGTGGACCTGGTGAAGGCCGGCGCCGCCGACTACCTGGCCAAGCCCTGGGACGACCGCAAGCTGCTGGCCACCGTGGCCAACCTGCTCGAACTCGGCCAGGCCAGCCGCGCGCTGGCGCAGTGCGCCACCCGCGACCAGCGCCAGCGCAAGGACCTGGAGGCGCAGTTCGACCTGTGTGGCCTGGTCTGGGCCGACCCGGCGATGGAGCGCGTGCTGTGCCTGGCCACCCAGGTGGCGCGCGCCGACGTGCCAGTACTGGTGACGGGCCCGAACGGCGCGGGCAAGGACAAGATCGCCGCCATCCTGCAGGCCAACTCGGCGGTGAAGGACGGCCCGTTCGTGACGCTCAACTGCGGCGCCCTGCCGTCGGAGCTGATCGAAGCCGAGCTGTTCGGCACCGAAGCCGGCGCCTACACCGGTGCCGGCAAGGCACGCGAGGGCAAGTTCGAGGCCGCCGACGGCGGCACGCTGTTCCTCGATGAAATCGGCAACCTGCCGCCCGAGGGCCAGATGAAGTTGCTGCGCGTGCTCGAAACCGGCCGCTTCTCGCGCCTGGGCTCGAACCGCGAGAAGCAGGTCAAGGTGCGCGTGATCAGCGCCACCAACGCCGACCTGCCGGCGATGATCCGCGAGGGCCGGTTCCGCGAGGACCTTTACTACCGGCTCAACGTCATCGAAATCCGCGTCCCGCCGCTGGTGGAGCGCCCGCGCGACATCCTGCCGCTGGCCAACGCCTTCCTGCAGCCGGGCAAGAAGCTTTCCGACGGCGCCGTGCATGCGCTGCTGCGCCATACCTGGCCCGGCCACGTGCGCGAGCTCAAGAACGTGATGCAGCGGGCCTGCCTGCTCAGCCCCGGCCCCGAGATCGGCGCCGGCGACCTGGGCCTGCCGGTGACACCGGTGCCCACCGCCGCCAACGCCGACCCCGAGCTCGACCGCGCCAGCATCGAACAGGCACTCGCACGTGCCGGCGGCATCGTGGCCCAGGCGGCGGCCGACCTCGGCCTCAGCCGCCAGGCGCTGTACCGGCGCATGGAACGGCTGGGCATCGCCCGGACCTGAGGCCGATGCCAGGGCGCCGCTCGATCGCCGGGACGCTCGCACTGGCCAGTGCGGGCGTCGCCACGGCGGCGGTGTTGCTGGCGTTGGCGCTTTCCGAGTGGCTGGGCAACCGCCTGCTCGCCGGCTGCATCGCCGTGCTGGCGGCGCTGCTGCTGTCGATGTGGCTGATGCGCCGCCTCGCGCGGCCGGCGCTCTCGCTGTTCCGTGCGCTGGCGGGAACGGCCCTGAGCTACCGCGATGGCGACTTCAGCTTCGGCCTGCGCTGGCGCCATCGCGACGAACTCGGCGACCTGGTGGCCGCCCACAACGAGCTTGGCGGCGTGCTGCGCGAACAACGCCTGAGCCTGGTTCAGCGCGAACTTCTGCTCGACACCATGGTGCAGAACACGCCGGTGGCCATGGTGCTGGTGGCCGAGGGCGGCCACGTGGTCTACGCCAACCTGGCCGCGCGGCGCCTGCTCAACGACGGCCGCAAGATCGAGGGCCTGGCGATGGACGCGCTGGTGCGCGCCGCCGCGCCGGCCCTGCAGGACGCCATGGACCGCGGCGGCGACGGCCTGTTTTCGGTGGGCGAAGGCGACGAGGAGGAGGTCTACCACCTCGCCCGCCGCGGCTTCCGGCTCAACGGCCGGCCGCATGAACTGGTGCTGCTGCGCCAGCTCACCACCGAGCTGCGTCGCCAGGAAGTGCAGACCTGGAAGAAGGTGATCCGCGTCATCAGCCACGAGCTCAACAATTCGCTGGCGCCGGTGGCGTCGCTGGCGCACTCCGGCGCCGAGCTCACCCGGCGCGGGCAGACGGAACGGCTCGAAGCCATCTTCGGCATGATCGAGGAGCGCGCGCGCCACCTCGAGGGTTTCATCCGCGGTTATGCGCGCTTCGCCAAGCTGCCATCGCCGCGGCTCGAGGCCACGGCCTGGCCGCTGCTGGTGGACCGGCTGCGCAGCCAGATCGATTTCACGGTGGACGGACCGCTGCCCGAGGAACCGGTGCGCGTGGACGTGCCGCAGATGGAGCAGGCGCTGCTGAACCTGCTGAAGAATGCCCACGAATCGGGCTCGGCGCCGGATCAGGTTGCGCTGCGGGTGCGGCGCACGCCGGGCCTGCTGCGCATCGAGGTGATGGACCGCGGCACCGGCATGAGCGAGGCGGTGCTGGCGAACGCGCTGGTGCCCTTTTATTCGACCAAGCGCAGCGGCACCGGCCTGGGCCTGGCGCTGGCGCGCGAGATCGCCGAAGCGCACGGCGGCCGCATCAGCCTCAACAACCGCGAAGGCGGCGGCCTGGCGGTGGCCATGGTGCTGCCCGTCTCCGAGTCCACCCTGCCCTGACGCCTCTGTAGGAGCGGCCTCAGCCGCGAAGCCCTTCGCGAAAAGCTTCGCGGCTGAAGCAGCTCCTGCAGAAAACCAAGCGCCGGCGCTCAGCGTTTCCTGGGACGCTGCCAGCCGTCGACGGTCACCTGGCGACCCCGCGCGACGGTGAGCTTGCCCGCCGGCGCGGGCTTGCTGATGACGCTGCCGGCGCCGATGGTAGCCTCCGCGCCGATCTCCACGGGCGCCACCAGCGACGAATTCGAACCGACGAAAGCGCCGTCGCCGATGGTGGTCACGAACTTGTTCACGCCGTCGTAGTTGCAGGTGATGGTGCCGGCGCCGATGTTCACCCGGCTGCCGATCTCGGCGTCGCCGAGGTAGCTCAGGTGGTTGGCCTTGCTGCCCGCGCCCAGCCGGGATTTCTTGGTTTCGACGAAGTTGCCGATGTGCACGCCCTCGGCCAGCTCGGTGCCCGGTCGCAGGCGTGCGAAGGGACCGATGGTGCAGGCCTCGCCCGCCACCACGCCTTCGAGGTCGCTGTGCGCGGCCACCACGGTGCCGGCGCCCAGCACCACGTCGCGCAGCCGGCAGAAGGGGCCGATGCGCACGCCGTCGCCGAGCACCACGCGACCTTCGAGCACGACGTTAGCGTCGATTTCGACGTCCATGCCCGCTTCGACGCTGCCGCGCTGGTCGTAGCGCGACGGGTCGGCGAAGCGCACGCCGGCGCACATCAGCGTTTCCGCGGCGCGGCGCTGGAATGCGCGCTCGAGGCGGGCCAGCTGCAACGGGTCGTTGGCGCCCTCGGCCTCGCCGGCGACGTCGCAGGCGGTGTGCGCGGCGGCGCGGCCGTCGCGGCGCGCCATGGCGAAGATGTCGGTGAGGTAGTACTCGCCCTGGGCATTGTCGTTGCGCAGCTGGCCCAGCCAGCGGCGCAGGTCGGACGCAGGCGCGGCCACCACGCCGGTGTTGACCAGGCGAACGGCGCGCTGGGCTTCGTCGGCGTCCTTGTGTTCGACGATGGCCTGCACGTGGCCGTTGCCGTCGAGCAGGATGCGGCCATAGCCGGTCGGGTCGGCCAGGGTTTCCGTGAGCACGGCGGCGCGGTCGGTGGCGGCTTCCAGCAGCCGGCGCAGTGTGGCGACGGTGATCAGCGGCACGTCGGCGTAGAGCACCAGCACGCGCGCGGCCTCCGGCACTCCCGGCATGGCCTGCTGCACGGCATGGCCGGTGCCCAGCTGCTCGGCCTGTTCGGCCCAGCGCAGGTCGGCCTGGTCGGCGAAAGCGGCGCGAACCTGGTCGCCGCCGTGGCCATAGACCACGTGGATGCCGGCGGCGCGGAGGGCACGGGCGGCGTCGATGACGTGCGCCAGCATGGGCCGCCCGGCGATGCGCTGCAGCACCTTGGGGGTGCGCGACTTCATCCGCTTGCCCTCGCCGGCGGCGAGGATGATCACGTGCAGGGCATGGCTCATAGGTTCCTCCGTCGGCCTAGTATCGGCGCGGGCGCGGCGCGCCGCCAGCCGGACGAGTTCCCGGAAACGAAAACGCCGGCACGGGGCCGGCGTTTTCGTGGCCTGCGGCTTGCGCCGCGGGTCAGTGCTTGAGGTTCTTGCGCAGGCGCTCGAGGGCCTGCAGCTGGGCCAGGGCCTCGGCCAGCTTGGCCTGCGCCTCGGCGATTTCCATCGCTTCGCCGCGATTGGCCAGGATGCGCTCGGCTTCGGCCTTGGCTTCCTTGGCCTTGGCCTCGTCGAGGTCGGCGGCGCGGATCGCGGTGTCGGTCAGCACGGTCACCACCTGCGGCTGCACCTCGAGGATGCCGCCGGAGACGTAGAAGAACTGCTCCTCGCCATTGGCGAGGATGACGCGCACCTGGCCCGGCTTGAGGCGGGTGATCAGCGGGGCGTGCTTGGGCGCGATGCCCAGCTCGCCCAGCTCGCCGGTGGCGACGACCATCTGGACGTCGCCGCGGAAGATTTCTTCCTCGGCGCTGACGATGTCGCAACGGATCGTGGATGCCATGTTTGTTTCCCTGGATTTGCTCCCTCTCCCGCGTGCGGGAGAGGGCTGGGGAGAGGGCGCTGCTTAGGCAGCGACGCCCATCTTCTTGGCCTTCTCGAAGGCCTCGTCGATGCCGCCGACCATGTAGAACGCCTGCTCCGGCAGGTGGTCGCACTCGCCGTCGACGATCATGCGGAAGCCGCGGATGGTTTCCTTGAGCGTGACGTACTTGCCCGGGGAGCCGGTGAAGACCTCGGCCACGTGGAAGGGCTGCGAGAAGAAGCGCTCGGCCTTGCGGGCGCGCGCCACGACCTGCTTGTCCTCTTCCGACAGCTCGTCCATGCCCAGGATGGCGATGATGTCCTTGAGCTCCTTGTACTTCTGGAGCGTGGCCTGGACCTTGCGCGCGGTGTCGTAGTGCTCGTTGCCGATCACGTTCGGGTCGAGCTGGCGCGAGGTGGAGTCGAGCGGGTCGACGGCCGGGTAGATGCCCAGCGAGGCGATGTTGCGCGACAGCACGACGGTGGCGTCGAGGTGGGCGAAGGTGGTGGCCGGCGACGGGTCGGTCAGGTCGTCCGCGGGCACGTACACGGCCTGGATCGAGGTGATCGAGCCGGTCTTGGTCGAGGTGATGCGCTCCTGCAGCACGCCCATTTCCTCGGCCAGGGTCGGCTGGTAACCCACGGCCGACGGCATACGGCCCAGCAGCGCCGACACTTCGGTACCGGCCAGGGTGTAGCGGTAGATGTTGTCGACGAAGAACAGGATGTCACGGCCCTTGCCGGTGGCCGGGTCGATGTCGTCGCGGAAGTACTCGGCCATGGTCAGGCCGGTCAGCGCGACGCGCAGGCGGTTGCCCGGCGGCTCGTTCATCTGGCCGTACACCATCGCCACCTTGTCGAGGACGTTGGAGTCCTTCATCTCGTGGTAGAAGTCGTTGCCCTCGCGGGTACGCTCGCCCACGCCGGCGAACACGGAGAGACCCGCGTGCTGCTTGGCGATGTTGTTGATGAGCTCCATCATGTTCACGGTCTTGCCGACGCCGGCGCCGCCGAACAGGCCGACCTTGCCGCCCTTGGCGAACGGGCACATCAGGTCGATCACCTTGATGCCGGTCTCGAGCAGCTCGTTGGCCGAGGACTGGTCCTCGTACGACGGCGCGGAACGGTGGATTTCCCAATGGTCCTTGGTGGCGACCGGGCCGGCTTCGTCGATCGGGCGGCCGAGCACGTCCATGATGCGGCCCAGGGTTTCCTTGCCGACCGGCACGGAGATGGCCTTGCCGGTGTTGACGGCGACCAGGTTGCGCTTGAGGCCGTCGGTGGAGCCGAGCGCGATGGTGCGCACGATGCCGTCGCCCAGCTGCTGCTGCACCTCGAGGGTGATCTCGGTGCCTTCGACCTTCAGCGCGTCGTACACCTTCGGCACGTCGGCGCGCGGGAACTCGACGTCGACGACGGCGCCGATGATCTGAACAACCTTGCCCTGGCTCATTGCTGTTTCCTCGGTTCTGATACTGGGTTGGGGCGCTGCGTCAGACTGCCGCGGCGCCACCGACGATTTCGGAGATTTCCTGGGTGATCGCCGCCTGGCGCGCCTTGTTGTAGATCAGGTTCAGCGTGCCGATCAGCTTGGTCGCGTTGTCGGAGGCGGCCTTCATGGCCACCATGCGCGCCGCATGCTCGGAGGCGAGGTTTTCGAGCACCGCCTGGTAGACCAGCGACTCGACGTAGCGGGTCATGACCTGGTCGAGCACCGAGGCGGCGTCGGGTTCGTAGAGGTAGTCCCAGTCGTGCTTGCTCTCGAGCTTCTCGGGAGCGGGCAGCGGCAGGAGCTGGTCCTGCGTCGCGCGCTGGACCATGGTGTTGACGAAGTCGTTGTAGCAGAGGAACACGCGGTCCAGGCTGCCGGCGGCGTAGCCGTCGAGCATCACCTTGATCACGCCGACCAGCTGCGCCACTTCGGGCTTCTCGCCCAGGTGGGTGACCGAGCCGACCATGTTCACCTTCAGGCGGCGGAAGAACACCGACGCCTTCTGGCCGACGCAGACCACGTCCACGTCGACGCCCTTCTCCTGCCAGGCGCGCATGTCCGCCAGGATGCGGCGGAACATCTGCGAGTTCAGGCCGCCGCAGAGGCCGCGGTCGGTGGAGACGATGACGTAGCCCACGCGCTTGACCTGCTCGCGCGAGGCCATGAACGGGTGCACGTACTCGGTGTTGGCCTGGGCGATGTGGCCGATGACCTGGCGCATCAGGCGCGCGTACGGACGCGACGCCTTCATGCGGTCCTGGGCCTTGCGGATCTTCGACGCCGAGACCATCTCGAGCGCGCGCGTCACCTTGCGGGTGTTCTGCACGCTCTTGATCTTGGTCTTGATTTCCCTGCCGCCTGCCATGCTCTGCTCGCTAGGTTCTTTGCTTCGACGGAGGCGCGCCGGTGGGCGCGCCGCTCGTGGTCAAGTTGCCGGCCTTACCAGGCGCCGGTGGTCTTGAACTCGGACACGATCTGCTTGAACGTGGCCTCGATGTCCTTGTCCCAGGCGCCGGTCTCGACGATCTTCTTCTCCAGCGCGCCCTGGGTGTTGGTCAGGTGGGCGTGCAGGCCGGCTTCGAAGGCCAGGACCTTGTTCAGCGGCACGTCGTCGAGGTAGCCCTCGTTCACGGCGTAGATCGACAGCGCCATCTGGGCGATCGACATCGGCGCGTACTGCTTCTGCTTCATCAGCTCGGTGACGCGCTGGCCGCGCTCGAGCTGCTTGCGGGTGGCTTCGTCGAGGTCCGAGGCGAACTGGGCGAACGCCGCCAGCTCGCGGTACTGGGCCAGCGAGATGCGGATGCCGCCCGACAGCTTCTTCATGATGTTGGTCTGGGCGGCGCCACCGACGCGCGACACCGAGATGCCGGCGTTCACGGCCGGGCGGATGCCGGCGTTGAACAGGTCGGTCTCGAGGAAGATCTGGCCGTCGGTGATCGAGATCACGTTGGTCGGCACGAAGGCCGAGACGTCACCCGCCTGGGTTTCGATGATCGGCAGCGCGGTGAGCGAGCCGGTCTGGCCCTTCACTTCGCCGTTGGTGAACTTCTCGACGTATTCGGCCGACACGCGGGCCGCGCGCTCGAGCAGGCGCGAGTGCAGGTAGAACACGTCGCCGGGGTAGGCTTCGCGACCCGGCGGGCGGCGCAGCAGCAGCGAGATCTGGCGGTAGGCGACGGCCTGCTTGGACAGGTCGTCGTACACGATCAGGGCGTCCTGGCCGCGGTCCATGAAGTACTCGCCCATGGCGCAGCCGGCGTACGGCGCGATGTACTGCATCGCGGCCGACTCGGCGGCCGAGGCGGCCACGACGGTGGTGTAGGCCATCGCGCCGTGTTCCTCGAGCTTGCGCACGATGTTGGCGATGGTGGAGTTCTTCTGGCCGATGGCGACGTAGACGCACTTAACGCCCGAGCCCTTCTGGTTGATGATCGCGTCGATCGCCAGGGCGGTCTTGCCGGTCTGGCGGTCGCCGATGATCAGCTCGCGCTGGCCGCGGCCGATCGGGATCATGCTGTCGACCGACTTGTAACCGGTCTGCACCGGCTGGGCCACCGACTGGCGCCAGATGACGCCCGGGGCCACGCGCTCGACCGGCGAGGTCAGCTTGGCATTGATGGCGCCCTTGCCGTCGATCGGCTCGCCCAGGGCGTTGACGACGCGGCCCAGCAGCTCGGGGCCGACCGGCACTTCGAGGATGCGGGCGGTGGTCTTGGCGACGTCGCCTTCGCGCAGGTGCTCGTAGTCACCCAGCACCACGGCGCCGACCGAGTCGCGCTCGAGGTTCAGCGCCAGCGCGAAGGTGGCGTTCGGCAGCTCGATCATCTCGCCCTGCATCACGTCGGCCAGGCCGTGGATGCGCACGATGCCGTCGGACACCGAGGTGACGGTGCCTTCGTTGCGGGCCTCGGCCGACAGGGCGACCGATTCGATGCGGGCCTTGATCAGTTCACTGATTTCGGACGGGTTGAGCGTCTGCATGGGTATGTCCCTGGGTCGTCCGGCCGGGGCCGGCGCTTGGTTCAAAGGAAAATCGGATCAGTTCGCCAGCGCCGCCCCGAGGCGCGCCAGCTTGGTGCGGATCGAGCCGTCGATGACCACGCCACCGGCGTCCACCACGGCGCCGCCGATCAGGGCGGGGTCGACGGCGGTGGCCACTTCGACCTCGCGGCCGAAGCGGCGCTTGAGCGACGCGGTGAGCTGCGCGATGGCGGCGGCGTCGAGGGCCGTGGCCGAGGTCACCGTCGCCTTCACCACCTGCTCGGCCTCGGCACGGAGCTGGTCGTAGAGGCCGGCGATTTCCGGCAGCAGGCCCAGGCGGCGGTTGGCCGCCAGGACGTCGACGAAACGCTGGAAGGCCGGATCCACCTCGCCCTGGGGCAGCACGAGCTTGGCGAGGTCGGCGGCGGTCACGCGGGGGTGGCCGATCAGGGCCTGGACCTCCGGGTGCGCCGCGACCTGGGCGGCGAAGCCCAGCAGGCCCGACCACTTGGGCAGCGCGCCCTGCGCCTGGGCCAGCTGGAAGGCGGCGCGGGCGTAGGGACGGGCGAGGGTGATGGCTTGGCTCATGGCGGCGTCCGGATCAGATGTCGGCGGCGAGCTCGTCGAGCAGCGCCTTGTGGGCGTTGCCGTCGATCTCCTTGCGGATCAGGCGCTCGGCACCGGCCACGGCGAGGGCGGCGACCTGGTGGCGCAGCTCTTCCTTGGCACGGGTGGCGGCGGCGCCGATCTCGGCCTCGGCCTGCAGGCGGATGCGCTTGGCTTCCGTGATGGCCTCGTCCTTCGCCAGGTCGATGATCTGGGCGCGGCGGGCTTCGGCCTGGGCGATGATCTCGTTGGCCTTGGCGCGGGCTTCGCGCAGGACCTCGTTGACCTTCTCCTCGGCCTGGGCCAGGTCCTTCTTGCTGCGGTCGGCAGCGGCCAGGCCCTCGGCGATCTTCTTCTGGCGCTCTTCGATGGCAGCCAGCAGCGGCGGCCAGATCTTGGTCGCGATGATCCAGATGAGGCCGGCGAAGGCCAGCGCCTGGGCGATCAGGGTTGCATTGATGTTCATGGCTGCGCTCTATCCGGTGTCTACCTGGGCCCTTGCGGGCCCTTGCACGGCAACCCGGCCCGGCATGACGCCGGGCGCGGGTTCGGGCGTGGGATTAACCCAGGCGCGAGACGAACTCGCCGATCAGCGGGTTCGCGAAGGCGAACATCAGGCCGACGGCGACGGTGATGATGAACGCAGCGTCGATCAGGCCGGCGGTGATGAACATGCGGACCTGCAGCACCGGGATCAGCTCCGGCTGGCGGGCGGCGGACTCGAGGAACTTGCCGGCCATGATGGCCAGGCCCAGGCCGGCGCCCAGCGCGGCGAGGCCGATCATGATGCCGATGGCCAGGATGGTCGAGGCCTGCACGTTGGCGAGGAGGGCGAGAGCTTCCATGGTGATTCTCCGAGCGGATTTACTGGTGGAAAGGATGGGTTTGGAGCTGAAACGATTTAGTGATGCTCTTCCATGAGGCTCAGGTACACGATCGAGAGCATCATGAAGATGAAGGCCTGCAGCGGGATCACGAGCAGGTGGAACAGCATCCAGCCGAGGCCGAACACGCCCGCCGCGATGGCGCCGGCGATACCCACGCCGCCAAGCACCCAGATCAGGAGGAACACGATCTCGCCGCCGTACATGTTGCCGAACAGTCGCATGGCCAGCGAAACCGGCTTGCTGACCAGCTCGACGATGTTGAGCAGGATGTTGGCCGGGAACATCCACGGACCGAACGGCGCGGTGAAGAACTCGTGGACGAAGCCGCCCAGGCCCTTGGCGCGCAGCGCGAAGAAGATCATCAGGAAGAACACGCTGAACGACATGCCGAGCGTGGCGTTCACGTCGGCGGTCGGCACCGGCTTCCAGTAGTTCACGCCGAGGGCGTGCAGCGGGATGGCGAAGAAGTCGGCCGGGATCATCTTGATGAAGTTCATCATCAGGATCCAGCAGAACAGGGTGATGGCGATCGGGGTGACGAGCTTGCTGCGGCCCGGGTAGGCGTCGCGGGCCTGCTGGTCGACGAACTCGAGCACGATCTCGACGAAGGCCTGCCACTTGCCCGGCACGCCCGAGGTGGCGCGGCGGGTGGCCATCCAGAAGCCGAACACCATCAGCAGGCCCATCAGCAGCGCCATGATCAGGGTGTCGGCATTGATCGTCCAGAAGCCGCCCTCGCCCACCGTGATGGTGAGGTTCTGGAGGTGGTGCTGGATGTAGCTCGTCGGGGTGAGTTCGGCTTCGCTAGCCATTGCGTCCAACCTTGGGTTGATTCAACGTGCCGTCACCGCCGCCACCGCGGAGGCGGCGAAGGCGAATGCCAACCCCGCGACCAACGGCAGGGCCGGCAACTTCAAGATGCCTATCGCCAGCACGAACACGGCGGCGACCAGCACCCACTTTCCCACCATCCCCAGCAGCAGCCGCCCGAGGGCGCCCGTTGCCGACTGGACCCCGCCGCCGAGCAGCGCCTGGCCCATCAGGACCGAGCCCAGCACGACCGCGGCCGCCCCAATGCCCGCCGCCAGCGCGGCCTTCGGCCCGGACAGGAGCCCGGCGACGACAGCGACAGCCACCCCGGTCACCACTTGGGCCAGCACGGTGTGGCGCGCCAGGCGGGTTCCGGCAACAGGGGTTCGGGACACGGGTGGATCCAAACGGGCCCGGGAAAAAGGCCCCGGGCGTGGGGCCAAAATTATACGCGGCCGCATCGGCCCTTCTCAAGGGCCAAAAGCGGCAAATCCGGTATTTTTCAGGCCCCTGCGGCGCCTATTGTACGGGACATCCCTGGGTCGTGCCCGGGCCACCAAGCAACTGGACGGCGTCATTGCCCGTCCAGGCCCCCGGCACGCCGCCGGTGAACAGGCCATCGAGCTCGAATCCGGCCAGTCCGCCCCCGGCGAAACGCCGCCTCAGGGTGCCGATTTCGGCCCGGGCCGGAGCCCCCGTGCGCTCGCACAGCGGGCAAAAGCCCGTTAGCTGCTCGAGCGGGAGCACGGCGTCGGCGCCCGCGAAGCGCGGGCTTTCGGCGGTTAGGAAACGGGGCACGCCGCGGGCGTCATAGACGAACGCGGCGTAGAACTCGTAGTCGGGGAACAGCTGCACGCTGTAGCCCGTGCCGGCCCGGGCAGGATCGAACCAGTGCGAACTGGCGTCCACCGGGACGCCGGCCAGCGTCGGACAACCGGCGCCGAACACCACCATGCGCTCGGAGCCGGACTCGCCGTCCAGCAAATAGGTGTAGAGCACCTCGCCCTCGGCGGTGGCGGTCAGGGAGGCGAAGCCCACGCTGGTGAGCACGTTGGCGGAGCCGTTCCAGGCGGCCCGCATGATGGGGCTGTACCAGCGCGTTTCGCCGGGCTGCGGCGCCGTGTTCTGCAGGTAGTACCAGGTGGGCGTGCCGTCCTGCAGGTAGGTGTACCAGAGCCCTGCCCACTGGTTGCCGGCCGGGTAGACGAACAGGCCGTGGCCGCCGCGGTCGGGGTTGTAATAGGAGCCGGGCGTGGGCAGGCGCGGCGCGCCTTCGACCACGACGCTCAGGTTCGGGCGCTGGAAGCTGGCGCCGGGATTGACCGGCGTGAGGTACCAGCGGCCAGGGCTCAGCTCGGCGCCGGGCACGGACAGCCAGCGCAACCCGGCCAGGCCCTGCCAGGATCGCTGGGCCTGGACCCGCGGCGGCGCCGCCGGCACCAGGCCGCCGTCGGGGCTGTTGGCCTTGGCCAGGTAGAGATCCAGCGGCGCGGTGCTGTCGGTGCGGATGGTCAGGCCGGTGGCGCCTTCCGGCACGTCGACATAGACCCGGTCGGCCGCCGCGCCGGGCGGCAGCGCGAAATAGGCGGCGGACCACAACGGCGTCGGTCCGGCGATGGGATCGACGCGGTCCACCCGCACGGGCACCAGCCGCCGCGGCTGGTCGGGACCGGCTTGCACCGAAAGGTAGGCCGCCGCCGGCTGGCCCGGCAGGTAGTCCGGCACCAGCCAGGACACCCTGGCGGGGAAGGCTTCTCCCGCCGCCAGATGGCCCGGCCCCGTGGCGGTGAGGCGGCCGCCGTCGGCGGATTCGAGCTGGAATTCGAACCGCTCCAGGCTCGCCAGCTGCGCGGCGCCGGAACGGCTGTGCAGCATCGCCCAGTAGTCGACGCTGCCGTTGGCGAGCACGGTGGTGGCCAGTTCGCAGCGCTCGATGTCCGGCGACATGGCGCTCGTGCAGCGCACTTCCTCTGGGTCCGGCCGGCCGTTGCGGTTCGCGTCGATGCCCAGGTAAAGGTCGATGTCACCGCCCGAACTGGAGCGGGCGTCGGCAAGCACGCGGCGGCGGGTGTCGACTTGCTGGCCGTTGAAGCCTCCGCCCAACTGCGAATTCGGAAGGAGCGTGTTGAGCGCGAAGTCGGTGCCTGCGCCGCCCAGGTCCCAGGGGGACTCCGGCGTCGGGTCCTGCCCGAGGTCGAGTGCGGCGGTGGCGACGCGGCTGCCGTTCATCGCCTGGATGCGGGCATCGGGCAGGGGCGGCAGGCCCGACAACTCAAGATCGGCGAAGCCCTCGCCGGTGCGGGTTTCGATGGCCACGTCGGTGAGCGGGCGGCGCACCACCTGCACCAGCCCTTCGGTGCAGCGGCCGGAGCCTTCGCAGAGGCGATAGCCGAAAGCGTCGTCTCCGGTTTCCCCGGCGCGGGGCGTATAGACCAGCGCGTCGTCGGCCGCGGTAGCCGGCGTTCCGGCGGTGTCGATGGAGACGGTGCCGCCGGGCACCGTCGTCGACAGCGCGAGGCTGCCGCCGGCGAGCCGTGCGGCGGTGGCCACGTCGTTGGCGATCACGCCCAGCCGCGTGGCGCCACTGCCCTCGCGCAACACGAAACGGTCGTCGCGGGCCACCAGCGGCGGCGTGCCGGCGCTGCCGTCATCGTCGAGGATGCGTCCGTTCGCGGTGATGACGCCGGCACTGGCACCGGTGATGTTGGCAAGGCGCACGAGGAAGAACTCATCGGCCTCGTCCAGGGTGTCGCCGATGACGGACACGCGCGCCTCGGCGGACACCTGGCCGGCCGGGATGACCACGGTGGTGGCCGGGGGCACAGCGTAGTCCTGTCCCGCCACCGCCGTGCCGTCCTGCGTGGACAGGCTGAAGCCCACGTCGCCATTGGCCGGTGCGCTCAGCGTGACCGGCAACACCAGATCGCGCGTGCCTGCGTTGCCTTCCTGCACGCTGGCGTCGGCAATCGAGAGGATCGGCGCGCTGCCGCCTTCGCCGTCGTCATCGAGGATCGTGCCCCAGCCGAAGATGTCGTCGGTGGCGGCGCCGGTGACGTTGCTGATCATGAGCAGGAAAATCTCGTCCTGCTCCACCTCGGTGTCGCCGATGACCGGGATGCTGAATTGCACCGAGGTCTGCCCCGGCTCGATCCGCAGGCCCTGCAGGAAGACCACTTCGAAGTCCGTGCCGGCGGTGGCGGTGTCGGGCGCCGGGGCGAAGTTGGTGCTCTTGGCGTCGAAGGTGACCGCGGTGTTCGAGGCTTGGGTGAGCGTGGCCGTGAAGGTCGCCTGCGCCGCGCCGGAATCACCCTCGGTAACCTCGACGTCGCCGACGTTCAACACCGGCAGCGGCTCGTCGTTGAGGATGGTGCCGACGCCCTGGCCGTCGACGATGCGGGCGTTGCTTGCGGAAAGGATGTTGAGCGCGAACACTTCGTCGCGCTCGGCGATGGTGTCGCCGCGAACGTCGATGTCGAACGTGGCCTGTGACTGGCCCGCCGGGATGAGCAACGTGGCGCTTCCGGCGATGTAGTCCGCGCGGCCCGCGGAACCATCCGCGGTGGCGAGCTGGAGCGTCACGCCGGCGTGCGCGCCCGTGCTCAGGTGGATGCCGAAGCGCAGGGCGCGTCGGCCGCTGTTGCCTTCGGTGATGCTGGCGTCGTCGACGCGGACGGTCGGCCGGCCATCCTGCGCCACGGCCGGCGTGATAGCGGCGATGGCGGGGGCCGCCTCGGAAAAGCCCCGCGCGTTGTCCGCCTCGGCGGCGTCGCCGCAGGGCAGCGAGAGGCATGACGCCAGCCGCGGGTTCGAGAAGCGGCCGATCCGCACCTGTGGCGCCTGGATGTAGGCCATGACGGTGGCGAAGCCGGCGCTCTGGTCAACGGTGCGGCGGTATCCGCGGGAATACAGGTAGGCGCCGTAGTCGCCTTCGGAGGTTTCGGTGTCGTGGTGGCCACCCATGTTGTGGCCGAGCTCATGGGCGAAGGTCCACTCGCCGCAGTTGTCGTTCCGGAAGCCGCGATCGCTGGTCACCGAAAAGCCATACTGCTGGGTGAAGGGCGCGCCATGGTAGCCGCCGATCCAGCCGACTCCGCAGCTGGTTTGGGTGGTGCGGTCGAAGTTGCGCATCAGCTTGACCAGGTCGGCGCCGTACTGGTCACGCAGGCGCAGCGCTTCGACGCGGATGGGCAAGGAAACACTGTCGGTGATCTCGCTCAGCGCGTCGCTGTTGTCATTGCGTAGCGCGTAGTCCACCAGCTGGGCGGCAACCACGCGGACGCGCAGCCCGACATTGCTGTCCACGTAGGCCTGGTTGGTGATTGTTTCGAGGTACGCGATGCGCGTGAGGACCGCTTCGTTGGAGCCCATGACGGCGACGAGCTCGCCGTTGTACATCACGACGACATCCACCTGCTGGATGCCATCGGCCTTCAACGCCTGCTGCTTGGCCCGGAGTGCACGACCGGCGGCATCGGGCGGCGGTGGCAGTGCGAAATCCGGCGAGCCGGGGACGGGCAAGGTGGACTGGCCTTCGACCAGCCAGGTCGCTCCAGCCTGCGTTTCGATTCGAAGGGGTGGCCCGCTGCGCTGTGGGATCAGGCCAAAGGCGGCTGAGGTGCCGAAAACAATGACGGCGGATTGCCGGCCGGCGTCGGTTTCGACGCTGCCGGTCCAGGCGCGAAGTCCGTCCGCCCGCTCCTCAACCCGGATGTTGCTGGCTTCAACCGGAGTGCCGTCGACACCCGGCAGCAGCATCCGGCCGATCTCGGGCGCCGCGGCCAGTTGCCCCACGGACACCTCCAGTGGATACCGACGCTCGCCATCCGCCGCCTGCGAGGCCTTTGCAAGGTCCGATCGCAACGGACCTTCGGGAAAGGCAACGGCTCCGAACGCCAGGGATGGGCAAAGGGCCAACAGCAACAGGGAGCGATGGCTCACGGAGCCTCCGTGCAGAACGTCCGGAGGCAAACATGTACCAGACGATCCGGCCCTGAACCAGCCCGAATTTCCCGCAGGAAAAGCAAAAGCCCCCGCCGGATGGGCGAGGGCTTGGCTTTGGAGCGGATGTTCAGAAAAGCGAAGGCCGGTCCTTTTGGGACCGGCCTTCTGGGGAAAAGCCCCTGGCGATGAC
>NZ_AVCH01000168.1 GCF_000747075.1 Arenimonas malthae CC-JY-1
CCGCGCGCGCGGCCGGTGCGCAGGGTGGACCCACGATGGGCGGCAACGGCGGCGGCACCGCCGGCGCGCCTTCCGCCGAGGCGATGCGCGCACGCATGGCCGAAGCGCTGGCGCGCAGCTTCTCGGAATTCCGCGACAGCCTCGACGCCGGCCAGCGCGAACGCTGGGACGCCGGCCTGCGCACGCTCGCCACCGCGCGCCGCGGCCAGCTGTGGGTGCTGGTGGACGGCAAGCCCCAGCCCGTGCCGGTGCGCCTGGGCGTGTCCGACGGCACCGTCACCGAAGTCTCGGGCGTGGAGGAAGGCCAGCAGGTGGTGACCGGCCAGGAACGCCCGGCGCAATGAGCCCGCGCCCGCCGCTCATCGAGACCCGCGCGCTCGGCAAGGTCTATTCCCCGGGCACGCCCGCCGAAGTGGTGGCGCTGCGCGGCGTCGACCTGCGGGTCGAACACGGCGAGTTCCTGGCCATCATGGGCGCCTCGGGCTCGGGCAAGTCGACGATGATGAACCTCATCGGCTGCCTCGATACGCCCAGCTCCGGCACCTACCTGTGCGACGGCGTGGACGTGGCCAGCCTCGACGCCGCCGGCCGCGCCAGGCTTCGGCTGGAGAAGATCGGCTTCGTGTTCCAGGGCTTTAACCTGCTCTCGCGCCAGACCGCGCTGGAGAACGTGATGATGCCGCTGGTCTACGCCGGCGTGCCGGTGGCCGAACGCGAACCGCGCGCGCGCGAGGCCCTCGCCCAGGTGGGCCTGTCCGACCGCGCCGGGCACAAGCCCAGCGAATTGTCCGGCGGCCAGCAGCAGCGCGTGGCCATCGCCCGCGCGCTGATCAACCAGCCGCCCCTGCTGCTCGCCGACGAACCCACGGGCGCGCTCGATTCGCGCACCAGCGAGGAGATTATGGCGCTGTTCGAGCGCCTGCAGGCCGGCGGCCGCACCATCATCATCATCACCCACGAACAGCCGGTGGCCGACCACGCCGACCGCATCGTGGTGATGCACGACGGCGAACTGCACGAACAGGGGTGGCAGGCCCCGGGGAAGGGAAAATGACGCTCTCCGACGTGATGCGTTCCGCGGTGTTCTCGCTGCGCGGCAACTGGCTGCGCAGCATCCTGACCGCGCTCGGCGTGATCATCGGCATCGCCGCGGTCATCGTGATGGTGTCGGTGGGCCAGGGCACGCAGGCCGAGCTCGACCAGATGATCTCGCGCCTGGGCTCGAACCGGCTCGAGGTGTTCGGCGGCTCCGCGCGCGGTCCCGCGCGCGGCGGCGCCGGCAGCGAGGCCAGCCTCACCGACGGCGACGCGCGCGCCATACGCGACGAGATCGCCGAGGTGCAGTACGTCGCCACCTCGGTCTCCGGCGGCGGCCAGGTGGTGTACGCCGAGAGCAACTGGTCCACCCGCTGGGAAGGCGTGAACGCCGATTATTTCCCGGTCAACGACTGGCAGCTGGCGCTGGGCGAGGGCTTCACGCCGCGCGACTACAGCGCCGCCAGCAAGGTGGTGATCCTGGGCGAGACGGTGCGGCGGGAGCTGTTCGGCGACGCCGACCCCATCGGCGCCACCCTCCGCATGGGGCGCGTGCCGCTGCGCGTGGTGGGCGTGCTCGAGGCCAAGGGCCAGGGCAACTGGGGCCAGGACAGCGACGACCTCCTGCTGGTGCCGCTGGAAACCGGCCGGCGCCGGCTGGCGACCGCCGCGGCCGCGGTGGCGGCGAACGTGTCCGGGGCCGCGCTGGCGCCGCGCCGCGCCGACGTGGTGCAGCGCATCTCGGTGGGCGTCGGCCGCGCCGAGGACCTGGCCTTCGTCGAGGAAGAGCTCAACGCCCTGCTGCGCCAGCGCCACCGCATCGCGCCCGGCGCGGAAGACGACTTCGCCGTGCGCAACATCGCCGAGATCGTCAGCACCCGCACCCAGACCACGCGCCTGATGTCGCTGCTGCTGGGCGCGGTGGCCAGCATTTCGCTCATCGTCGGCGGCATCGGCATCATGAACATCATGCTGGTGTCGGTCACCGAACGCATCCGCGAGATCGGCCTGCGCATGGCCGTGGGCGCAGGGCCGCGCGAGATCCAGCAACAGTTCCTGGCCGAGGCCATGCTGATTTCGCTGGGCGGCGGCGCCATCGGCATCGCGCTGGGCGTGGCCGGCGCGCTGCTGGCCAGCAAGTTCGGCGCGCTGCCGGTGCAGCTGGACCTGCAGGTGGTGGGCATGGCCACCGGTTTTTCGGTCGCCACCGGCCTGTTCTTCGGCTATTACCCGGCCCGCAAGGCCGCCCGGCTCGATCCCATCGAGGCGCTGCGCCACCAGGGGTAGACTGGGGCCTGGTTTCCCGTCGAGGTCGTCCACGCCATGATCCGTCCGCTGCTGTTGGCCCTTGGAATCGCCGCCATGCCCGTCGCCGCCGCCGAACCGCCCACCGCGCTCGTCATCCACGGCGGCGCCGGCGTGATCGAACGCGCGTCGCTGTCGCCGGAAGACGAAAAGACCGTGCGCGCCGAACTCGACCGCGCCCTCGACGCCGGCCACGCCGTGCTGCGCGACGGCGGCAGCGCGCTCGACGCGGTCAGCGCGGCGGTGTTGGTGCTGGAAGAGTCGCCTTGGTTCAACGCCGGCAAGGGCGCCGTGTTCAACGCCGAGGGCGGCCACGAGCTGGACGCCGCCATCATGGAAGGCCACACCCGCCGCGCCGGCGCGGTGGCCGGCGTGCGCACCGTGCGCAACCCGGTCAAGCTGGCGCGCGCGGTGATGGAACATTCGCCGCACGTGATGCTCGCCGCCGGCGGCGCCGAGAAATTCGCCGACGGCCGCCCCGAGATCGAACGGGTGGCGCCGGACTGGTTCGACACGCCGCACCGCCGCAAGCAGCTCGAAGAGGCGCAGCGGCGCGAGCTGGCCGGCCACGCCGCCGCGCCCGGCACCTATTTCGGCACGGTGGGCGCGGTGGCGCTGGACAAGCAGGGCCGCATCGCCGCGGCCACTTCCACCGGCGGCATGACCAACAAGCGATGGGGCCGCATCGGCGACGCGCCCATCATCGGCGCCGGCACCTGGGCCGACGAAGGCTGCGGCGTGTCGGGCACCGGCTGGGGCGAGTTCTACATCCGCTCGGCGGCTGCGCACGACATCTGCGCGCGCGTGTCCTACCGCGGCGACGCGCTGGCGGTGGCCGCGGAGGAAGTGATCAACGGCATCGTGCCGAAGCTGGGCGGCGACGGCGGCGCCATCGCGCTCGACCGCCACGGCAACATCGCCATGCCCTTCAACACCTCGGGCATGTACCGCGGCTGGGTCAAGCCCGACGGCAGCCGCGGCACCGCCATCTTCCGCGGCGAATAACCCGAACGTACCGAACCAGGTTCAAGCGAATGAACCTGGTTCGATAGAAGCAACCGAGTACGTTGGGCTCAGAATCCGCGGTCGCCCGAGAGGATGCCGCCGAGCCCGCCGAGCACCGAGCCTTCGTCGCGGCTGCCGCCCTTCTGGTAGGCGGCGCTGAGCATGCGGCCCGCGAGGCGCGAGAACGGCAGCGACTGGATCCAGACCTTGCCCGGGCCGGTCAGGGTGGCCAGGAATACGCCTTCGCCGCCGAACAGCATCGACTTCACGCCGCCGACCGGCTTGATGTCGAAGTTCACCGTGCTGGTCATGGCCACCACGCAGCCGGTGTCCACGTCCAGGCGCTCGCCCGGGCGCAGCTCGCGCTCGACGATGGTGCCGCCGGCGTGCACGAAAACCAGGCCGTCGCCGGTGAGCTTCTGCATGATGAAGCCTTCACCGCCGAACAGCGCCGTCATCACCTTCTTCTGGAAGAACAGGCCGATCTGCACGCCGCGCGCGGCGCACAGGAAGCTGTCCTTCTGGGCGATGATGGTGCCGCCGTAGTTCGACAGCGTCATCGGCACGATGGTGCCGGGGTAGGGCGCCGCGAACGCGACCTTGGCCTTGCCGCTGCCGCCGGCGTGCGAGAACACCGTGGTGAACAGGCTCTCGCCGGTGACCAGGCGCTTGCCCGCGCCGACCAGCTTGTCCATGAAGCCGCCCGTGCTGGCGGCGCCGTCGCCGAACACGGTCTCCATGTTGACGACCGAATCCTTGTACATCATCGAACCCGCCTCGGCGACCGCGCTTTCGCCCGGGTCGAGCTCGATCTCGACGAACTGCATGTCCTCGCCGTAGATCTTGTAGTCGATCACGTCGCTGCGCTGGCCACCGGCCATGGCGGCCGGCGGCGGCACCGGGACCGGCATGCCGCCCGGCGCCGATTCGGCGCGCAGCTCGGCGCAGGCGCTGATGGGGATCCACTCGGCGAACCCCTGGCGCCAGCAGTGGCCGCCCGGGTTGGCGGCCGCCTGGGCGACGGCGGCGGCGTGGTCGAGCGGGCCCATCTGCTGGCCGTTGTAGCTGAGGTACCACTGGTGCATGGCGAACTCCGTGGGGGGGCGGTGGAAGGTCAGGCGGCGTCCACGCCGAGCTGGGCGTGGATGTCGCGGCGGGCGCCGTCGTCGAGCTGCAGCTGGCCGGCGAGGCGGTCGAGGAAGGCGCGCTCCTCGGGGGTGTCGGCGGTGATGGCGATCAGCGCGGCGGCGTAGGTTTCCGGGCGCAGCTGCGCGGGCGTGCGCACCACCAGCTGTTCGAGCGTGAAGGGCGCGCGGATCTCGGCGTCCAGCGCCTCGATTTCCTCGGCGTCCAGGCCGGCCTCGCGGGCGCGGCCGAGGATGGCCTCGCGCTCCTGCGCGTCCATCAGGCCGTCGGCATGGGCGGCGGTGATCATGGCGCGCAGCAGGTGCATGGCCTGCTCGGTGCGTACTGCCACCTGGGCCACCGGCATCGGCGGGGGCGGCGGCACCGCGGCGGCGGCCGGCGGCGGCGGGGGCATGGCCGCCCCGGGGCCGGCCATCGGCTGCGGCGCGGCGCCGGGCTTGTTGCTGTAGTGCTCGAAGGCGGCCATGGCCACGCCCAGCAGGCCCAGGCCCAGTTGCGCCTTGGTGCCGGTGGACATGCCGCCCATCATCCCGCCCAGGCCGGAGGCCTTGCCGCGCTTGCGCTTGTGGCCGCCCAGCTGGCCGCCCAGGGCCTGGCCCATCAGTTGTCCCAGCAGGCGTTCGGCGTTGAACATGCACGGCTCCTTGGTGTGTGCCCCGATTGTGGGAATGGTGGGGCGGGCGGCCCCAGTGCACAAGGTCAGGGGCCGCGATACCGGGCGGGAGTATGAGGTGTGGCAGAATGGCGCCCTTCCAAGGTTTCACGCGCCCTCCATGGCCGACAGTTCCGGCACCCACGCTCCGCGCAGTCCGTTCCGCGTCTGGCAGGCCTTCCTGTGGTCCATGCAGGGCCTGCGCGCGACCTGGGACGTGGAGTCGGCCTTCCGCCTCGAGGTCTACCTGTTCCTGGTGCTGGCGCCGCTGGGCCTGTGGCTGGGCGCCGACGGCGTCGAGCGGGCCCTGCTGGTGGCGCCGCTGCTGGGCGTGCTGGTGGTCGAGGTGCTCAATTCGGCGGTCGAGGCGGTCGTGGACCGCTGGGGCCCCGAGCACCACGAGCTGGCCGGCCGCGCCAAGGACATGGGTTCGGCGGCGGTGTTCCTGGCCGACATGAACGTCTTGCTTTGCTGGGGCCTGGTCCTTGGCCCCCGCTACTTCTGACCGGGATCTTCTTCGATGGAATGGATGTTCAGCACTGAAATCTGGGTCGCGCTGCTGACCCTGGCCACGCTCGAGATCGTGCTGGGCATCGACAACCTGGTCTTCATCTCGATCGCCGTCAGCCGGCTGCCGCCCGAACAGCGCCCGCGCGCGCGCAAGTTCGGCCTGGCCCTGGCCTGCGTCACCCGCATCCTGCTGCTGCTCTCGCTGGCCTTCCTGGCCAGCATGCAGAACAACCTGTTCTCGCTGTTCGGCATGGACTTCTCCGTGCGCGACCTGGTGCTGATCGCCGGCGGCCTGTTCCTGCTGGTCAAGGGCACCATGGAAATCCACGACTCGGTCGAAGGCCGCGGCGAGGAAGAGGACATCGGCACCAAGCCCTCGGCCGTGTTCGGCTACGTCATCGCCCAGATCGCCATCATCGACATCGTGTTCTCGCTCGACTCGGTGATCACCGCGGTGGGCATGGTGGACAACCGCTGGGTGATGGTCGCGGCCATCCTGATGGCGGTGGCGGTGATGCTGTTCGCGGCCAACCCGATCGGCGACTTCATCGACCGGCACCCGACCGTGAAGATGCTGGCGCTGAGCTTCATCATCCTGGTGGGCGTGGCGCTGATCGCCGACGGCTTCGATTTCCACATCGACCGCAAGTTCCTGTACTTCGCGATGGCCTTCTCGGCCGGCGTTGAGACGCTCAACATCCTGTCCAAGCGCAAACAAAGGCGGCCGGGCTGAGCCCGGGCCCGCGCGCCATGGCGGACACGCCCGACTACCCGGCCCTGGTGCTGCGCCGCGGCGAGGAACGCCGCCTGCGCGCCGGCCACCTGTGGGTCTTCAGCAATGAAGTGGACGTGGCGCGCACGCCGCTCACCGCGTTCACGCCGGGCCAGCCCGTCTGGATCGTCGACGCCGCCGGCAAGCCGCTGGGCACCGGCTACGTCAACCCGTCCACGCTCATCGCCGCCCGCCTGGTCGACCGCGCCGGCCACGCGCTCGACCGCTCGCTGGTGGTGCACCGGCTGAAGGTGGCGCTGGCGCTGCGCGAGCGCCTCTACCCCGAGCCCTGGTACCGCCTGGTGTTCGGCGAGAGCGACGGCCTGCCGGGCCTCACCGTCGAGCGCTTCGGCGACGTGGTCGTGGCCCAGGCCACCACCGCCGGCATGGACCGCCTGCGCGACGAAGTCACCGCCGCCCTCCTGAAGGTGCTGTCGCCCGCCGCGCTTCTGTGGAAGAACGACAGCGGCGCCCGCGCCATCGAAGGCCTGGGCGAATCGGTGGAGCTGGTGCACGGCCGGCTCGACGGGCCCACCGTGGCCCGCGAGGGCGGCCTGGAATTCCTGTGCGACCTGCGCGAAGGCCAGAAGACCGGCTGGTTCTACGACCAGCGCGCCAACCGCGACCGCCTGGCGCCCTACGTGAAGGGCGCGCGCGTGCTCGACGTGTTCAGCTACCTGGGCGGCTGGGGCCTGCGCGCCGCCGGCTTCGGCGCGGCGGAGGTGGACTGCGTGGACGTCTCGGCCCGCGCCGTGGACGGCATCCGCGCCAACATCGCCCGCAACGGCTTCGGCGACCGGGCCCGGGCGCACGCGGCCGACGCCTTCGAGTTCCTGCGCGCGGCCCGCGCCGAGCGCCGCAAGTGGGACGTGGTCATCCTCGACCCGCCGGCCTTCGTGAAGCGCAAGAAGGACCTCAAGGAAGGCAGCCTGGCCTACCGGCGCCTCAACGAACTGGGCATGCAGGTGCTCGAGCGCGACGGCATCCTGGTCACCTGTTCCTGCAGCCACCACATGCCGCGCGAGCTGCTGGTGGACGGCCTTCAGGCCGGCGCCCGGCACCTGGACCGCCAGGTGCAGCTGCTCGAGCCGCTGTCGCAGTCGCCGGACCACCCGGTGCATCCGGCCATCCCGGAAACCGATTACCTCAAGGGCGTCGTCGCCCGCGTGCTGCCGGCCTAGCCGGGGCGGGGCGGGGGCGGCAAACTAGCGGCATGACCTTCCTGCACGACATCGACCCGCTGGCCGTTTCGCTCCCGTTCTGGCCGCACGGCATCCACTGGTACGGGCTGATGTACGCCCTGGCCTTCTTCGTGGCCTGGCGGCTGGGGCGCATGCGCGTCCGCGCCGGGCGCCTGCCGGGCGTGAACGACGAGGGCTTCGACGACCTGCTCTTCTACGGCATGCTCGGCGTGGTGCTGGGCGGGCGCATCGGCTACGTGCTGTTCTACGCCTTCGACGGCTTCCTGGCCGACCCGCTGATGCTGCTCCGGGTCAACGAGGGGGGCATGAGCTTCCACGGCGGCCTGCTGGGCGTGATGGCCGCGGCGGCCTGGTGGACGCGCAAGCACCGGCTGCATTATTTCGACACCATGGATTTCGTGGCGCCGCTGGTGCCCGCGGGCCTGGGCTTCGGGCGGCTGGGCAACTTCATCGGCGGCGAATTGTGGGGCAAGCCCACCGACGGCAGCTGGGGCGTGGTGTTCCCGTCCAGCCTGCCGGCCGAATACGCCGCGCTGCCGGCCGAACAGCTGCGCGCGCTGCACGCCAGCGGCGCGCTCGACGGTTTCGCGCGACATCCTTCGCAGCTCTACCAGGCCTTCCTCGAGGGCGCGGTGATGCTGGTGGCGCTGCTGTGGTTCTCGCGCAAGCCGCGGCCGCGTTACGCGGTGTCGGGGCTGTTCGCGCTGCTCTACGGCCTGTTCCGGTTCGCGGTGGAGTTCGTGCGCGAACCCGACGCGCACCTGGGCTACCTGGCCTTCGGCTGGCTGACGATGGGCCAGCTGCTGTCGCTGCCGCTGGTGGCGCTGGGCCTGTTCCTGCTGTGGCTGTCGCGGCGTTCGCCCACGCTGGCGCCCGCGCCCGTGGCCGCCCCGGAGAAAACCTGATGCGCCAGTACCTCGACCTGCTCGGCCACGTGCTCGAACACGGCACGCACAAGGCCGACCGCACCGGCACCGGCACCCGTTCGGTATTCGGCTGGCAGATGCGCTTCGACCTTTCCGAAGGTTTCCCGCTGGTCACCACCAAGAAGCTGCACCTGCGCTCGATCATCCACGAGCTGCTGTGGTTCATCCGCGGCGAGACCAACATCGGCTACCTGCGCGAGAACAAGGTCAGCATCTGGGACGAGTGGGCCGACGAAAACGGCGAACTCGGCCCCGTGTACGGCAAGCAGTGGCGGCGCTGGACCGGCTCCGACGGCCGCGAGGTGGACCAGCTGCGCTGGGTGGTGGACGAAATCCAGCGCAACCCGGATTCGCGCCGCCTCATCGTCAGCGCCTGGAACGTGGCCGAGCTTCCGCAGATGGCGCTGATGCCCTGCCACACGCTGTTCCAGTTCTACGTGGCCGACGGCAAGCTCAGCTGCCAGCTCTACCAGCGTTCGGCCGACATCTTCCTGGGCGTGCCGTTCAACATCGCCAGCTACGCGCTGCTCACCCACATGGTGGCGCGCCACTGCGGCCTGGGCGTGGGTGATTTCGTGCACACGCTGGGCGACGCGCACCTGTACAGCAACCACGTGGAGCAGGCGCGCGAGCAGCTGTCGCGCCCGCCGCGGCCGCTGCCGAAGCTGGTGCTGGCGCCGGAGGCGCGCGACCTGTTCGCGATGCGCTACGAGGACATCGCCATCGAAGGCTACGACCCGCACCCGGCCATCAAGGCGCCGGTGGCGGTGTGAGCGCGGCGCCGGTGCTGCGCCTGGTGGCGGCGCTCGACCGCGCGCGTGGCATCGGCCGCGGCAACGAACTGCCCTGGCGCCTGCCCGACGACCTGCAGCGCTTCAAGGCGCTGACGCTGGGCAAACCACTGCTGATGGGCCGGCGCACCGCCGAATCACTGGGCCGCGCCCTGCCGGGCCGGCGCAACCTGGTGCTCACGCGTTCGAACCAGGTTCCATTCGCGGGCATGGAAGCCGTGGCCTCGCTGGACGAGGCGCTGGCGCTGGCCGGCGGCGCCGACCTGATGGTGATCGGCGGCGGCGAGGTGTATGCGCTGGCGCTGCCGCGCGCGAGCCACCTGCACCTGACCCACGTGGACACCGTGGTCGCCGACGCCGATGCGTTTTTCCCGGCCTTCGACCCGGCGCAGTTCGAGGTACTGTCGCGCGAGCCGCGGCCCGCCGACGCGCGCCACGCGGTCGCCTTCGAATTCGTCGATTACCGCCGCCGCGGGTTTACTGGCTGACGTAATCCGGCGCGCCTTCGAGGCCGAAGTGGCGCAGGGCGCGCAGGTCGTTCTCGAGTTCGACGTAGCGCGCGGCCTTGGCCACCGGCATGCCGGCGCGGTTGAGGCGGCCGAAGGTGGCCTCGAGCAGCTCGGCCTCGTCGGTGTCGAGCGCGAGCAGGTCTTCGGCCAGGTCGGCGCGGTCGCCGTCGTCGAATTCGTTCGCCGCCACCTGCTCGTCGCGCTCGCGCAGCAGTTCGGCGCGGCGCTCCGCGAGGTCGGCGAGCGCGGCCTGGTGGGCGTCGTACAGCGGCCAGAACGTGGCCGCCTCCTCGGGCGTCAGCGACAGCTGGCGGGCGATGAAGATCTGCTTGCCCGGGGCCACGGCCTGCTGCAGCGCCTGCACCCGGGCCACCGCGCGCTGGTCGCGCCCGGCGCGGTCGGCGTCCTGGGCCAGGGCGGTGCCGGCGAAGGCCAGCGCGGTGGCCAGGGCCAGCGTGGTCAGGGATCGGGTCATGGCAGTCCTCCTGTTCATCAGTCGTCGCCGCGGGGCGCGTTGTCGGGCGGGTCGCGGCCGGGCACCTGGTGCAGGCGCAGCTCGGGACCCAGTTCCATCGCGGTGAGTTTGCCGCCCCAGACCGCGCCGGTGTCGATGGCGTACACGCCCAGGCCCATGAACAGGCCCAGCGTGGACCAGTGGCCGAACACCACCGGCAGTTCGCGCGGCGCATGCCCGGGCACTTCGTACCAAGGGTACATGCCCGGCTTCTGGGTGCCCGGGCGGCCCTTGTCCTCGAAGCCGATGCGGCCGCCGGGCGTGCAGTAACGCAGGCGCGTGAAGACGTTGATGATGGCGCGGTGGCGGTCGACGCCGGTGAGCTTGGGCGACCAGGCCGGCTTGTCGCCGTACATGTTCTTCACCAGCTTGAAGAAGCCGTCGCCGCGCAGTTTTTCCTCGACCTCGCGGGCGCGCGCCTCGGCCAGCGTGATCGTCCACTTCGGCGCCAGGCCGGCGTGCACCATGGCGAAGCCGAGCGTGCGGTCGACGTGGAAGAGCTTCTGCTGGCGCAGCCAGCCGATGAGCTGGGCCGAATCCTCGGCGAACAGCACGCGCTGCAGGTCGGGGTTGACCTTGCGCTGGTCGGCCTCGCGGCGGGTGGAGATGGCCAGCAGCGACAGGTCGTGGTTGCCCAGCACGATGGTGCTGTGGATGGCCAGCGAGTGGACCAGGCGCAGGGTTTCCAGCGACTGGCCGCCGCGGTTGACCAGGTCGCCGCAGAACCACAGGCGATCCACCGCCGGGTCGAAGCGGATCTTCTCGAGCAACCTTTGCAGCGCGTCGTAGCAGCCCTGGACGTCGCCGATGGCGTAGGTGGCCATCAGTGCAGGGTCCGCGGGATGGATAGGGTGAAGGGGTCGATCATGGCGTCGAAGCGGGTGCCGTCGTCGGCCAGCATCTGGTAGCTGCCGTGCATGGTGCCCAGCGGCGTTTCCAGCACGGCGCCCGAGGTGTACTCGAAGCTCTCGCCCGGGCGCAGCCAGGGCTGTTCGCCCACCACGCCCTCGCCGCGCACCTCCTGCACCTTGCCGTTGGCGTCGGTGATGACCCAGTGGCGGCTGATCAGGCGCGCGGGCACCTCGCCCGTGTTCCGGATCTGGATGGTGTAGGCGAAGACGTAGCGGTCGTCCTCGGGGATCGACTGGTCATCGAGGAACCGGGTGGCGACCACGACCTGGATGGCGTGCAGGGGCGTGTCCATGCCGCCATTCTACGCGTCTCAGGCCGCGGGGGGCAGCGCCGCGAGGTGGTTCGCCAAATGCTTGAATTCAGCCACTTCCAGCTGTTCCGCGCGGGCGTCGGGGCGCAGGCCCGCGGCTTCGATGTCGGCGCCCGAGCAAACCTGCTGCAGCGCGTTGCGCAGGGTCTTGCGGCGCTGGCCGAAGGCATCGCGCACCACGCGCTCGAACAGCGCCGGGTCGCTGATGCCCACCTCGGCCGACGGCAGCGGCACCAGCCGCACCACGGCCGAGTCCACCTTCGGCGGCGGCCGGAAGGCGCCGGGCGGCACGTCGAACAGCGACGTGACGGTGCAATAGGCCTGCAGCATCACGCTCAGGCGCCCGAACACCTTGCTGCCGGGGCCGGCGGCCATGCGGTCCACCACTTCCTTCTGCAGCATGAAGTGCATGTCGCGCACCGCCGCGGCGTGCTCGAGCGCGTGGAACAGGATGGGCGAGGAGATGTTGTAGGGCAGGTTTCCGACCAGGCGGATCTGCCGCCCATGGTGCTGGCCGTCGTCGGCCGCCAGCTTGCTGAAATCCACCTGCAGCACGTCCTTGTGGATCACCGTCAGGCGGCCCACGCCTTCGCTGGCTTCCATCAGCGGCGTGATCAGGTCGCGGTCGAACTCGATCACCGTCAGTTCGCCATGCCGGCGCAGCAGAGGGAAGGTGATGGCGCCCTGGCCCGGGCCGATTTCCACCAGGCGGTCGCCCGGCTGCGGGTCCACCGCCAGCACGATCATGTCGATGTAGCGGCGGTCGGTGAGGAAATGCTGGCCGAGGTTCTTCTTCGGCGGTGCCTTGAAATGGCTCACGTGGGGATCCTCCGGGCGGCCAGCGTGGTGCACAGCGCCACCGCGGCGTAAAGGCTGGACGGGTCGGCGGTGCCGCGGCCGGCCAGTTCCAGCGCCGTGCCGTGGTCCACCGCGACCCGCGGGTAGGGCAGGCCGAGCGTGATGTTCACCGCCTGCTCGAAGCCGGCGTGCTTGAGCACGGGCAGGCCCTGGTCGTGGTACATGGCCAGCACCGCGTCGAAGCCCGCCAGTTTCGCCGGCAGGAAGGCGGTGTCGGCCGGCAGCGGGCCCACCAGGTCCAGGCCTTCGGCGCGCAGCGACTGCAGGCAGGGGATGATGACGTCGATCTCCTCGCGGCCCAGGTGGCCGTCCTCGCCCGCGTGCGGGTTCAGGCCCAGCACGGCGATGCGCGGGGCGGCGATGCCGAAGTCGCGGCGCAGCGAGGCGTGGGTGATGCGCAGCACGCGCGCCAGGCCCTGGCCGGTGATGGCGTCGGGCACGGCGCGCAGGGGCAGGTGGGTGGTGGCCAGGGCGACGCGCAGGGTGGGGTTGGCCAGCATCATCACCACGTCCACGCCGGCCTGGCGGGCCAGCAGTTCGGTGGTGCCGGTGTAGGCGATGCCCGCCGCGTTGACCACGGCCTTGTGCACGGGGCCGGTGACCAGGCCCTGGCAGTCGCCCGACAGGCAGGCGGCCGCGGCGGCTTCCAGCGCGCCGATCACGGCCGGGGCGTTGGCGGGGTCGGGCTGGCCGAAAACCACCGGCCGCGATTGCGGCACGGGCCGGATGGCCAGCTCGCCGGGACCGGTGGCCTGGCCGGGTTCACGCAGCGACAGGGGCAGGCCCAGCGCCCGGGCGGCGGCCTGCAGGGTGCCGGGGTCGGCGTAGGCGATCAGCTCGGCCTGGCGCTCGCGCTGCGCCAGGCGCACGCACAGCTCGGGCCCGATGCCGGCCGGCTCACCCGGGACCAGGGCCAGCCGCGGTCGCATCGGCTCAGGAAGCCGACAGGCGGCTCTCGACGTAGGCTTCCGAGCGCAGCTGGCGCAGGAAGCGCTCGAACTCTTCCTCGGCCTTGCGCTGGGCGATGATCTCGCGCGCCTGGTTGCGGCGGTTCTGCTCGGTCACGTCCTGCTCGCGAACGCCCAGGCGCTTGATGATGTGCCAGCCGGCGTCGCTCTGGAACGGGCGGGAGACCTGGCCGTCCTGGAGCGCCGCGAGCTGCGAGCCCACCGCCGTGCCCCAGGCGTTCAACTGGAACCAGCCCATGTCGCCGCCGTCGTTGCGGCTCAGGGTGTCGTCGGAATTCTCGCGGGCGAGCTTGGCGAAGTCTTCGCCGGCCTGGATGCGCGCATACAGGTCCTCGGCCTTCTGGCGGGCCGCTTCGGCCGGCAGGGTCGGGGTGACGCGGATCATGATGCCCTGGGCGTTGTACTCGGTCAGGGTCTGGCGGCCCTGTTCGCGGGTCTCGACCAGCTGGATCAGCTGGTAGCCGCTGGGGCCGCGCACGGGTTCGCTGATCTGGCCCGGCTGCATCTGCTGGATCAGGCCGACGAAGGCCGGCGGGATCGCGTCGAGCGCGCGCCAGCCGATATCGCCGCCCTCGAGCGCGTTCTGCGCGTCGGAGTAGCGGATGGCCGCGGCGCGGAAGTCGAGCTCGCCGCGTTCGATCACGGCCTTGATGTCGCGCGCCTTCTTCTGCGCCAGCGCCACCTCGTCGGGCGAGGCGCCCTCGGGCAGGGCCACCACGATGTTGGCCAGGCGCACTTCCGGGCCGCCGATCTCACGCACGGCCAGCAGCTGGTCGATCTCGGCCTCGCTGACCTGCACGCGGCTCTGCACGTAACGCTGGCGCAGGCGCTCGATCAGCAGCTCATCGCGCAGGCTGGCGCGGAATTCCTCGTAGCTCAGGCCGTCGGCGGCCAGGCGCTGGCGCAGCTGGTCCTGGGTCATGCGGTTGCGCGAGGCGACGGTTTCGATGGCCTGGGCCAGTTCGCCGTCGCTGACGCGGATGCCGGAATCGCGGGCGCGGGTGAGCTGGATGCGGGCCAGCACCAGGCGGTCGAGCACCTGGCGCTCGAGCACGTCGCGCGGCGGCAGCTGTTCCGGCGTGTTGGCGTACTG
Source organism: Arenimonas malthae CC-JY-1 (assembly GCF_000747075.1). Lineage (GTDB taxonomy): Bacteria > Pseudomonadota > Gammaproteobacteria > Xanthomonadales > Xanthomonadaceae > Arenimonas > Arenimonas malthae. Next base: position 14,509 of record NZ_AVCH01000168.1, read on the forward strand.
GGCGGTGATGTTGTTCACGGCGCGGTCGAGTTCGCTGCGCAGGATCACGTCCTCGTCCACGACGGCGACGATGCCGTCCACCGCGGTGGTGGCCTGGGCCAGCGCATGGCCGGGGGCCAGGGCGGCGGACAGGGCCAGCAGGACGGCGAGGACGGGGGTGAAGGCGTTCTTCATGCGGTTTGCGGCTCCGGCGCCACGTTTTTCAGCGGGAATAATCAAGAATAGCATCATCGAGCAGGCGGGCCGTGCTGCGGCCGAAGCTGCCGACGCCGTTCAATTCCAGCTCAAGATAGATGCCCGTGTTCTGCTCGCCGCTGAACTCGCGGACGTAGCGGCGGCCGAGCACGCGGACCGCCACGCAGCAGCTCTTCCACTCCACGCCGGCCAGGGCCTCGAGGCTCCGGTTGTCGCGCAGGGAGTAGTTCCAGCGGCCCAGCAGGCGCCAGTTGGCGCGGATGGGCAGGGCGAAGGACAGGTCGGTCTGCTCGAGCAGGCCGGCGCGGTAGCGGTAGGCGGCATTGAGCACGCCGGCGTCGCCGAAGCGCCACTGGCTGCGGATGGCCGAGAGGGTGGTGCGGTCGCTGTCCGGGTCCCACTGCTGGGCCAGGCCCAGGCTCCAGCGCGGGCTGAGCGACAGGCTGGCCTCGGCCACCCAGGCCGAACCGTCGTCGGACAGGGGCGGCGCGCCCGGCACGGTGACGCGCGGCGCCTCGAAATAATGGATGCGGCCCAGGCCCACGCTGAGCAGTTCGCGGCCGTCGCCGCCGTCGAGCACCCGGCTGGTCAGGGCGATCGTCACCTGGTCGGCGTCGCCCTGGCGGTCGGCGCCGCCGAAGCGGTTGTCGCGGAACAGGCCGGGCCAGGAGAAGGTGAGTGGCTGGGTGTCGAACAGCGGCAGGTCGTCCTGGTCGCGGTAGGGCACGTTCAGGTAGTACAGGCGCGGTTCCAGCGTCTGCAGGTAGTTGCCGCCGCCGAGCTCGAAGCCGCGCTCGAAGAAGGCGCCCATGTCCAGGCTCATCACCGGCAGGCTGCGGCTGGGGGCATCGTCGCCGCCCGGCGGCACCAGGTTGTCGTCGAGCGAATAGGCGGTGTAGCGCCAGGCCAGCTGCGGCGTGGCGAACCAGGCGGCGCCGCCGAAGGGCAGGCGCACGAACGGCCGCAGGTCGACGCGGTTGCCGCCGTCGCGGCCGGCGCCCTGGAAACGCACGGCCTCGGCGTCCACGCCCAGTTCCAGCCAGTTCGCGAACGGCCGCACCCACTGCGCGCGCGCCGTCGGCAGGCGGCGGTAGGGTTCGCTGCCCTCGAGCAGCAGCGGGCTGGCGATCTGCCAGTCCTGCGCCGTCAGGCTGGCGCTCCAGCCGAGGCCGCGGCCGTAAAGGCCCATCGCGCTTTCGACCAGGGAAATGGACGCGGTGGCCAGCGAGTCGCCGAAGTCGGCGAAGTATTCGTCGTCGCTGACGTGGTTGAGGTCGGCGGCGAAGTACCAGTGCGGCGAGAGGGTTTCGAAGTGGCGCCAGCGCGCCAGCCCGCGGTCGCGGTTGGCCAGGTCGTCGTCGGGCAGCCAGGTGGCTTCCAGCGTGCCGGCGCGGGTGCGGCCGAGGTAGCGGAATTCGCCGCCCAGCATCAGGCCGCGTTCGGCCAGCCAGCGCGGCTGCAGGGTGGCGTCGTAGTTCGGCGCCAGGTTCAGGTAGATGGGCTGTTCGTATTCGAAGCCGTTGCGGTCGTCGTAGCCCAGGGTCGGGGCCAGCAGGCCGGTGCGGCGGCGGTCGTCGGTGGGGAAGGCGATCCAGGGCAGCCACAGCAGCGGCACGCCGCCGACCCGCAGGGTGGCGTTGCGCGCGGTGCCCATGCCGCTTTCCTGGTCCACGACGATGCGCGAGGCGGCGAATTCCCACTGGCGCTGGTCGGGCGGGCAGGTGGAATAGGTGCCGCCCGAGAGCGTGCCTTCCTGGCCGCGCAGCAGCACGTCGTCGGCGCGGCCGTTGCCGGCTTCGCCGTTGAACTGGTACCGCACGCCGCGCAGGCGCAGCTCGTCGGCCTTCTGGTCGCCCTCGGCCTTTTCGGCCAGCAGGCGCAGGCTGCGGTCCTGGTAGGTGACCGGGCCCTCGGTGGCGAAGCGCTCGGTGTCGTGTTCGAAGGTGAGCTTGTCGGTGCCCAGCCACTGGTCGGCGCGCTGCAGTTCGACCTTGCCGGTGAGCACGGTCACGTCCTGCTTGGAGACGTCCAGGTGTTCGGCGCTGATGTCGGTGCTGGCGCCCTCGCGCTTCGGCGGCGCCGCGTCGAGCGGGCGGTACAGCGGCAGGGTGCTGGCGGCGGGGCAGCGTTCCCATCCGGGGGCCGCGGTGTCCTCGGCGCGGGCGGCGCAGGCCATGGCCAGGCAGAGCGGAAGCAGGCGAAGGGCTGGGCGGCGCACGGCGACATCCGGGGAAAAGACGGGATAGCTTGGCCCATGCAGGCGGGGCGGGGCAACACGGCCCGCGCGGGGGCCGGCCCCGGGCTCAGGCGGCGTCGCGCAGGCCGTGCAGGTGCGCCACGCTGCAGGCGCGCAGCGCCGACAGGCTGTAGCCGCCTTCCAGCATCGAAACCACCCGGCCCTGGCCGTGGCGGCCGGCCAGCGCGGCCAGCTCATGGCTGATCCAGCGGTAGTCCTCGGATTCCAGTGACAGGTCGGCGAGCGGGTCGAGGCGGTGGCCGTCGAAGCCGGCCGACACCAGCAGCAGCTGCGGCTTGAAGGCCTCCAGTTCCGGCAGCAGGGTGTCGCGCCAGGCCGCGCGGAAGGCTTCGCCGCCCGAGCCCGGCGGCAGCGTGGCATTGGCCAGGTTGCCGACGCCGCGTTCGCCCGGCAGTCCGGTGTGCGGGTACAGCGGCGCCTGGTGCGAACTGACGTACATCACGCGCGGGTCGCCGGCGAAGATGTCCTGGCTGCCGTTGCCATGGTGCACGTCGAAGTCGGCGATGGCGACGCGGTGAAGCCCGTGCGCGTGCACCGCATGCGCCGCGGCCACCGCGATGGAATTGAACAGGCAAAAGCCCATGGCCGTGCCGGCAGTGGCGTGGTGGCCGGGCGGGCGCACCGCGCAGAAGGCCTGCCGGGCTTCGCCGGCCATCAGCGCGTCCACCGCGGCGATGCCGGCGCCGGCGGCGCGCAGGGCGGCCTGGGCCGAGCCGGGCGACATGGCGGTGTCGTCGTCGAGCCGGCGCACGTCCTCGGATTCGATGTCGAGCACCGATGACACCAGCGCCTTGTCGTGCACGCGCAGCAGCGCTTCGCGGGTGGCGGCCGGCGCCTCGCGCCAGGCCAGCTGCGGGAAGGCCGCGCGCACCGCGTGCAGCACGGCTTCGAGCCGCGCCGGACTTTCCGGGTGTCCCGGGCCGGGGTCGTGCGCGAGGCAGGCCGGGTGCGTGTAAAGCAGCACGCTCAGCCTTTGCGGCGCTCGTGGTTCCAGAGCACCTCGCCGTGGCCGCTGGCGCGGGCCAGCACGCGGGCGACCACGAACAGCAGGTCGGACAGGCGGTTGAGGAAGCGGATGGCTTCCGGGCGCACCGCGTCGTGGTGCGAGAGCGTCACCACCTCGCGCTCGGCGCGGCGGCAGATGGTGCGCGCCAGGTGGCAGTGCGCCGCCGCCAGGCCGCCGCCGGGCAGGATGAAGTCCTTGAGCGGCGGCAGGTCGGCGTTGAAATGGTCGAGCTGGTCCTCGAGCCGCTGGATGTCGGCGTCGCCGATGGCGGCGTGGCCGGGGATGCAGAGCTCGCCGCCGAGGTCGAACATCTGGTGCTGCACCGACACCAGCACGGTGCGCACCTGCTCGGGGATGTCGCAGGCCAGCACGAGGCCGATGGCCGAATTGGCCTCGTCCACGGTGCCGTAGGCGGTGACGCGGGCGGAATCCTTGGCGACGCGGGAGCCGTCCCCGAGGCCCGTGCTGCCGTCGTCGCCGGTGCGCGTGTAGATCTTCGACAGGCGGTTGCCCATGGGCTCAGCGCCCGGCGTCGCGGGCGGCCGCCGGCGCGGCGCGGTGCACCAGCAGCACGAGCGCGTGCACGACGGCGGCGAGGCCGACGTAGAGCGCGGTGGTGCCCAGGTAGGGCAGGAACCAGTCGGCGTAGTTCTTCGCCCAGCCGGCCACGGTGGGCGCGGCGACGCTGCTGCTGAACCAGTAGAAGCCGCCCTGCGCGAACAGGTGGCACAGCGCCACGCCGCCCAGCAGCGCCGGCGCGAGGCCGCCCAGCTGGCGCAGCGGGCGGTCCTGGCCGAAGCGGGCCAGGCCCGCGCCCGCCGCCCACAGCGCGAAGTGCGCCGGCAGCAGGAACCAGTAACCCGGCGACACGCAGTAGTGGCTCCAGAAGCTCAGGCCCGAGCCGGTGATGACCACGTAGTCGACCGCCACGGCCAGCACCATCAGCGCCGGGAAGGCCCAGCGCACGCTGCCGGCCAGGTAGAAGCCGGCGAGCAGGAACACCGCCCACGACGCATCCGGCACGGCGCCGAAATGATTCAGGCGGGTCGCGGCCATCAGGACGGCGAGGGCGGCGAACAGGGCCAGGCGCGGGCGGCGGGTCAGGGTCATGGTCAGGCTTCCGGAAGGCAGGTGGTCATTTTAGCGGAACTGTACCCCGGCTGCGCCGGCCGGTGGGCACGGCGCGTATCATGGGCACATGGCCAGTGAAGACGGCTTCGATTACGACATCCTCGTCCTGGGCGGCGGCCTGGTCGGCAATTCGCTGGCCTGCGCGCTCGATGGCCGCGGGCTGCGGCTGGGCCTGGTCGAGGCCAGCGCGCCGCAGGCCGGCGCGCCGGGTTTCGACGAGCGCAAGCTCGCGCTCGCCGCCGCCAGCCTCAATGCGCTGGGCGCGCTCGGCGTACTGCCGCGCCTGGCCACGCCACCGGCGCCGATCCGCCGCATCCACGTCAGCCGCGCCGGCGATTTCGGCTCCGTGCGGCTGGAAGCCAGCGACTTCGGACGCGATGCCTTCGGCGGCGTCGTGCTGGCGCGTGAACTTGGCCAGGCGCTGGAGGCGCGGGTGGCCGACGTGGCCGGCCTGCAGCGCCACCGCCCCGCGAAGGTGGTGGCGGTGCAGCCGGACGGGGACGGGCCGCGCGTGCGCATCGAAGGCGGATCGGGTGTGCGCGAATTGCGCGCGCGCCTGCTGGTCGCCGCCGACGGCACCCGTTCGCTGGCCCGCACCGCCTTCGGCATCGGCACCGACGAACACGATTACGGCCAGACGCTGGTCGTCTGCAGCCTGGCTACCGACCGCGCGCCCGACGGCACCGCCTTCGAACGCTTCAGCGCGCAGGGTCCGGTGGCGCTGCTGCCGATGGCCGGTGGCCATTACGGCGCCATCTGCGGCGTGGCGCGCGCGGACGCCGACGCCGTGCTGGCGCTGTCCGACGCCGCCTATGCCGACTATTTCCAGCAGCGCTTCGGCTGGCGCGCCGGGCGCGTGCGCCGGGTCGGCGCGCGAAGTGCCTATCCGCTCGTGCGCGTGGTGGCGGAACGCCTGGTGGCGCCGCGCTTCGTGCTGATGGGCAACGCCGCGCAGTCGATCCACCCGATCGGCGCGCAGGGCTTCAACCTGGGCCTGCGCGACGCCCTCACGCTGGCCGAACAGCTGCGCGGCGACGATCCCGGCGCGCCGTCGCTGCTCGCCGCTTACGCCGACGCGCGCCGCGAGGACCGCGAGCGCACGCTGGCCTTCAGCGACGGCCTCGCCCGCGCCACCGCCAACGAGACCTTCCCCATGCACGTGCTTCGTTCCTTCGGCCTGCTCGCGCTGGGCCAGCTGCCCGGCCTGGCCGCGCCGCTGGCGGCCGGCGCCATGGGCTTCCGCGGCCAGGTGCCGGCGCTGTCGCGGGGGCGCGCATGAGCCGCCGCCACGCCTACGACCTGGTGGTGGTTGGTGCCGGCGTGGTCGGCAGCGCCGCCGCGCTGGCCGCGGCGCGCGACGGCCTGCAGGTGGCCCTGGTCGAAGCGCACGCGCCCAAGGCCTGGCGGGCGGACGAACCCGACCTGCGCGTCTACGCCTTCGCGCCCGACAACGCCGCGTTGCTCGCCGACCTCGGCACATGGAACGCCGTGCGCGAGGCGCGCGCCTGGCCCTACCGCCGCATGTGCGTGTGGGACGCGGCCGGCGGCGGCGAGCTGTGTTTCGACGCCGATGCGCTGGGCCGCACCGAGCTGGGCCACATCGTCGAAAACGGCCTGCTGGTGGACCGGCTCTGGACGGGTTGTATGCGCGAAGCCGGCATCACCCTGTTCTGTCCCGAGAAGGTGGTGGCCATCACCCAGGACGCGCAGCATGCGACGGTGGAACTCGCCGGCGGCCAGCACCTGCGCGCGAAGCTGGTGCTCGGCGCGGATGGCGCGGCTTCGAAGGTGCGCCAGCTCGCCGGCCTCGACGCCGACGGCCACGACTATGGCCAGCGCGGCCTGGTGGCCTTCGTGGAAACCGAACTGCCGCACCAGGACACCGCCTGGCAGCGTTTCCTGCCCACCGGCCCGCTGGCTTTCCTGCCGTTTGCCGACGGCCGCTGCTCGATCGTCTGGAGCCTGCCCGAAGCCGAAGCGCAGCGCCTGCTGGCCGCCGACGACGCCAGCTTCCTGCGCGAACTCACCCGCGCCTTCGACGCGCGCCTGGGCGAAGTGCGTTCGGTGTCGGCGCGCGCGGCGTTCCCGCTGCGCCGGCAGCTGGCGAAGGACTACGTGGCCGGCCGCATCGTGCTGGCCGGCGACGCCGCGCACGTGGTGCACCCGCTGGCGGGGCAGGGCGTGAACCTGGGCCTGCGCGACGTGTCCGCGCTGCGCGCCGAATGGCGGCGCGCCACCGCGCACGGCGCCGACATCGCCAGCCCGCACCGGCTGGCGCGCTGGGCGCGCGGCCGGCGCAGCGACAACACCGTGGCCGCGTATTCGTTCGAAGCCATCAACCGCGCCTTCAGCAACGACGCGATGCTGCCCACGCTGCTGCGCGGGCACGTCCTGGGCCTGGCCGGGAAGCTGCCGCCGGTGGCGCGGCTGCTGTGGAAGCGCGCGGCCGGCGGCTAGGCCTTCAGCCGGCCGCGGCGAGCGGCCAGGTGGCCAGCACGTCGTAGGCGAAGCCGCCGCGCAGGTCGCTGCGCAGCAGGTGGAAGTCGCGCACGGGCCAGCGTACCGCCGGCGACAGCGGCGTGTCGGGCCAGGGCGGTTTCGCGCCGCGCAGCACGGTGACGTGCGGCACGCGTTCGCGCGCGGCGCGTACCGGCACGGCTTCGGCGGCCAGTTCGCGTTCCAGCCCGTCCCACAGCGCATGCAGGCCCGGCGGCGCCAAGGTGCAGCCGAGGAAGCCGGGCGCGGTGGCGATCGGGAAACCACCGGCGCGGTCGAGCACCAGGTCGAAGGCGGGCGCGTGCACGCGCGTGGCCGCGCGGCAAGCCGCCGCGACGACGACGCCGCAATCGGCCGGGTATTCGCCCAGGAAGGGCAGGGTCAGGTGGTAGCGCTGCGGCGGGATGCGCCGGCCGCCGCCGAGCCTGGGTTCCAGGCCGTGGGCGGCGGCGGCGATGGCCCCGCGCGTGGCCGCGTCGGGCCACAGCGCGAAAAACAGACGGAAGCGCGCGGCGTCCGTGCGGGCCTCAGGCGGCTTCGGCCTGGCTCTTGCGCGGGCCGTGAAGCAGGGCGTGGCGGATGTGCTCGATCACCAGGTCCACTTCCTCGCTGGTGACGGCGAAGTGCGGGGTGAAGCGCAGCGAGTTGGCGCCGCCGTGGATCACGCCCAGGCCGCGCTCGCGCATGTATTCCTCGGTCGAACCGGTGCCGTAGCACTTGAAGTCGTCCGAGAGCTCGCAGGAGAACAGCAGGCCGGTGCCCTGGACCTTGGTGATCAGGCCGCCGAGTTCGCCCTTGAGCTTCTCGAGCTTGTCGATGAACTCGCGGCCGCGCTCGCGGATGTTGGCGCGCAGGGCCGGGGTGAGCTGGCCGAGCACGGTGGCGGCGATGTCGAGCGCGCGCGGGTTGGCGGTCATGGTGTTGCCGTAGGTGCCCTTTCGGTACAGGCCTTCGGCGCGGGCGTTCACCGCCAGCACGCTGAGCGGGTACTGGCCGCCGTTGAGCGCCTTGGAATAGGTCTCCATGTCCGGCGCCTCCAGGCCTTCGAAGCCCGGGTAGTCCACCACCGACAGCGTGCCGTGGGCGCGCAGGCCGGCCTGGATGGAATCGACCAGCAGCAGGGTGCCGTGGGCCTTGGTGAGCTCGCGCGCGGCGGCGTAGAACTCCGGCGGCACCGCGCGGCCCGGGTCGCCTTCGCCCATCACCGGCTCGAGGAACATGGCCTCGATGTACCAGCCGTTGGCATCGGCGTCGGCGAAGGCCTGCTTCAGGCCCTCGACCGAATACGGCTCGATGGTGACCAGCTGGCTGTCGTGGTGGCGGTAGCTGGCCAGGTGCTGCAGGTAGGTCTTGCGCGAGGAGTCGGAATACAGCGCCGGCAGCTCGGTGCGGCCGTGGAAGGCGCCCTTCACGGCGATGCGCTTGACCTTCTTGCCGGCGTGGCGGCCGCCGGCGTCGGTGTGCAGCTTGGTGTTCACGTCGGCGATGCGGCCGGCCAGCGACACCGATTCCGAGCCCGAGTTCAGGCACATGAACTTGGTGTAGGGGCAACCGCCGCGGCTGTGGCCGATCTCGGCGCGCAGCGCGCGAACCACGCGCAGCTGCGACAGGCTCGGGGTCATGATGTTGGCCATCACCTGCGGCTTGGCCATGGTGGCCAGCACGGCTTCCGGCGTGTGGCCGAAGCCGAGCATGCCGTAGCCGCCCGAATCGTGCAGCACGGCGCCCTTGAGCGTGACCACCCAGGGGCCGCGCGCGGCGAGCGCCACGTACGGGTTCACGTTGTCGCCGGCGTAGAAGTTCACGAAGCCCGACTGCACGGCGTCCATCTGCGCCTGCTCGTCGAGGTCGAGCAGGTCGGCGAACTCGCCGCGGATGGCGTGGTACTGCTCGGCCGCGGCCTGGGCGGCGGCGACCAGCTCGGGGAAGCGGGCGGCGAGGCGCGTGAGCGTGGCGTCGTCGAGGCCACGGGTGCGGACGGTGCCGGCATGGCTGCGCAGCGGCTTGAGGATCTCGATCACGTTCATGCGGTTCTCCGGACCCAAAACAAAACGCGAGGAGGGCCCTCGCGCGTCGGGTCTTGCGTTGAAAATCAAAGACTTGTGGCCGATGTTACCACCCCGCCCGGGGCGGCGTAACCCCCGGGCGTTTGAATCGGGCGTGCCGTGGGTGACAGCTGTCATGGCCACCGGGTGACGGCCTCCACTGCCGGGGCGGGGCGGCCGGGGCGGACAGTGGCGGCACCCGAGGAGATGCCCATGAACCGAAGCCCCAACCGCGACATCCCGCTGGCCGCCCTGCGCGGCGCCAGCAAGCGCTACGGCGCGCTCACCGCGCTCGCCGGCGTGGACCTGGAGGTCCGCGCCGGCGAAGTGGTGGCCGTGCTGGGCGCCAATGGCGCCGGCAAGACCACCGCGCTGGGCCTGCTGACCGGCCGGATCGGCCCCGATGCCGGCCAGGCCAGCCTGTTCGGCGCCGACCCGCGTGACCCGGCCGTGCGCCGCGGCATCGGCGTGATGCTGCAGTCCGCCGGGCTGCACGACACCGTGCGCGTGGCCGAACACGTGCGGCTGTTTTCCAGCTACTACCCGGCGCCGCGGCCGCTGGACGAGACCCTGGCCCTGGCCGGCCTGTCGGAGCTGGCGCGCCGGCCTTACGGCGCGCTGTCGGGCGGCCAGCAGCGCCGCGTGCAGTTCGCGCTGGCGATCTGCGGCCGGCCGCCGCTGCTGTTCGTGGACGAACCCACGGTGGGCCTGGACGTCGAGGCGCGGCGTGCGTTCTGGCAGGTACTGCGCCAGCTGCGCGACGAGGGCACGGCCATCGTGCTCACCACGCACTACCTGGAGGAGGCCGATGCGCTGGCCGACCGCGTGGTGCTCATGGCCAGCGGCCGCGTGCTGGCGGAAGACACGCCCGCCGGCCTGAAGGCGCGTGCCGCCGGGCGCCGCGTGCTGGCCCGCACCGGCCTGCCTGCCGCCGCCGTGGCGGCCTGGCCGGAAGTGCGCCGCGTGGAAGACCGCGATGGCCGGCTCGACGTCGCCAGCCACGACGTCGAAGCCCTGCTGCGCCGCTGGCTGGCCGCCGACGCCGGCCTGCGTGAACTGGAGGTGCGGCCGATGAGCCTCGAGGACGCCTTCCTCACCCTGACCACCCGCGAGGAGATCCGCGCATGACCACGCAAACCCTGCCGGCCACCGCCGCCCCGTCCTGGCTGCGCCTGCACGCGCTCGAGGCCTGGTTCGAATTCCTGCGCGTGCTGCGCACCCCGGCCTTCGCGCTGCCGACCCTGTGTTTCCCGGTGGTGTTCTACTTGGTGTTTGGCATCGTGGTGCCGGGCGACTGGGGCAGCGTGCACAAGGCGTCCTACCTGATGGCCACCTACGGCGCCTTCGGCGTGATGGGGCCGGCGCTGTTCGGCTTCGGCGTCGGGCTGGCGCTGGAGCGCAAGCAGGGGCTGCTGGAACTCAAGCGGGTGTCGCCGATGCCGGCCTCGGCCTATTTCCTGGCCAAGATCGCGATGAGCGTGGCGTTTGCGTTCGTGGTGGTGGCGCTGCTGGCGGCGGTGGGCGTGGGCCTGGGCGACGTGTCGCTGCCGGCCGCGGCCTGGGCCCAGCTGCTGGCGGTGCTGATGCTGGGCACGCTGCCGTTCTGCGCCATCGGCCTGTTCATCGGCACGATGGCCAAGGGCGAGGCGGCGGTGGCCATCGTGAACCTGGTCTACCTGCCGATGTCGCTGCTGGGCGGGCTGTGGTTGCCGCTGAAGGTGTTCCCGGCGGCCGTGCAGTCGATGGCCGTCGCCTTGCCGTCCTGGCACCTGGGCCAGATGGCGCTGGGCGCGGTGGGGCAGGTGCAGGGCGTGCCTTTCGGCCTGCACGCCGCGGCGCTGGGCGCGACGACGCTGCTGTTCCTCGCCCTGGCCGCGCTGCGGCTGCGCCGGGAGTAAGCCATGGCGAAGCTCTGGACGGTGGTGGTGGCCAGTGCGCTCGTGCTCGCGGCGCTGGCGTGGACGTTCGCGGGCGGCGTGGCGGGTTCGCCCGTCGCCGCGGCGGCACCCGCCGGGCTGCTGGTGCGCGACGTGCAGGTGTTCGATGGCGAAACCCTGCTGCCGCGCACCTCGGTGCGGGTGCGCGACGGGCTAGTCGAGGCGATCGGCCCGGGCCTGGAGGCCCCGGCGGGTTACGAGGTCGTGGACGGCCGCGGCGGCACGCTGATGCCGGGCCTGATCGACGCGCACACGCATGTCTTCGGCGACGCGCGCCGGGATGCGCCGCGCTTCGGCGTGACCACGCTGGTGGACATGTTCAGCGACCCGGCCGGCTTGCCGGCGGCCCGGCGCGAACGCGACTCGACCGCCGCGACCGATCGCGCCGACCTGTGGTCCGCGGGTCGCCTGGCCACCGCGCCCGGCGGGCACGGCACCCAGTTCGGCATCGAGGTGCATCCGCTCGCGGGCCCGGCCGACGCGCCGGCCTGGGTGGCG
>NZ_AVCH01000169.1 GCF_000747075.1 Arenimonas malthae CC-JY-1
AACAGGCGCAGTCGGCGCTGCCCGGCGGCCGCATCGCCCGCGTCTCGCCGCTGGCGCCAGGCGCCACCGCGGTCGGCTTCCGCGGCCAGGCCGCCGGCGAATGGCATCCGGTGGGCCGCAGCGTGGTGGCCGTTTCGCGCGACGGCAGCGAAACCCTGCTGCGCTACGACGCCACCGCCGACCGCCCCGGCGCCCGCCTGTCCAACGCCATCTACCCGCTGCACGTCGCGGCCGTCGGTGGCCTGCCGATGAAGCTCGCCCAGGTCGTCACGGGCCTGCTGCCCGGTTTCCTGCTGGCCACCGGCTTCCTGTTCTGGTGCCGCCGCCGGGCCCGCCGCTGAGGCCGCGCCGGCCGCCGGCTACAATGGCGGCCATGTTCATCGGTCCCCATCGCATTGCCCCCCGCGTGGTGCTGGCCCCCATGGCCGGCGTCACCGACAAGCCGTTCCGCATGCTGTGCAAGCAGCTCGGCGCGGGCCTGTGCGTGTCGGAGATGACCACGTCGGACCCGCGCTTCTGGAACACCGCCAAGTCCGTGCACCGCATGGACCACGCCGGCGAACCCGACCCGATCAGCGTGCAGATCGCCGGCACCGTGCCCGGGGTGATGGCCGAGGCCGCGCGGCACAACGTCCAACACGGCGCCCAGCTGATCGACATCAACATGGGCTGCCCGGCCAAGAAGGTGTGCAACGCCTGGGCCGGGTCGGCGCTGATGCGCGACGAAGACCTGGTGGCGCGCATCCTGGCCGCGGTGGTGTCGGCGGTGGACGTGCCGGTGACGCTGAAGATCCGCACCGGCTGGGCCGCCGGCCAGAAGAACGCGCTGCGCATCGCCCGCATCGCCGAAGACAGCGGCATCGCCGCGCTGGCCATCCACGGCCGCACCCGCGACCAGCACTACACCGGCCTGGCCGAATACGACACCATCGCCGAAGTGAAGTCGGCGCTGCGCATCCCGGTGCTGGCCAATGGCGACATCGATTCGCCGGAGAAAGCCGCCTTCGTGCTGCGCCACACCGGCGCCGACGCGGTGATGATCGGCCGCGCCGCCCAGGGCCGCCCCTGGATCTTCCGCGAGGTGGCGCACTTCCTGGCCACCGGCGAACACCTGCCGCCGCCATCGCTGGCCGAGGTGCGCGACGTGCTGCTGGGCCACCTGGCGCACCTGCACGCCTTCTACGGCGAAGAATCGGGCGTGCGCATCGCCCGCAAGCACCTGGGCTGGTACGCGAAGGACCGGCCCGAGAACGCCGCCTTCCGCGCCGTGGTCAACCGCGCCGAAAGCGCCGAGGCGCAGCTGCGCCTGACCCGCGATTATTTCGACTCGCTGGTGGCCGGCGCCGCTTCGGACTTCGCCTCGGCGGCCTGAAGTTCGCCGGGCGGCTGCACCCAGATCCGGTCCCACATCTGCGCCAGCCGGCGCCGCGCCTGCCAGGGCCAGGCGGCCTGTTCCGGCCGCACTTCGCGCCAGCCGTCGCCCGCGCGCTCGGCCACGATGAAGCGGAAGCTGTAGTCGGGCTCGGCGCCCATGCGCAGGTCGGACAGCACGGCCTGGCCGTCGCGCTCCTCGGCCTTCATGAAGCCGTGGTTGAACCAAAGGAGTCGCCTTACGGCCGCAAAATCGGCGACACCCGCGAGTACCCGGGCGTCGGACGAATACTCGCGGAACACCATCGGCCCCGCGTCCGCCACCAGCGAGCGTTCACCCTCGAGGAAGCCGTCCGGCGTCATCACCACCACCCGCCACAGCAGCGTGTTGAACGGCATCGGCACCGAGAACCGCGGCGCGTCCTGCAGCCCGCGCGCGGCCAGCGCCTGGTCGGCCGTGCGCTCCACCATCGCCTTCGCCAGCAGCGACCAGCCGAGATACGCCGTGCTCAGCGCCAGCCCCAGCACCAGCGCGCGCTGCGCCGAAGCCTTCGACGGCCGAAGCAGCGCGAACAGGCAGGCCCCCAGCAGCGGCAGCGTGTACAGCGGATCAATGATGAACACGCTCGACCACATCGCCGGCGACGGCGGCAGCGGCCACCACAGCTGGGTGCCGTAGACGGTGAAGGCGTCGAGCAGCGGGTGCGTCACCAGCGCCAGCGTGATGGCCCAGTACCAGCGCCTCGGCGCCTCCGCCACGCGGCCGCCTTCGCGCCTGAACAGCCACCACAGCAGCGCCGCGAACGGCAGCAGCACCAGCAGCGAATGCGAGGGCCCCCGGTGCCAGGTCATGTTGGTGACCGGGTCGAGCCCCAGGAACCACATGGGCACCGAATCGAGGTCGGGCAGCGTGCCCAGCGCGGCGCCGGCGGCGAGCGCGGCGCGACGGTGGGCGGCGGGGGCGATGGCGGCCGCGACGGCGCCGCCCAGGACGATCTGGCTGAGGGAATCCATGCGGCGATGCTAACCGCCCGCGGGGTCGCCGCCACGTGAGGCGCAAGAATCGGATAGCGGCGCCCGCGGCCGGCGCGGACCATGGCGCCACCCCCACCGGAGAACCCCATGGACATCCGAATCCGCGGCCTCGACCCCGCCCCCTACCACGCCCTGTTCGAAGCCAGCCCCGACGAGCTGGCCGCGCGCCGCGCCGTCGTGCGCGTCGCCGACAAAATGCCGGGCTTCCCCTGCCGCGCCACGCTGGAAGACGCCGTTCCCGGCGAAACGGTGCTGCTGGTGAACCACACCCACCAGGACGCCGAGACGCCCTTCCATTCCGCCCACGCCGTGTACTTCCGCCTGGCCGCGCACGCGCCCTACGACGAAGTGAACCAGGTCCCGCCGGCGCTGGCCCGGCGCACGCTGTCGCTGCGCGCCTTCGACGCCGACGGCTGGCTGCTGGGCTTCCGGCTGGTGCCGGGCACGGAAATGCTGGACGCCGCGCGCGAGCTGCTGGCCGAACCGCGCGCCGCCTACCTGCACGCCCATTACGCAGGCGCCGGCTGCTACGCCGCCTGGGTCGGCCGCGCCGACGCCGCTCAGGCCGCCTGAGCCAGGCGCGGGGCCGCCGCCACCGGCGCGCGGCCCGGCAGGCGCGCCAGTTCGCCGCCGTCGTGGCGCAGCAGCACCAGGTCGCCGGCGGCGTCTTCGGCCAGGGCGCTCAGGCTTTCCACCCAGTCGCCGTCGTTGGCGTAGACCAGGCCGTCCACCTCGCGCAGCGCCGCGCGGTGGATGTGCCCGCAGACGATGCCGTCCAGCCCGCGCCGGCGCGCATCGCCCAGGCCGGCGTGCACGAAGCGTTCGATGTAGCGCTCGGCCGCGCCGCTCTGCGACTTCAGGAAATCCGCCAGCGACCAGTAGCGCAGGCCCAGCCGGCGCCGCGCCAGGTTGGTGAGCCGGTTGCCGGCCAGGATGCGGTCGTACAGCCAGTCGCCGAAACGCTCCTGGAAATTGCCGAAATGGGTGATGGCGTCGTAGTCGTCGCCGTGCGTCACCAGCAGGCGGCGGCCGTCGCGCAGCACGTGGATGGCGCGGCGGCGCACCTGCATGTTCGGCAGCACCAGCCCGCAGAAGCGGCGGATGGGGCGATCGTGGTTGCCCGGCACGTAGATCAGTTCGGTGCCGGCGCGCGCCAGCTCGTGCAGGCATTCCACCACCCGGTGCTGGTCGGCGCCCCAGGCGGCGCGGCGCTGGGCCAGCCACCACAGGTCGACGATGTCGCCCACCAGGTACAGGCGGCGCGCCTGCAGGCCGTCGAGGAAGGCGGCGAGTTCGGCGGCATGGCAGTTCTTCGAGCCCAGGTGCACGTCGGAAACGAACACCGCCCGGTGCCGCGCCACCGCCGCGGCGCTCACGCCGCCTCCGGCGCGGGCAGGCTGGGCTCGCCGCCGCCGAGGTAGCGCTGGCGCTTGCGTGGCTGGATGCGGGCCAGGTCGAGTTCGATCAGGCCGTCCACCGAATAATTGAAGTCCGGGTCCACGCCGAAGGCCAGGAAACGCGCGCCGCCCGGTTCGCACAGCTCGGTGTACTGCTTGTAGAGCGTGGGCACGCGGGTGCCCAGCGCGCCCAGGTTGGCCTTGAGCACGCGGAAGGCCTCGTCGGCGTCCAGTTCGCCGAAACACGGCGGCGCCGCCAGGAAGCGGAACGGACGGTTGGCCTCGGCGTCGCCACCGGCGCCGAAGTAGCGCGAGTAATACGCCACCAGCTGTTCGCGCGCCGCCACCGGCAGTTCGGCGCTGATCGACACCGGCCCGAACAGGTAGCGCACCTGCGGCTGCGTGCGCAGGTAGGCGCCGATGCCCAGCCACAGGTAGTCCAGGCTGCGGCTGCCCTGGTAGGCCGGCGCCACGAAGCTGCGGCCCAGCTCCATGCCCTGCACCAGCCGCGGCAGCAGGTGGCAGGGATAGGTGAACAGCGAGGCGGTGTAGAACCCCTCCAGCCCGCGCTCGGCGTAAACGCGCTCGCCGGGCGCCACGCGGTAGGCCCCGGCGATCTCCAGCGCCTCGCCGTCCCAGAGCACGATGTGGTCGTACCAGGTGTCGTAGGCGTCCAGGTCCAGGCGCTTGCCGGTGCCCTCGCCCACGGCGCGGAAGGTGATTTCGCGCAGGCGGCCGATTTCCCGCAGCAGCGGCGAATCGGCAGCCAGCGGGCCGGCGTGGATGCGCTTGCCGTCGGGCGTGCGGCCCAGCAGCGGCAAACGCGCCAGTTCGGCCACCAGCAGGCGGCGGTCCACCGCGTGCGCCACCGGCACCGGGCCGGCGGCGTGGGCCTCGCGGCGCGAGCCGATGGCCACCAGCGCCTGGCGCACCGAAGCCAGCGCCGATTCGCCGGCCTCGGCCGGGTCCAGCCGCAGCGGCTTGCCGATGCGCAGGCTGATGCGGCTGCCGCGGCGGGCGAACAGCT
>NZ_AVCH01000170.1 GCF_000747075.1 Arenimonas malthae CC-JY-1
GGTGCCGGCCGGCTTGTACAGCGCCGAGGCACCGTAGAAGAGCATGGAATTGCGCGCGCCCACCCGCACCGGCAGCACCGGCGCGCCGGTGGCGCGGGCGAAGCGCAGGAAGCCCCGGCGCCAGCGGCCGTCGCGCACGCCCCGCAGGCCCAGGCGCGAGACTTCGCCGGCCGGGAACACGATGACGCACTGTTCCTGCTCCAGCGCCGCCTCCACCGCCGCCAGGCTCTGCGCCGTGGGCTTGCCGCCCAGGATGCGCAGCGGCAGCAGCAGGTCGGCCAGCGGTTCGACGGCGCCCAGCAGGTCGTTGGCCACAATGCGCACGTCGCGCCGGACCGAGCCGACGAAGTGCAGCAAGGCCAGCGCGTCCAGTGCGCCCGAGGGGTGGTTGGCGACGATCAGCAGCCGCCCGGTCTGCGGGATGCGCTCGCGCTCGACCTGGTCGACGACGTAGCGCACGTCCAGGTGTTCCAGCGCGGCCTCCACGAAGGCCAGGCCGCGCAGGTGGGCGTGGCGGGCCAGGAAGGCGCCGGCCTCGTCCAGCTTCGACCAGCGGCCGAGGCCGCGCACCAGCGGCCGCGCCACCTTCGCGCGCGGGCCGGTGAACCAGTGGGGGTAGCGTTCCGCCAGGCGGCGTTCGAGGTCCAGCATGGCGCGGTCCTGTCTGCGGCGTCCCGGGCATGCTCGGGCCCGGGCCTGACAGGGCGGTTAAAGCCGCGCGTCAGCGCCGTGACAGCGCGGCTTAACGACAGGGCAACGCGCTTGGGGGCAGGATGCACCCCGGGGCCGGGGGGTGTATCATTCGCGGCCCCAAACCCATCCTTTCATCTCAATCAAGGGATATAAGCGACGATGTCCAGCTACCTCTTCACCTCCGAGTCGGTCTCCGAAGGCCACCCGGACAAGATGGCCGACCAGATCTCCGATGCGGTGCTGGACGCGATCCTGACCCAGGACCCGAAGGCCCGCGTGGCCTGCGAGACCCTGGTGAAGACGGGCGCGGCCATCGTCGCCGGCGAGATCACCACCACCGCCTGGGTGGACATCGAGGCGCTGGCCCGCGGCGTCATCAACGACATCGGCTACGACAACTCGAACGTCGGCTTCGACGGCCACACCTGCGCCATCATCAACATGATCGGCAAGCAGTCCCCGGACATCAACCAGGGCGTGGACCGCAAGAAGCCCGAGGAACAGGGCGCCGGCGACCAGGGCCTGATGTTCGGCTACGCCTGCAACGAGGCGCCGGAATTCATGCCGGCCGCCATCTACTACTCGCACCGCCTGGTCGAGCAGCAGGCCAAGGTGCGCAAGAACGGCAAGCTCAAGTGGCTGCGCCCGGACGCCAAGAGCCAGGTCACCCTGCGCTACGAGAACGACAAGATCGTCGGCCTCGACGCCGTGGTGCTGTCCACGCAGCACGACCCGGGCATGAAGCACAAGGACATCGTCGCGGGCGTGATGAAGCACATCCTCGAGCCGGTGCTGCCGAAGGCGTGGCTCAAGGCGCTGCCGAAGTCGAAGATCCACATCAACCCGACCGGCAACTTCGTGATCGGCGGCCCGGTGGGCGACGCCGGCCTGACCGGCCGCAAGATCATCGTCGACACCTACGGCGGCATGGCCCGCCACGGTGGCGGCGCGTTCTCGGGCAAGGATCCGTCCAAGGTCGACCGTTCGGCCGCCTACGCCGCGCGTTACGTGGCCAAGAACATCGTGGCCGCCGGCCTGGCCGACAAGTGCGAAGTGCAGGTCTCGTACGCCATCGGCGTGGCCGAGCCGACCTCGATCTCGGTCACCACCTTCGGCACCGGCAAGATCAGCGACGAGAAGATCGAGAAGCTGATCCGCGCCCACTTCGACCTGCGCCCGTACGGCATCACCAAGATGCTGGACCTGCTGCACCCGATCTACCGCCTCACCGCCAGCTACGGCCACTTCGGCCGCAAGCCGTTCGAGGTGACCTACACCGACGGCAAGGGCAAGAAGCACAAGGCCACCGCCTTCTCCTGGGAGAAGACCGACCGCGCCGACGCCCTGCGCAAGGCCGCCGGGCTCGACAAGCCGGTCGCCAGCAAGAAGAAGTAAGTCCTGCTCCCTCTCCCGCTCGCGGGAGAGGGCCGGGGAGAGGGCAAACGGGCCGCGAAAGCGGCCCGTTTCCTTTCCACCGCCTGCGCCGGGCCGAATTCATCCCCCCATCGCGAACAGGCGATACAATGTGCGCCGGCCCGCGAGGGCCCACCCCGCCGAGGGGCGCTGCAAGCCCGGCCCGCGCAATGCGGGCAAGGGATCAGGCTCGGCGAAGGTTCCAAGAGCAACCGCGCCCGTTAACGAGCGACCCCCGAGGCCCTGCCCGGCTGGCGTCGCCCACCAACGGAGCTATACCCAATGAACGCTGTCGTTAACCTCAAGCACGACTACAAGGTCGCCGACCTGTCCCTGGCCGACTGGGGCCGCAAGGAAATCGACATCGCCGAGCAGGAAATGCCGGGCCTGATGTCCATCCGCCAGAAGTACGCCGCCGCCAAGCCGCTCAAGGGCGTGCGCGTCACCGGCTCGCTGCACATGACCATCCAGACGGCCGTGCTGATCGAGACCCTCAAGGACCTCGGCGCCGACGTGCGCTGGGCCTCGTGCAACATCTTCTCCACCCAGGATCACGCCGCCGCGGCCATCGCCGCCTCGGGCACCCCGGTGTTCGCCTGGAAGGGCGAGACGCTGGAGGAGTACTGGGACTGCACCCTCGACGCGGTCAGCTTCCCGGGCGGCAAGGGCCCGCAGCTGGTGGTCGACGACGGCGGCGACGTGACCCTGCTGATCCACAAGGGCTACGAGCTCGAGAAGGGCGACACCGCCTGGGTCAATTCGCCCTCGGGCAGCCACGAGGAGCAGGTTATCAAGGACCTGCTCAAGCGCGTCGCCAAGGAGCGCCCGGGCTTCTGGACCAACGTGGTCAAGGACTGGAAGGGCGTCTCGGAAGAGACCACCACCGGCGTGCACCGCCTGTACCAGATGCTCGAGGCCGGCAAGCTGCTGGTCCCGGCCATCAACGTCAACGACTCGGTCACCAAGTCGAAGTTCGACAACCTCTACGGCTGCCGCGAGTCGCTGGCCGACGGCCTCAAGCGCGCCATGGACGTGATGCTGGCCGGCAAGGTGGCCGTGGTCTGCGGCTACGGCGACGTCGGCAAGGGCTCGGCGCACTCGCTGCGCGCCTACGGCTGCCGCGTGGTCGTCACCGAGATCGACCCGATCAACGCCCTGCAGGCCGCGATGGAAGGCTTCGAGGTCAACACCGTCGAAAGCACCCTGGGCCGCGGCGACATCTACGTCACCACCACCGGCAACAAGGACGTGCTGACGCTCGAGCACATGCAGGCCATGAAGGACCAGGCCATCGTCTGCAACATCGGCCATTTCGACAACGAGATCCAGGTCGACCGCCTGAACGCCTCGGGCGCCACCCGCCTGAACATCAAGCCGCAGGTGGACAAGTACACCTTCGCCAACGGCAACTCGATCTTCCTGCTGGCCGAAGGCCGCCTGGTGAACCTGGGCTGCGCCACCGGCCACCCGAGCTTCGTGATGTCGAACTCGTTCTCGAACCAGACCCTGGCGCAGATCGACCTGTGGGCCAACAAGGACACCTACGAGGCCAAGGTCTACATCCTGCCCAAGAAGCTGGACGAGGAAGTGGCGCGCCTGCACCTCGAGAAGATCGGCGTGAAGCTCACCACCCTCACCAACGAACAGGCCGCCTACCTGGGCGTGCCGGTGGAAGGCCCGTACAAGCCGGACCACTACCGCTACTGATCCTTCGCCTCATCGCAGCACCGGACGGGCGCCCTTGGGCGCCCGTTCTTTTTCTGGCGCCGCGTGAACACCTAGCGCCAGTTGGCGTGCGCCGACCAGAACTCCGCGGCGCGACGGTAAGCCTCGCGGTCGAGCGGCACGCCGGAGCCGCCCTCTTCCACGCCCAGGGCGTTGCGCATCATGGTGATGGGGACCATGGGGATCTCCCCGGGCGCCATCGTGTACAGGCAGCCCACGATGCCCCAGTCGGCGGCGATGGGCGTGCCCTCCTTCGCCATCTGTTCGCGGCTGTAGAGGATGGGCACCAGGTAGTTCGCCACCGGCGGCTCCAGGCCTTCGAACCAGCGCACCAGCACCGGCAGCTCGCCGCGGGTGCGGGCCTCGTAGGCGCTGCGCAGCAGGTGGCGGTTGGCGTCGGTGATGGCGATCACCGAGCATTTGGTGCTCGTCCAGTTGCGGTGCACGTGCAGGCGGCAGAAGGGCGCGTAACCGGGCAGCACCGCCACCGGGGCCTCGGTGTTCAGGCGCGCCACGAACTGCGCGGGCGTGGTGTCCTGGATGGCGGTGGGGCGGCGGTCGGCCGGGAACAGGCGGGTACGGGCGAAGTCGGTCAGTTCGATGTTCATGCCGGGATTGTCGGCCAGGCGCCCGCCCCGACACCACTTCTCTTTCATCCGGATGAAGCGATATGATGCCGGGAACCGCCGGCCGGACCCCGCCATGACCCAGCTTTCCTTCGAGTTCTACCCGCCCAAGAACGACGAGCAGCGGGCCCAGCTCGACCGCACCGTGCGCAAGCTCAAGGCGCACCAGCCCGAGTTCGTCTCGGTCACCTTCGGCGCCGGCGGCTCCACGCTCAGCTACACGCCGGAAACCGTGCGCGGCCTGCGCCAGGAGCACGGGCTCGACGGCGTGCCGCACCTGAGCTGCATGGGCGGCACCCGCGCCGAGCTGCGCGAGCTGCTCAACCTCTACCGCGCGCTGGGCTGCAACCGCATCGTGGCCCTGCGCGGCGACCTGCCCTCGGGCATGGCGCGCGCCGGCGACTTCCGCTTCGCCGCCGACCTGGTCGCCTTCATCCGCGCCGAACACGGCGACCACTTCCGCATCGAAGTGGGCTGCTACCCGGAATTCCACCCCCAGGCCGAAGACGCCCTGGCCGACCTGCGCCACTTCAAGGCCAAGGTGGACGCCGGCGCCGACAGCGCCATCACCCAGTATTTCTTCAACGCCGACGCCTACTTCCGCTTCGTGGACGAAGTGCGCGCGGCGGGCGTGTCCATCCCGGTCATCCCCGGCATCATGCCGATCTCGAACTTCAGCCAGCTGCGGCGCTTCTCCGAAGCCTGCGGCGCCGAGATCCCGCGCTGGATGGCCAAGCGCATGCAGGCCTTCGGCGACGACGCCGAATCGATCCGCGAGTTCGCCGCCGACGCCGTGGCCGCCATGTGCCGGCGCCTGCTGGAAGGCGGCGCGCCCGAGCTGCACTTCTACACGCTGAACCTGGCCAGGCCCACCGAGGCCGTGCTCTCGCGCCTGCGCTGAATTTGGCGCTAGGCTGCGGGCCATGCCCCGCTTCGCGCTCCTGCTGCTGCTCGTTTCGATGCTGGCGCCCGCCGCGCCGGCGTCGGCGCAGGCGGTGCACCGCTGCGTGGACGCGCAGGGCCGCAGCGTCTTCAGCGACCAGCCCTGCGCCAGCCAGCAGGCCCGGCCACGCGAGGCGCCGAAACCGCCCGCCGCCACGGCCCAGGGTTTCGCCTCGGGCACCGGCACCACCGCGCCGGGCTGCGCGCGCACGCCGGAGGCGCTGCTGGACGGCGTGCGCGGCGCGCTCGAGGCCCGCGACGTGAACCGACTGGCCACGCACTACCACTGGGCCGGCACTGGCGCACGGGCCGGGCGCTACCTGATGGACGAACTCGAGGCCATCGCCGCGCGGCCGCTGGCGTCGGCGGAGCTGGTGTGGGAAACGCCACCCGCCGAAGCGCCTGGCGGCGCGCCGCCTGCCCCGCCTTCGCGCCTGCGCATCGAACAATCCGGTGCCAGCGGGGCCGCCGGCGCCCTGCGCACCGAATTCCTGCTGCGCCGCAACGCCGGCTGCTGGTGGATCGAGCTCTGACGCCCGGCCCGGGCGAACCGGTAAAATGCCGGCTTCCCCCAGGAGCACCGACATGACCCAGCGCTATCCCGACCACATCTGGCACAACGGCCAGGTCAAGCCCTGGGCCGAAGCCACCGTGCACGTGATGGCGCACGGCCTGCACTACGGTTCGTCGGTGTTCGAAGGCATCCGCAGCTACCCCACGCCGAACGGCCAAGCCATCTTCCGGCTCACCGACCACCTCAAGCGACTGTTCGCCTCGGCGCGCATCTACGAGATGGCCATGCCCTACGACCTGGCCACGCTGGCCCAGGGCTGCCGCGACGTGATCACCGCCAACGGCCTCGAGCGCGCCTACCTGCGCCCCATCGCCTACCGCGGCCTGGGCGGCTTCGGCCTGTCGGCCGAAACGCCCACCGACGTGGCCATCGCGGCCTGGCACATGGGTCCCTACCTCGGCCCGGACGTGCTCGAAGCCGGCATCGACGCCTGCGTGTCGAGCTGGCAGCGTTTCGCGCCCAACACCATCCCGGCCGGCGCCAAGGCCGGCGGCAACTACCTCAGCGGCCAGCTGGTGGCGCGCGAGGCGCGCCGCCTGGGCTTCGGCGAGGGCATCGCGCTGGCCTCCACCGGCCTGCTCAGCGAAGGCGCGGGCGAGAACCTGTTCCTGGTCATCGACGGCGCGCTGCACACCACGCCGGTCAGCGCCGCGCTGCTCAACGGCATCACCCGCAACTCGATCATCACCCTCGCGAAGGCGAACGGCATCGAAGTGGTGGAACGCGACCTGCCGCGCGAATACCTGTACCTGTGCGACGAACTCTTCATGTGCGGCACCGCCGCCGAGATCACGCCCATCCGCAGCGTCGACGGCCGCCAGGTCGGCGAAGGCAAGCCCGGTCCGCTCACCCGCCGCATCCAGGACCTCTTCTTCGGCCTCTTCGAAGGCCGCACGCCCGACAGGCACGGCTGGCTCGAACTGCTCTGAAGCGCCTTCGCTACGGAGTCGCCGCAAAACGAAGGATGGCGACGGCGCCGCGCTCGGGGCGGGGCGCGATGCTCACTTCCCAGCCGTAGAGTTCGCACAGGCGGCGCACGATGGACAGGCCGATGCCGCCGCCCACGGTGCCGCCGGCGCCGGAGCCGCGGTAGCCGCGTTCGAACAGGCGCGCGGCGTCTTCCTCGCTCAGGCCCGGGCCGGTGTCCTCGATGCGGACCTGGTTCGCTTCCACCACCAGGCGCACTTCGCCCTCGGCGGTGTACTTGCAGGCGTTGCCCAGCAGGTTGCCCAGGGCCACGGCCAGCACCGCCTCCGGCGCCTCGACCAGGGCCTCGGGGTCGCCTTCCACCAGCACCTCCACCGGCTTGCCGCCCAGCTGGGTGCGCGCGGCTTCGGCCAGCTGCTGCGACAGGCGCAGCAGCGGCGTGTGGCCGGTGCCGCGTTCGTTGCGGGAAAGCATCAGCAGCGCGGTGGTGAGGTCGGTGCACTGCTGGGCCGCGCGGTCGATGCGCAGCAGGCGCTGGCGGGTCTTCTCCGGCAGGTCGGGGTTGGCCAGCAGCAGTTCGGTCGCGCCGCGGATCACCGCCAGCGGCGTGCGCAGCTCGTGGCTGACGTCGGAATTGAATTCGCGGTCGCGCTTGACCAGCGTGGTCATGCGCTCGGCGTAATCGTCGAGCGCCGCGGCCAGCTGGCCCACCTCGTCCTCGGCGAAGTGCGGCGCCAGTTTTTCGGGGCGTTCGCGCCCGGCCAGGCCCTCCAGGCGGCGCGCCAGCTCGGTCACCGGGCTGATCACGCGCTTGGACGACCACACGCCGATCACCAGCGACAGGATCGAGAACAGTGCCACCACGCCCACCAGCGCGTAGGTCAGCTGCTGCTGGCTGGCGCGTTCCTGGGCGATGTCATAGCTGAGGAAGAACCAGTAGTCGGGGTCCTTCTTCACCGCCAGCTTGTAGGTGCGGGACTTGCCGCCGGCGTCGGTCTCGGTGATCTCGTGGATGCCGTCGGGCAGGTCGCGCCAGTTGAAGGGCACGTTGCCGAAGCGGCGCTCGCTGTAGACGATGCCCTTGATCTTTTCGAAGGCCAGGCCGCCGGAGCCCTCCGGGTCACGGTAGAACTGGTCGGCGTAGTCGGCCACGTTCTGGAACAGAGCCTCGCCGATCAGCTGGTCCTCCAGCTGTTCGCGCAGCAGCACCGTGGCCACGGCGAACAGGCCGGTGAGCCCGAAGCCGAGCAGGAAGAAGGACAGGATGATCCGGCTGCGAAGCCTACGCCGGTAGCGCATGGCTCAGCCCGCGTCGGGGTCGGCGATCCGGTAGCCGATGCCGTGGCGGGTCTGGATCAGGGCCTTGGGGAAGGGCTTGTCCACCGCGGCGCGCAGGCCGTGGATGTGCACGCGCAGGGAATCGGAATCGGGCAGCTCTTCGCCCCAGACGCGGGTCTCGAGTTCCTGGCGGGTGACCACCGAGGGCGAGGACTCCATCAGCGACTGCAGGATCTTGAGCGCGGTGGGGTTGAGCTGCAGCAGCTTGCCGCCGCGGCGCACCTCGAGCGTGTCGAGGTTGTATTCCAGGTCGGCCACGTTGAGCACGCGCGGCTGCGCGGCCTTGCCGCGCCTGGCCAGCACGGCCAGGCGGGCTTCCACTTCCTGCAGCGCGAAGGGCTTGACGAGGTAGTCGTCGGCGCCGGACTCGAAGCCTTCCAGCTTGTTGTCCAGCGAATCGCGCGCGGTGAGCATGAGCACCGGGGTCTGCTTGCGGCCTTCCTGGCGCAGCTTGCGGCAGACCTCGAGGCCGTCCATGCCCGGCAGGTTCAGGTCCAGCACGATCGCATCGAAGTCGTTGACGACGGCCAGGTGCAGGCCGGTCACGCCGTCCGCGGCGTAGTCCACCGTGTGGCCGCGATCCTCGAGGTAGTCCCCGAGGTTGGCGGCGATGTCACGGTTGTCTTCGACGACCAGGATGCGCATCGGTCAGTTGTTCGCCGGGCCGATGCCGTTCATCACGTTGCGCTGCAGGTGGTCCTGGTCGGCCTCCATGCGGCGGCGGCGCTCGGCCACGGTCTGGCACTTGGTGGTGCGGCGGTGGCTGCCGGTGGCGCGGCTGTTGTCGCAGACCAGGCGGCTGTCGGCCTTGGCCTGGGTCAGGATGGTGTTGATCAGTTCCTGGTCGTTGAAGATCTCGACCTTGGCCGGCTCGCCCAGGGCGTCGATCGAATCCACGCCCTCGAGGCGGGACGAGATGCGCTCGAGCGTCTCGCGCACCTTGGCGCGGTCGGAGGCGCTGATCTCGGCGTAGGTCTTGCCGTCGGCCAGGTCTTCCTCGATCTCGGCGCGCTGGGCGGCGAAGTCGCCCTCGGCGAGGGCCAGCTGGGCCTCCTGGGCGGCGAAGGCGAACATCGGGGTGGCGGCCAGCAGGAACGCAATCAGGGTCTTCTTCATTGCTTGTTCTCCAGGGTGCGGCTTCGTAGGGGTGAAGGTCCGATTCTTACCAGACGTGAAAGCCAAGTAAAGCGGGCAAAGAAAGGCCCGGGGAGGCACTCGCTGGCGCCTGGCCCGGGCCGAAAGGTTGCTTACTGCCCCGATTGCCGTAATCCGCATGATGCCGCCCTGACGAGGAGGACCGAGCAGGCTTACTGGCCCGGCAAGCCTAGGCGGGGTGGTATTAAGACCCTGTTAAATCCGCTTCAGGCTTTGGTTAAAGCCGACCGGCGGCGGGACGGGGCCCGGGCGGGCCGGCGGACCCCGGCCACCGTGTAATCGATGATGGCGCCGGCCACGTCCACCCCGGTGGCCCCTTCGATGCCCTCCAGGCCCGGGGAGGAGTTCACTTCCAGCACCAATGGGCCCTTCTTCGACTTCAGAAGGTCCACGCCTGCAACGCCCAGGCCCATCACCCGGGCCGCGCGCAGGGCAGTGGCGGTTTCGGCCTCGTCCAGCGCCACGGCCGTGGCGGTGCCGCCGCGGTGCAGGTTCGAGCGGAACTCGCCCTCGCCCGCCTGGCGGCGCATGGCGGCCACCACCTGGTCGCCCACCACGAAGCAGCGCAGGTCGGCGCCCTTGGCCTCGGACACGAACTCCTGCACCAGGAAGTTGGCGTACAGGCCGCGGAAGGCCTCGGTGACCGAGCGCGAGGCGCTGGCGGTTTCGGCCAGGATCACGCCGGCGCCCTGGGTGCCTTCGTTGAGCTTGATCACGTGCGGCGGCTTGCCGAGCATGCCGAGCAGGTCGGTGGTGTCGTCGGGGTTGTCGCCGAACACCGTCAGCGGCAGGCCCAGGCCTTCGCCCGCCAGCATCTGGTGGCAGCGCAGCTTGTCGCGCGAACGCAGGATCGCGTCGGAAGGATTGGGGCTGTAGCTGCCCATCAGTTCGAACTGGCGCAGCACCGCGGTGCCGTAGAAGCTGACCGAGGCGCCGATGCGCGGGATCACCGCGTGGATGCCCGAGAGTTCCTTGCCCTTGTAGCGCATGTGGAACTTGCCCGGGGCGATGGAGAGATAGCAGCGCAGCGGGTCGAGCACGCGCACGGTGTGGCGGCGCTCGCGCGCGGCCTCGACCAGGCGCTGGGTCGAGTAGAGCTTGGCGTTGCGGGAAAGGATGGCGAGTTTCACGGCGAGGCGTCCGGGGGCGTGTCGCCCTGCAGGAAGGAACTGGCGGGGTCCACCAGGAAACGCCCGGCCAGCGCGGTGCGGCCGAGCAGCATGGGGAAGAGCATGTTCCGCCGGTGTGTCAGGTTCACTTCGGCGGGCCACTCGATGCCGGCGATGCGCAGCCGGGTGAGGATGAAGATGCGTTCGGTGCGGTGGCCGCCGGAGTCGGTCACCGGGCGGCGGTCGAGCACGGGGGCTTCGGCGGCGGCGGGCGGTGCGTCGTAGCGGCCGGTGTCGAGCACGAAGCGCACCCATTCGACGCCGTCGCGCATGAAGACCTGCTGGTCCTCGACGTGCAGGGCCGAGCTGCGCGCGCCGGTGTCCACCTTGGCGCGCACCGCGCCGATGCCGAGGTCCGGCAAGGACAGCCATTCGCGCCAGCCGAGGCGGACGGGATGCGGCATGGCGTCCTCCATGGCGGGGCGCGGCCCCAAGGAAGACGGCGGCACGCGGCCGCCGTCGGGAAGGTGGAGCGGGTGATGGGAATCGAACCCACGTTAGCAGCTTGGGAAGCTGCAGTTCTACCATTGAACTACACCCGCAACGGCCACGATTATGCCGGCCGGCCGGGCCGGGCCGCAACGCGATAAAATGCCGCCATGCGCATCCTGCTCAACGGCGAAGTACACGAACTCCCGGCCCCGGCGACGGTCGCGGACCTGCTCGAACGAAGCGGCCACGCCGGCCGCAAGGTGGCGGTCGAGGTCAACCTCGAGGTCGTGCCCCGCAGCCAGCACGGCAGCCGGGAGCTCGCGGAAGGCGACCGGGTCGAGATCATCCACGCCATCGGCGGCGGGTGAGATTTCGCTGAACCCGGTCTTAAAAAAGGGTTAACCCGCCCGGCGAATCGGGCCATAATCCGGGCATGACCGCCGCCACCGACTCCCGGCCCGCCGATCCGCTGGTGATCGCCGGCAAGACCTACCGTTCCCGCCTGCTCACCGGCACCGGCAAGTTCACCGGCCTCGAGCAGACGCGCCTGGCCACCGAGGCCGCCGGCGCCGAGATCGTCACCGTCGCCATCCGACGCAGCAACATCGGCCAGAACCCGGGCGAACCGAACCTGCTCGACGTGCTGCCGCCCGACCGCTACACGCTGCTGCCCAACACCGCTGGCTGCTACACCGCCGACGACGCCGTGCGCACCTGCCGGCTGGCGCGCGAACTGCTCGACGGCCACACGCTGGTGAAGCTCGAGGTGCTGGGCGACGCGCGCACGCTCTACCCGGACGTGGTGCAGACGCTCAAGGCCGCCGAAGTGCTGGTGGCCGACGGCTTCGACGTGATGGTCTACACCTCCGACGACCCGATCCTGGCCAAGCGCCTGGAGGAAATCGGCTGCGTGGCGGTGATGCCGCTGGCCGCGCCGATCGGTTCGGGCCTGGGCGTGCAGAACCGCTGGTCCATCCTCGAGATCGTCGAGAACGCGAAGGTGCCCGTGCTGGTGGACGCCGGCGTCGGCACCGCCTCCGACGCCGCCATCGCCATGGAGCTCGGCTGCGACGGCGTGCTGATGAACACCGCCATCGCCGGCGCCAGGGATCCGGTGCTGATGGCCAGCGCCATGCGCAAGGCGGTGGAAGCCGGCCGCGAAGCCTTCCTGGCCGGCCGCATCCCCAAGAAGCGCCACGCCAACGCCTCCTCGCCGCTCGACGGCCACTTCCTCTGAGGGCGCGGCGGGCATGACCGGAACGCACGACGACACCCCTCCGGACAGCGCCCTGCGGCACCGCCCCATCCGCAGCTTCGTGCTGCGCCAGGGCCGGCAGACCGAGGCGCAGAAGCGGGCGTTCGAACTGCACTGGCCTGCTTACGGGCTGGAATACCGCGGTGAGCCGCAGGCCTTCGGAAAGATATTCGGGCGGTCGGCCCCGCTCGTCATGGAAATTGGCTTCGGCAACGGCGAGCAGCTGCTGTTCGCCTGCGAACGCGAACCCGCGCGCGACTTCATCGGCGTCGAAGTGCACGGCCCCGGCGTGGGCCGCCTGCTCAACGCCGCCGCGGCCGCGAACCTGCGCAACCTGCGTGTCTACCAGCATGACGCCGTCGAGGTGCTGCGCGACGACGTGGCGCCGGGCGCGCTGGACGAGGTGCGCATCTACTTCCCCGACCCGTGGCACAAGAAGCGCCACCACAAGCGCCGCCTCGTGCAGCCGGCCTTCGTGGACCTGCTGTGCCAGCGGCTCAAGCCGGGCGGCCTGCTGCACGTGGCCACCGACTGGGAAGCTTATGCCGAACACCTGTGGGAAGTGCTCGACGCCGAACCGCGCCTGCGCAACCGGGCCGGCCCGCGCGGCACGCTGCCGCGGCCGGAATGGCGGCGGCAAACCCACTTCGAGACCCGCGGCCTGAAGCTGGGCCACGGCGTCTGGGACCTGCTGTACGACCGCACCTGAGGACCGCCGCCCACGCATGGACACCAGCCTGGCCCTGACCCGCGACATGATGCTCGTGCTGGGGCTGGTCGGCTTCACCATCGCGATGTTCATGTTCGAGCGCATCCGCGCCGACGCCACCGCGCTGGTCGTGCTGGTGGCCCTGGGCCTCACCGGGCTGGTGCCCGCGAACCAGCTGTTCGACGGTTTCTCGGGCAACGCCGTCATCGCCGTCATCGCCACCATGATCCTGGGCGCCGGGCTCGACCGCACCGGCGCGCTCAACCGCGTGGCGGTGTGGCTGCTGCGGGTGTCGCACGGCATGGAGGAGCGGCTGATCCTGCTCACGTCGGGCCTGGCGGGCCTGATGTCGGGCTTCATGCAGAACCCGTCGGTGATGGCGCTGTTCCTGCCGGTGGCCTCGCGCCTGTCGGGCCGCACCGGCCTGAGCCTGTCGCGACTGCTGCTGCCGGTGGCGGCGGCCATCGTGATGGGCGGCGGCCTGACCATGATCGGCAATTCGCCGCTGATGCTGCTCAACGACCTGCTGGTGGCCGCCAACCGCAACCTGCCCTCGGGCGTGGCCACGCTGCAGCCGCTGGAGATGTTCGCGCCGCTGCCGGTGGGCCTGGCCCTGCTGCTGCTGGGCCTGGGCTACTGGCGCTGGCTGGGCCAGCGCTGGCTGGGCCAGGCCGAGGACAAGGGCGTGGCGCCGAGCCGCACGCAGAGTTATTTCGCGCGCGCCTACGGCATCGAGGGCGACGTGTACGAACTCACCGTCACCGCCGAAAGCCCGCTGGTGGGCATGAGCGTGGGCGAAGCCGAGGCGCAGCGCGACGCGCCGCTGCTGCTGGCCCTGCTCAGCGGCAACGAGGCGCGGCTGGCGCCGCCGGCCGACCAGATGATCTGGGTCGGCAGCGTGCTGGGCGTGATGGGCCCGCGCGACGCCATCCAGGACTACGCGCAGAAGAACCTGCTGCGCCTGTCGGCGCGCCTGCGCCACTTCGCCGACCTGTTCAACCCCAGCCGCTCGGGCATTTCCGAAGCGGTGATCCCGCCCACCTCGGCCTTCATCGGCAAGGCGCAGTTCCAGCTGCAGCTGCGCAAGCGCTTCGGCATCAGCCTGCTCGCCATCAACCGCGACAACCAGGTCTGGCGCGAGGACATCCGCCGCATGCCGCTCAAGGCCGGCGACATGCTGGTCTTCCACAGCATCTGGACCGACCTGGCCCAGGCCAGCGAAAGCCGCGACTTCGTCGTGGTCACCGACTACCCCAAGGGCGAACACCGGCCGCAGAAACTGTGGTGGGCCGTGGGCGTGTTCGTGGCGGCCATGGCGCTGGCGCTGAGCACCCTGGTGCCGGTGCCGATCGCGCTGATGGCCGGCGCCGCCTGCATGATGCTGGCCGGCGTGCTGAACATGGACGAGGCCTACGCCGCGGTGAGCTGGAAGACCGTGTTCCTGATGGCCTGCCTGATCCCGCTGGGCTGGGCCATGGATTCCACCGGCGCCGCGGCCTGGCTGGCGCAGCAGGTGCTCGAACGCATCGGCAGCGACGTGCCCATCTGGGTGCTGGAAGCGGCCATCGGCCTGCTCGCCACGGCCTTCGCGCTGGTGATCGGCAACGTCGGCGCCACCGTCGTCGTCGTGCCCATGGCCATCAACGTGGCGCTGGCGGCCGAGGGCAACCCGATGGCCTTCGCGCTGATCGTGGCGCTGTCGGCCTCGAACAATTTCCTGAGCGTGTCGAACCCGGTGCTGGCCATGGTGACCGGCCCGGCCGGCTACCGTTCGCGCGACCTGTGGCGCACCGGCGCGCCGCTGACGCTGGCCTACCTGGCGGTGGTGCTGCTGGTGGTGAACCTGATGTTCTAGGCGGCGTCCACCGCGACCGCGACCGCGGTGAGCGACGCGCCGCGGCAGGGCCCGGCGACGCACACGCCCGCCCCCAGCTCGAAACTCGCGCCATGCGCGGCGCACACCAGCCGGCCTTGGTCGACCAGGAACTTGCCCGGCGCCCAGTCGAGCCGGCGGCCCGCGTGCGGGCAGATGTTGAGCCAGGCCCTGAGCGAATCGCCGGCGCGCAGCAGCACCAGCGACTGGCGTTCGCCGTCGAGCTCGACCTCGGTTTCCGACAACCCTTCCGGCGGCCAGGCGGCCAGCCGGATTAACGAACCGCTTACACTTTCCACGCGGCGCCTCGCCATACTCCGGTTCCCGTAGTTTGCCACGCCGACGCATGACCTTCTTTTTCCGCCGCATGTTCAGCTACTGCCCCTCGAAGCCGAGGCACCCGCTCATGCGCGTGCTGGTCGGGCTGCTGGGCCTGGCGCTGCTGCTGGTGCTGGTCGCGTTCGGCCTGGTGATCGGCCTGGGCATGCTGCTGTTCGCGGCCGTGCGCCGCCTGGTCAACTCGGCACGCACGCCGGCCACGCCGCGCGAGGACGTGATCGAGGGCGAATTCACCCGCGTGCGCGACCCGGCCGGCCCGCTCGGCCTTCGCTGACCGGCTTCACGGAACGCCGCGCCCCGCCGCGGCTACACTGCGCGCTTCCCACCGGAATCGCGCCCATGCCCCAGACCGTCATCCCCGCCCCCGCCCCGGCCAGTTTGCCCGTGCGCGGCAGCGACGCCGTGTTCCCCGTGCGCCGCATCTACTGCGTGGGCCGCAACTTCGCCGACCATGCCAAGGAAATGGGCGCCAGCATCGACCGCGGCAACCCGGTCTTCTTCATGAAACCCGCCGACGCGGTGGTGCCGGGCGGCGGCGACGTGCCCTACCCGCCGGCCACCCGCGAACTGCACCACGAGGTGGAGCTGGTCGTGGCGCTGGGCCGCGACGCCCCGGGCGTGGTGCCGGTGGACGGCGCGCTGGCGCTGGTGTTCGGCTACGGCGTGGGCCTCGACCTGACCCGCCGCGACCTGCAGGCCAATGCCAAGGCCAAGGGCCTGCCCTGGGACACCGCCAAGGGTTTCGACCATTCCGCGCCGGCCAGCGAACTGGTGCCCGCCGCCGAGGCCGGCAGCCTGGCCACGCGTGCGCTCTGGCTCACCGTCAACGGCGAACCGCGGCAACGCGCGCTGCTGGGCGACATGGTGTTCACCGTGGCCGAGGTGATCAACGAACTGTCCAAGCTCTACGCGCTCAAGGCCGGCGACCTGGTGTTCATGGGCACGCCCGCGGGGGTCGCGGCGCTGCAACCGGGCGACGTCTTCCAGGCCGGCATCGAGGGCCTGGTGGAGTTCGGCGGGCGTATCGCCTGAACGACGGCCCGGTGTAGATTCGGGTTTCCCCACCCGTCCTTCCAGGCAGAGGAGCACACGAGCATGGGCATGGTGTCCGAGTTCAAGGAATTCGCGATGCGCGGCAACGTCGTCGACCTGGCGGTCGGCGTGGTGATCGGCGCGGCCTTCGGCAAGATCGTCGCCTCGCTGGTGAACGACGTGATCATGCCGGCGGTGGGTTTCATCGTCGGCGGCGTGAACTTCAGCGACCTGGCGGTGGAGCTCAAGGCCGCCAGCGTGGACGCGGCCGGCGCGGAAGTGCCGGCGGTGCTGATCAAGTACGGCGCCTTCATCCAGACCATCGTCGACTTCCTGATCATCGCCTTCGCGATATTCGTGGCGGTGAAGGTGATCAACAAGCTCAAGCGCAAGGAAGAGGCCGCGCCCGCCGCGCCGCCGGCGCCGAGCGACGAGGTCAAGCTGCTCACCGAGATCCGCGACGCGCTCAAGTCGCGCTGAGTTTCCCGTTCCACCCCCCGGCGCCGGCCCCGTGGCCGGCGTCGCCTTGCCGGAGCCACCGAATGCGCCACGCCGTTTCCCTGCTCGCCCTGTCCCTGCTGGCCGCGCCCGCGCTGGCGGCCGATGCCACCGGCCTCGACGCCAACGACATCGCCGCCGCGGAAACGCTGCGCGAACAGGCCCTGGCCGGCAGCCCGGCCTGGGACATCGTCGAATCGCTGACCACGGAAGTGGGCCCGCGCATGGCGGGCACGCCCGCCGACGCGCGCGCGGTGGCCTGGGCCAAGGCCAAGTTCGAGGCCCTGGGTTTCGACAAGGTCTACCTGGAGCCGGTGACCTTCCCGGTGTGGCTGCGCCACCGCGAACGCGCCGAGATCCTGGCGCCCTTTCCGCAGCCGCTGGTGGTGACCGCGCTGGGCGGCAGCGTCGGCACCGGCGAAGGCGCCATCGAAGCCGAGGTCGTGGCCTTCCCCGACCTGGCCGCGCTGTCGGCCGCGCCCGAGGGCAGCCTCCGGGGCAAGATCGCCTTCATCAGCAACCGCATGGTGCGCTTCAAGGACGGCCGCGGTTACGGCCCGGCCGTGGGCGCGCGCAGCAATGGCGCCGTCGAGGCCGCGAAGAAGGGCGCGGTGGCGGTGGTGATCCGCTCCATCGGCACCAGCTCCCACCGCTTCGCCCACACCGGCACCATGCGCTACGTGCCGGACGTGCCGCGCATCCCCGCCGCCGCGCTGTCCAACCCCGACGCCGACCTGCTGGTGCACATGCTCGGACGCGGCAAGCCGGTGACGCTGCGCCTGGACATCGCCGCCGAAACGGTGGGCGAATACACCTCGCACAACGTCATCGGCGAAATCACCGGGCGCGAACTGCCGGGTGAAGTGGTGACCATCGGCGGCCACCTCGACTCCTGGGACCTGGGCACGGGCGCGCTCGACGACGGCGCCGGCGTGGGCATCACCATGGCCGCGGGCGCGCTGGTGGGCAAGCTGGGGCAGGCCCCGCGCCGCACCGTGCGCGTGATCGCCTACGCCAACGAGGAACAGGGCCTGTACGGCGGCAAGGCCTACGCCGAGGCGCGGGCCGCCGCCGGCGAAATCGACGCGCACCAGCTCGGCGCGGAAAGCGATTTCGGCGCGGGCCGCGTGTACGCGCTGCGCGCCGGCGTCGACCCGGCCGCCTGGCCGGTGCTGGAGAAGATCGGCGAAGTGCTGGCGCCGCTGGGCGTGGCGACCGAGCGCGAAGGCGGCAGCCCGGGCCCCGACGTCGGCCCCATCGTCGCCAAGGGCGCGCCCTGGGCGCAGCTGGCCCAGGACGGCACCGACTACTTCGACTACCACCACACGCCGGACGACACGCTCGACAAGATCGACCCGAAGGCGCTGGACCAGCAGGTGGCCGCCTACGCGGTACTGGCCTACCTGGCGGCGGAAACCGAAGTGGACTTCGGCCGCGCGCCGGCCAAGGCCGCGGAATAAACCGCGCGTCGCCCGCCGCTCAGCGGCGGGCGACCAGGGTCCACAGGCCGAACAGGCCTTCGCGCGGCGACCAGGTGCGCACCCACTCCGCGCGGCTGAAGCCGGCGCCACGGCAGGCGGCCAGCAGGTCCCAGCCGAAGTGGTGGAAACACAGCACGCCGCCCGACACCGGGTCGCCGTGGATTTCCGGTTCGAGCAGGTGTTCGACGCTGCCATCGGCGCGCAGGCGCGCGCGCACCAGGCTCTCCTGCGCCGATTCGACGAAGGGCGCGGTCAGCACCAGCCGGCCGCCCGGCCGCAGGCAGCGGGCGAATTCGCGCAGCGCGGCCGGGTAACCGGGCACGTGTTCGAGCACGTCGAAGCTGCCGATGGCGTCGAGGCTGGCGTCGGCGAAACCAAGCCGGGTCACGTCGCGCTCGTTGATCGCGCCCTGCCCGCCCAGGCTGGCGTACCAGCCTTGCAGCCGCGCGCGCGTGGCCTCGTCGAGGCCGTATTCGCTGCCCTGCAGGCCGGGGCACCGCGCCTGCAGCCAGACGTAGGCCAGCGAGGCCTGTTCGGTGAGGTAGACGTCGGCGCCGTCCAGGTCCAGCCCGTCGAGCAGCAGCGCGAACGCCGCGCGGTTGCGGGCGATCAGGCGGCAGCGCGGGCAGCTCATTTCCTCGCGCAGGTTGGCGGCCTGGCCGGCCGCCGCGGACGGCAGCGCGAACACCACGGGCTCGCGGCACAGCTGGCACCAGCCGGGCCAGCCTACCGCGCCGGCGGCGGCGCCGACCTGCAGGGCGACCAGGTGCTGCGCCCTTACCGCCGGCTGTGCAGCCGCCGCCTGCCAGTCGGCGAGGCTGGCGAAGGCCGCGGAGGCCGGTGCGGTGCCGGCGCCAGCGGTGGGCGGGGCCGGCAGGTTCAGCCTGCGCCGCAGCCAGCCGCGCATCAGTCGAGCAGCGGCGTGTCGAGCACGCGCGAGGGCCGGCCGAGGGCCTTTTCCGCTTGCTCGCGCAGGTCCTCGCGGGACACTTCGCGCAGCGGGATGAGCGCACGCACCACGTCGTCGAGGCTGCGCTTGCCTTTCGTGCCCTTGCGGATCTCGGCGTCGAGCTCGCGCAGCAGCTGCACGCCGCGGGCGGTGCGCGGGCCGTGCGAGCGGTCGGAGGTGAGCGTGGCCACCTTGCGGCCGTGGTTCGCCATCCACTCCTGCGCCTTGTCGGCGCGGGCGTCGCTGAGCAGGCTGGCGCGGCGCAGCAGCTCGATCGAATAGAACTCGGCCAGCGATTCGGCGATCCAGTCGTCGCCGTCGGCGCCGCGCACGCGGGTGATGACGTGGGTGAGTTCGTGCACCAGGGTGGACGTGCCGTTTTCGCTGATCAGCGGCCGGTCGGCGTGCAGGAACAGCGAACGCGGGCCCGACAGGCCACCGCGCCACATCGGGTCGCCGGCGCTGACGATCAGCAGCTTCGACGGCAGCTCGCCGTAGGCGCGCTCGAACTCCGGCACCAGCGCGTTGAAGAAGGCCAGCATGTCGTTGCGGCGGATCACGTCGCCCTTGGGCCCGCCCACGCTGACTTCCATCTGGTCGAAGAACTCGCGGCGGGTGCCCACCGCGCCGGCGACCATCCAGCCCACCGGGCGGTCGAAGCTGCGCTCGGGGTTCACCACCACGAAGGACTTGCCGTCCTTGCTGCGCACGAAGGGCGTGTCGACGTTGGTCCAGCCCTTGGGCAGCAGGAAGCGCAGGCGCGCGCGCGAATCGGCGCCCTTGGTGGCGCGCACGGTGGCGGATGGCACCAGGTCGTCGCCGCGCGCGATCACCCAGTCGTCGGTGATGCGCGCGTCGTAGCCGCCGTCGCGGCGCTGGTGGTTGATGGCGTAGCGGTAGCGCAGGCGCGCGGGTTCGCCCTTGGGCGGCACCCAGGTGATGGTGTCGCCCTTGCGCGTCACCTTGCCGTCGCCGCGCACCTGGCTGTAGCGGTCGGCGGGCATGCGCAGGCGCATTTCGCGCACTTCGCCGGTGCCGGGCGTGAGCCGCACGCTGACGTCGGCCTGGCCGTCGGCGGGCAGGAAGCGGACGATGTAGTCCACGTCGTAGTCGGTGCGCTTGGCCAGGGCCAGCGCGGGCAACAGCAGCAGCGCGGCCAGCAGCGCGCGCCAGGGGATGGGGTTCGGTCGGATGTCCATGCGCCGGATTATGCCGCGTCCGCGCTGAATTCCAGGTTCAGGCGTGGCGCTGGCGCCACCACTCGCCGACGAACAGCGCGGTGGCGGCGGCGACGTTCAGGCTTTCCACCGCGCCGGTGCCCGGCACCTGCAGGCGCAGCGCCGTGGCGTCGGCCAGCAGGGGGTCGACGCCCGACTGCTCGGCGCCCATCACCAGCAGCAGGCGTTCCGGCAGGGCCGTGCCGTACAGCGGCTGGCCGCCGCGCACCACGGTGGCGGCGGCGGTGAAGCCGGCCGACTGCAGCTGGGCCAGGCTGTTGTCGGCCCGGCCCAGGCGCACCAGCGGCACCTGCTCGGCGCCGCCCTCGGCCACGCGCGCGGCGGCGCCGGAGATCGCCAGCGGCGACTCCTTGGGCAGCAGCAGGCCGGCCACGCCGAAGTGCGCGGCCGAACGCAGGATGGCGCCCAGGTTGTGCGGGTTGCCGACGCCGTCGAGCCACAGCGCCAGCTGCGGCCCCGGCGGCAGCTCGCGCAGCCAGGCCGACAGCGACAGCTCCTGCGCGGGCATGGCGCCGAACACCACGCCCTCGTGGTGGCTGCTGGCGGCCAGCTTCTGCAGGTCCTCCTCGCCGACCACGGAATAACCGAGGCGGTGCTTCACGCAGTGCGCCAGCACGTCCTTGAGCTTCGGGATGCGCGACTCGAGCAGCCAGACCTTGCGCAGGTCGCCGGGGCGGCGCGCGAACATGGCCAGGCAGGCGTTGAGGCCGTACAGGCGCTGCTCGCGCGGCCCCTTGGGCGCGGCGGGCTCGGGCTCGGCCTGGGGCCGGGCGGGCGCCCGCGGCGCCGGGG
>NZ_AVCH01000171.1 GCF_000747075.1 Arenimonas malthae CC-JY-1
GGGCTCCCCTGCGCCGCCGCGGCTGGGCCAGGAACGGCCCGTGGCCGCCGCGCACCGCGCCGCCCTCAGGGCTCGGACACGGTGACCGTCGCCGGCACCGCGCGGCCGACGCCGCGCAGCTCCGGCCGGTACATGTCCTCCACCTGCGGCGGCGGCACCACGTAGGTGCCCGGCGTCACCGCGCGCACCAGGTAGAACAGCTGCGCGGCCTGGCCCGGGTAAAGCTTGAGCGCGGCCACGTAGCGGTCGTCGCGGTATTCCTCGTGCGCCAGCTCGGCGGCGGCGCCGCGTTCGGACAGCGTGATGCCCTCGATGCTCACGTCGGCCCACTGGTCCGGGTCGGTGAGGTTGAGGTTCTCGATCTCCAGTCCCGCGGGCAGGCGGTCCACCAGCAGCGCGTCGGGCATGGATTCCTTCGCCTCGATGCGCAGCGCCGCCACCAGCACCTGGCCTTCGCGCAGCGGGCCCGGCTTCCACGGCGTGCCGTCGGGGTTGTACCAGCTGCGCTTGACGCTGATGGCGCTGTCGTCGGGCGCCGGCGGCGTGCGCGGGATGCCGGCCACGTCGAGGATGGCGAACACCGGCGCCTCGGCCTCCGGCACGAAGCGCACGCCGGCGGCCAGGTCGCCCATGCCGAGCTCGCGGCCGGCGAGGCGGTCGGGCGTGAGCGGGGTGGTGTCATTGCCCACGGTGAGGCGGCCCGCGAAGGTGCGGCTGCCGTCCAGCGCCAGCGTGCGGCCCAGGCGGGCCAGCGCGATCTGCTCCTGCGTGCTGTACCAGGCATGCTTTTCCGCGCCGCGCGCCTGCAGCGAACGCGAGAGCGCCAGCAGGCGTTCGTCCTGGCCGGGCACCTTGCGCCCGTGCTCGCGCAGCAGGGCCAGCACCAGCGCGTCGTCGCGCAGGTCGGAGCCGTAGTCGCCCAGCCAGCGCGGGCGCTGCGAGGCCTTGGCCAGCGCCTCCTTCAGCGCCACGTCGGCGCGCGCGGCATCGCCCTGCAGCGCCAGCGCCAGGCCCAGGTGCGCCAGCGGCAGGCCGGTGAGCGCATTGCCACGCTGGTTGTCGTGCAGCGCGCGCAGCGTGCCCAGCGGCGCGCGGTTGAGCCTGGCGAGCACGTAGCCGGCGTGGGCCTGGTAGGCCAGGCGCAGGTGGTCGGAGGCGTCGTAGGCGTAGAACGGCAGGCCGCCGGTGAGCAGGTCCTCGTTGAGGCGTTCCAGCGCCTTCTGCAGCATGGCCTCGGGCACCGCGAAGCCGGCGTCGCGCGCGGCCAGCAGGAACTCGGCGATGGCCGGCGTCAGGATGGGCGCGGTGTCGCCGCCGCCCCACATCGAGAAGTGGCCGTTGGCCGCCTGCAGCGCGGCGAGGCGGCTGAACGTGGCTTCCAGGCGCTGCCGGCGCGCGTCTTCGCCCAGGCCGGTGAAACCGAGGCTGGCGGCGGACTTCGCGTCCAGCAGCAGCGCCGCGTGGCCACGGGTGGTCGTTTGTTCAACGCAGCCGTAGGGATAGTCGAGCAGGTCAGTCAGCGCCTGCGCGAACGGAATGGGCGGCTGCGCGGTGAGCGTAAGCCGCGCCTGCACCGTGCCCGGCATCAGGCCGGCCGCCAGCTCGCTGCCCAGCGACAGCGTGCCCCCCGGCGCCACCGACTGCGCCTGGCTGCGCGCCACGCTGCCCCAGGCCGGGCGCACCGGCAGTTCGAAGGAACGGTCCACCGCATGGCCGCCGCCGTCCACCCGCAGGCGCAGCTGGCCGGTGCCGAAGCCTTCGGTGCCGCTGAGCGCGAAGGCCAGCGTGGCCTTCTGCTCCGGCGCCAGGGCGACCGTTCGCTTGCCCGCGGCCACCGCGATGGGCCCGGTGGTATCGAGGCTGACGGCGAAATCGCCCGGCTTGCCGGTGAAGTTCTGCAGGTCGACCGTGACCGTGCTGCGGTCGCCCGGCGCCAGCACGCGCGGCGCGCTGAGCTCGGCCAGCACGGGCGCGCGCAGCACGCTCTCGGCGCTGGCCTGGCCGTACACGTCCTCGCCGAACACCAGCGCGGATACGCGCAGCGTGCCGTTGAAGTCGGGCACGTCCACCGACACCGTCGCGGCACCCTTGGCGTCGAGCTTCACCGGGCCGGCGAACAGGTCCACGGTTTGCACGCGCGCGGTCGGGCGGCGCGCCTGCGGCAGCGCCGGCAGGGCCAGGTCGCCGCCGAAGCGAAGCGTGGCGGTTTCGCCGGCGAAACTTTCGATCACGCGGCCGTACAGGTCGTAGGCATCCACGCCCAGGCGGCGCTGGGCGAAGAAATGCGCGCCGGCGTCGGGCACCGGGAAGCGCGTGATGTTGAGGATGCCCAGGTCCACCGCCGACACCGTGGCCCAGGCGGTCTTGCCCGCCAGCACCGGCGCGGCGATGCGCACGGGCAGGGCCTGGCCGGGCAGCGCCTTCGCCGGCGCCTCGACGGTCACTTCGACGCGGCGATCAGCACGGTCCATCGGCACGTGCGCCACGCCCACGGCGCGCGCCGGCGTGACCTTCTCCACCGCCGAACCGCCGCGCAGCACCAGCGCGGTCACGTACACGTCGTGGCGCTCCCAGTCGGGCGTGACCTCGAGTTCGTAGCTGGCGCCGGGCTTGGCTTCCAGCGGCTGCACGTGCAGCAGGCGGTCGCTTTCCACCAGAAGGAGGCCGGGGCCGGGCTGCGGCGGCGTCACCGTCACCACCAGGCGGTCGCCGGCGCGGTAGGCGGTCTTGTCGAAGGCCAGCTTGACCTTGTCGGGGCGGGCGTCGAGGCCGCGGTTCTGGTTGTCCCAGCTCCAGCCGGCCACGAACGGCAGGCGGGTGAGCAGGCCGGTGGCGGGGTCGAGTACTTCCAGGCGGTATTCGCCCCACTCCACCGGGAAATCCACCCGCGTGCCGCCGTCGGCGCGCACGGACAGTTCCCGGGTTTCCACGGTTTCGTGGCGGGCGGTGTAGTCGAAGGCCCAGCCGCCGTCGTCGCGGCGCCAGTGGTAGTCGCGGATCTCGCGCACCAGGCTCACCTTCAGGCCAGTGGCGGCGGAGAGTTTGCCGGCGGCGTCGCTGCGCAGGATTTCGAAGCCGGCGTTGCCGTTGGCGGGCGCGCCTTCGGCCGGGTCGAACAGCGGGCGCACGCCCACCAGCTGCGGCGCCGGCCAGAGCGTGCGGGTGAGGCTGCGCGTCACCGGGCGGCCGCCGCTTTCATACACGCTGCCGCTGACCACCACGGCCACGGGCGCGCCAGGTTTGGCGGCCTCCTCGGGCAGCGCGAGCGTGGCTTCGAGCTTGCCCTGGGCGTCAAGCGCCTGGTCGAGCACGTCCCTGGCGTCCTTGGGCAGCCCCAGGGTCGGGTCGCCGAAATGGTGGTCGGGCAAGGATTCAACCGGGTGCAGTTCGGGGCTCACCGCCAGCCGCGCGGTGAAGCGGTTGCCGGCCGCGGGTGCGCTGTAGAGATAGGCGGCCTCGACCTGCAGCTTCAGCGCCTCGCCCGGCGCCAGCGCGGGCTGCGCCGCGTCGAGCTGCAGCTTCATGCGCTCGGGCAGGAATTCCTCGATGCGAAGCGAGAAGCCCTGCACCACCTCGCCCGCCCCCGGCGCGGTGCGGAACTCCACCTGCCAGCGGCCGGTGGGCGCCTCCGGCGGCAGCGCCTGGGTCCATTCGTAGTAGCCGCCCTCGCGCGGATCCAGGCGGGTTTCCAGGTAGACCTTGCCGTCGGGCTGCTTCAGGCCCAGGAACAGCGGCTGCGGCTTAACGGCGCGTCCGTCGTGGTCGCGCATCAGGGCCGACACGCGCAGGGTTTCGCCCGGGCGGTAGAGGTCGCGGCCCGACCAGGCGAACACGTCGAACCAGGCCTGCGCGCGCCCCGCCACCGCGAACTCCGACAGGTCCAGCGCCGGCTGGTTGAAGGGCAGCACCGAGACGTCGTTGCCGCTGCGCGCCACCAGCACGTGGCTGGCGTCGAGCGCATAGGCCACCAGCGCGTTGCCGCTGCCGTCGGTGGCGGCCTTCGCCACGACTTCGCCGCCGCGGTCGAGCACCTCCAGCGCCACGTCGCCCAGCGGCGCGCCCGACTGCAGCGAGGCCGTGTGCACGAACACCTGTTCGCCGTAGGCGCGCAGGTGCAGGCCGATGTCGCTGACGAAGAAGATGGCGGTGTCGTAGTCCTCGTTGTAGCCGCCCACGCGCCGCATCAGCGCGAAATACACGCCCGGCGCCTGCAGCTCGGCGATGTTCTGCACCGGCAGGTAGGTGAGCCGGCGCTCGTTCTCGGCGCCGCCGAGCACGAAGCGGTTGAGGTACACCGGGTCGGCCACGCGGGTGATTGCCACGCGGTCCTGCCAGGGGCTGTCGCCCAGGTCCCAGCCGCCGCGGCGGCCGCCGCGCTGGTAGCTGACGAAGAAGTTGGCCACCTCGGCGTCGCGCACGCGCAGGAATTCGACGTCCACCTCGCCCACGTTCACCGACACCACCGGCAGGCCGCGGGTGTCGCGCGCCGGCAGCACGCTGCCCTGCGAGGCGAAGCCGACCGCGGGCTCCACCGGGCCGGTGTTCACCGTGCGGCGCTCTTCGCGGCCCAGCGTCTTGCCGTCGGCGGCGGCAAGCCCGGCGCGCAGCACCACGGTGTAATCGCGGCTGGCCTCGACGTAGGGGAAACGCAGCACCTTGGCGCTCTCGTCGAGCACCCAGCTGCCGGTGACCGGGGCGTCGTTCGCGGCGGTGACGGCGATCAGTTCGTCGAAGGCCTGGCTGGCGGCGAGAGGCTGGGTGAAGCGCAGTTCGATGGCCACCTGGCCGTCGTGGCGGCCATGCCCGGCGCCTTCCAGCGCGAAGCCTTCGATGGCCGGCCGCGCATCCACCGGCGTGGCGCCCTGCAGTTCGGGCACCTGGTTGGCGTCGCGCCGGCAGGCCGTGGAAACGGCCAGCAGCAACGCCAGCGAAAACAGTACCGCCGCGCGGCGGAGGACGGACTTCACGACCATGGCCAGGCTCCCGGGGGACGGGAGCAGTATAGGTCGCCGCGCGGAATTCAGCCCTCGCCGGCGACCGGCAGTTTCGCGGCCTGGGCGGTGGCCGCGGCGACCTTGTCGATCGGGGTCATGCGCAGCACCAGGTCGGCCATGTCCATGCCGACGCCGGTGTTGCGCGAACGCATCATCGAGGCCAGGTCCACGTCCACGTAGCCCATGGGCTTGCCCTCGTGCGAGAAGGCCAGGCCCGGCACGCCGTCCACCAGCAGGCGGAAGGTGGGCGTGTGGGTTTCGCCCAGCACCAGGCCCGGGCGGAACACCGGCACCCCGCCCCACTCGTCCGAGGTGCGCAGCACCGAGAAGAAGGCCATGCCCGGCTCGGCCGGGGTGCCCTGCCCCAGGTCCACGAACGGCAGCTTGCCGGCCGGGTTGCGCACGCGCAGCCAGGCCAGGCCCAGTTCGCCGTCGCGGGTGACCAGGTCGGCCGGCAGCCATTCCTCGCTGTCGGCCAGGCGCACGCGGAAGTCGCTGGACTTGGCCACCGGCGAGGCCTGGCCCGGCGTGCGGTTGCCCAGCGTGCCGAGGTCGAGGCTGATGGTGCGCTCGGGCACCAGCAGCAGGCCGTCTTCGCTCACCAGCACCGCCTGGGTGCGGTCCTCGATGCGCTGCTCGTTGCCGGAGTTGGTCACCGACATCACGAACTTCACCGTCACGATGGCATCGGCGTGGCGCTCGGCCAGCAGCGCGTAGATGGCGCGGTAGTCCTCGAACTCGTCGGGGTGCGCGGCGGACAGCGCCGGCACGGCGGCCAGGGCCAGGGCGAGGACGAGGCGGCGGGCGAAAGTCATGGCGTCTCCGTGAGCCAGTAGCGTTCGAGGTAGAGGATGCGCGTTTCCTGGCCGCGCAGCACCTGCACCGGGATGACCCGGCCGTTGCCCTTGGCCAGCGCCGCGTCGAGCGCGGCCTGCAGGCCGGCGAGGTCGCGGACGTCCTGCTCGCCCAGGCGCACGATCACGTCGCCGCCCTGCAGGTGGGCCAGGCCGGCGGGGCCGCCGGCTTCGACGCCGTCCACCACCACGCCCTGCTGCGAAGCCGGCAGGCGGCGCGCCGCGCGGTCGTAGAAGCCCATTTCGCGGGTCTGGGCGCGCAAGCGGGTGAGCGCCAG
Source organism: Arenimonas malthae CC-JY-1 (assembly GCF_000747075.1). Classification (GTDB taxonomy): domain Bacteria; phylum Pseudomonadota; class Gammaproteobacteria; order Xanthomonadales; family Xanthomonadaceae; genus Arenimonas; species Arenimonas malthae. The sequence goes on from NZ_AVCH01000171.1 coordinate 6,127, forward strand.
CGTGCGCAGCGCCGAGGTGTTGGCCGGCGATTCCGCCAGCGTGACGTCGAAGGATTGCGCCTTGCCGTCGCGGAAGCCGTCGAAGCGCACCTTGGCGCCGATGGCCAGGTCGCGCACGCGCTGGTGGAAGCCGTCGTCGGAATCCTCGTTGGCGGCGCGCAGGGCCACGCCCTCCACCGCCGACAGCAGGTCGCCCACGCGGGCGCCGCCGGCCGCCAGCGGGCTGCCCGGGTAGACGCGGGTGATGCGGAAGCCGGACGCCGGCAGGCCCAGGTCGCGCGCCAGCGTGGCGGTGACCGGCTGCACTTCGACGCCGGCCCAGGCCTTGCCGATCTCGGGCAGCGGCGTGCGCAGCTTGTCGCCGTGGATGGGCGCCAGCAGCGCCACGCGACGCTCGGCCTGGCGCTGGAACTCAACCACCAGCGGCTTGCCGCCGGCTGGCGGCTGGCCGGCGACCGCTTCGAGCGCGGCGTGGTTGGCCACCGGCTGGCCGTTGATGCGGTGGATGACGTCGCCCGGCTGCAGGCCGGGGCGCGCGATGGCCGCCGGGCCGCCGGGGCGCAGGCCGGTGACCAGCAGGCCTTCGGTGGCCTCGAGGTTGCGGCGGCGGCCCATGGCCGGCGTGAGTTCGGCCAGCGATGCGCCAAAGGGCGCGAAGGCGCGCTCCTCGCCGCGGTCTTCGGGCTGGGCCACCGTCTGCAGGCGCACTTCGCGGCGCTGGCCCTCGTGGGCGACTTCCAGGGTGAGCCAGGCGCCCACCGGCAGCTCGGCGATGCGCCGCTGCAGCGCCGGCACGTCCACCGGCTGGCGCGCGGTGATGGCGGCGCCGTCCAGCGACAGGATGCGGTCGCCGGCGCGCAGGCCGGCCTTTTCGGCCACCGAGCCGCGCTCGACGGCATTCACCAGCACGCCCTCGTCCTGGCCCGTGCCCTTGAGCGAACGCAGGCGCAGGCCCAGGTGCGAACGCACGATGCGGCCGTCGGCGATCAGCGCGCGCACCACGTCGCCGGCGTCGGGGCCGGGGATGGCGAAGGCCAGGTCGCCGCCGAAGATCATGCCGCGGGTGTTCACGCCGACGATGCGGCCGGCCAGGTCCACCAGCGGGCCGCCGGAGTTGCCCGGGGCGATGGCGGCGTCATGCTGGATCCAGGCGTAGTAGCGGCCGGTGGGTTCGTCGGCGCCCAGGCGGTCTTCGTAGTCGGCTTCGTCGTCGAACAGCGACACCAGCAGGCGGCGCGGGTTGTTCACCACGCCCGCGCTCATCGAGTTCGACAGGCCCCAGGGCGCACCCATGGCCAGCACGGTGTCGCCGGGGCTGAGGTCGAGGGTGTCGGCGAATTCGGCGTAGGCGAAGGTCTCGGGCTTGGGCGGCAGCACCTGCAGTACGGCCAGGTCGGACAGCGTGTCGGTGCCGACCAGGCGCGCCGGCAGCTCGCGGCCGTCGGCGAACACCACGCGGAAGCTCTTGCCCTTCTGGGTGACGTGGGCGTTGGTGGCCACGTGGCCCTGGGGCGACACCACCGTGCCGCTGCCCGAGGACACGCTGAGCACCGGTTCGCCCTGCTGGAAGTCCTCGCGCACGTTGAGGATGCTCACCACCACCGGCAGCACCTTGTCGCGGGCGGCGGCGATGGTGGCGGCGTCGGTGGAACGCGCGGCGGCGGCCGGCGGTTCGGCCAGGGCCGCCGGGGCGGCGGCTAGCCAGAGGTTGGCGGCGAAAAGGATCGCGCGGGAGCGGGTGGCAGGCATCAGGTCCTCCGGAAGGTCACCGCCCTTAGGGTACAGGCCGCGCGGAAGGTTCCGCGCGGCCCGCCCGGGTTCAAGCTTCCGGCTGGGGCTGTGACGGCTCCGTGGCGGCGTCGCCCTCGTCGGCCTCGGCCTCGAGCACGTCCACGCGCTCGACCGCGATCAGCTTCTCGTCCTCGGCCACGCGCATCAGGGTGACGCCCTGGGTGTTGCGGCCGACCTGGCTGACTTCGGCGGCGCGGGTGCGCACCAGGGTGCCCTGGTCGGAGATCAGCAGGATCTCGTGCTGTTCGGTGAGCTGGATGGCGCCCACCAGTTCGCCGTTGCGCTCGCTGGTCTGCATGGCGATCACGCCCTGGGTGCCGCGGCCCTTGCGCGGGAATTCCGACACCGCGGTGCGCTTGCCGAAGCCATTCTCGCTGGCGGTGAGGATGTCGCCGTCGCCGTCCACTACGATCATGGACACCACCTTGGCGCCCTGGCCCTCGTCGTCTTCCTTCAGGCGCATGCCGCGCACGCCGGTGGCGGTGCGGCCCATGGGACGCACTTCCGATTCGTCGAAGCGCACGGCCTTGCCGTTGCTGGCGAAGAGCATGACGTTGCGGTTGCCGTCGGTGAGCTGCACGTCCACCAGGCCGTCGCCCTCGTCGAGGTTGATGGCCCAGATGCCGGTGGAGCGCGGGCGCGAGTATTCGCTCAGCGGGGTCTTCTTGACGGTGCCGTCGCGGGTGGCGAAGAACACGAAGTGGTCGTCGCCGAACTCGCGCACGGGCAGCACGGCCTGCACCTTCTCGCCTTCCTGCAGCGGGATCCAGTTGATGATCGGGCGGCCGCGCGAGTTCGGGCCGGCGTCGGGCAGCTGGTAGACCTTGAGCCAGAACACGCGGCCGGTGCTGGTGAAGGTGAGCAGGGTGTCGTGCGTGTTCACCACCCACAGGCGGTCGATGAAGTCTTCTTCCTTCACCGCCGTGGCCGAGCGGCCCTTGCCGCCGCGCTTCTGGGCGCGGTAGGTGGTGAGCGGCTGGCGCTTGGCGTAACCGGCGTGCGAGAGCGTGACCACCACGTCTTCCGAGGCGATCAGGTCGAGCACGTCAAGGTCTTCCTCGCCCGGGCGGATTTCCGTGCGGCGCGCGTCGGCGTATTCCTCGCGCAGGTTGCGCAGCTCGGTGCGGATGACCTCGAGCAGCACTTCCGGGTTCTCGAGGATCTCGATCAGGCCGCGGATGACCTCGAGCAGCTGCTTGTATTCGTCGGTGAGCTTTTCCTGCTCCAGGCCGGTGAGGCGGTGCAGGCGCATTTCCAGGATCTGCTGGGCCTGCACCTCGGTGAGCTGGTAGCCATTGGCGAGCAGGCCGACGCCGACCGGCAGGTCTTCCGGGCGCGAGGCCTCGGCGCCGGCCGCGGCCAGCAGCGCGCCGACCAGGCCAGGCTGCCAGGTGCGGGCGAGCATGCGCTCCTTCGCGACCACCGGGTTTTCCGAGGTCTTGATCAGCTCGATCATCTCGTCGATGTTCGCCAGCGCGACCGTCAGGCCCTCGAGGATGTGGGCGCGGGCACGGGCCTTGCGCAGCTCGAAGATGGTGCGGCGCGTGACCACCTCGCGGCGGTGGCGGATGAAGGCCTCGAGCATCTGCTTGAGGTTGAGCACCTGCGGGCGGCCATCGACCAGCGCCACCATGTTGATGCCGAACACCGATTCCATCGGCGTCTGCAGGTAGAGGTTGTTGAGCACCACCTCCGCCGACTCGCCGCGCTTGACCTCGATGTAGACGCGCATGCCGTCCTTGTCGGACTCGTCGCGCAGCTCCGAGATGCCCTCGATCTTCTTTTCCTTCACCAGCTCGGCGATCTTCTCGATCAGGCGGGCCTTGTTGACCTGGTAGGGCAGCTCGGTGACGACGATGGCCTCGCGGCCGTTGTCTTCGTTGATCTCCACCTCGGCGCGGGCGCGGATGCGCACCCGGCCGCGGCCGGTGTGGTAGGCCGCGTGGATGCCGGCGGCGCCGTTGATGATGCCGGCGGTGGGGAAATCGGGGCCGGGGATGTACTGCATCAGGTCGCCGATGCCGGCGTTGGGGTCGTCGATGAGCGCGATGACCGCGTCGATGACCTCGCCCAGGTTGTGCGGCGGGATGTTGGTGGCCATGCCCACCGCGATGCCGGCCGAACCGTTGACCAGCAGGTTCGGGAAGCGCGACGGCATCACCGTCGGCTCGAGTTCCTTCTCGTCGTAGTTGGGCTGGAAATCGACGGTGTCCTTGTCGATGTCGGCCATCAGCTCGTGCGCCAGGCGCGACATGCGCGCCTCGGTGTATCGCATGGCGGCGGCGGAGTCGCCGTCGACCGAGCCGAAGTTGCCCTGGCCGTCCACCAGCAGGTAGCGCAGCGAGAACGGCTGCGCCATGCGCACCAGCGTGTCGTACACCGACTGGTCGCCGTGCGGGTGGTACTTACCGATGACGTCGCCGACGATTCGCGCCGACTTGTAATAGGGCTTGTTGCTGTGCGCGCCCAGTTCGTTCATGGCGAACAGGACGCGGCGGTGCACGGGCTTGAGGCCGTCGCGGACATCCGGGAGCGCGCGTCCCACGATCACGCTCATGGCGTAGTCGAGGTAGCTCTTGCGCATCTCGTCTTCGAGGTTGACCGGGATGATTTCCTTCGCGAGGTCTGCCATTCGTGCTTCCGTTCTCTACGTGCGGGAGGGCGGCGCGAGGGGTCGCGGCGCGCGTGCTTTCAGGGACGTGAAATCATACCAGAAACCACCCCTTGGCGGGGTGGCTTAGACGGCGAAAAACAAGCACTTAGGCCGCGCTTCCGGGTCCGAAAAGCGCGGCCATGCGGGCCGCGTCCGGGCGCTCCACCACGCCCTTCTCGGTGACGATCGCATCGATCAGCCCGGCGGGCGTCACGTCGAACACCGGGTTCCAGGCCTGCACGCCCTCGGCCACGGTGCGGGTGCCGGCCACGGACAGCAGCTCGGCGGGGTCGCGCATCTCGATTTCGATGCCCTCGCCGGCCGGCGTGGCCATGTCCACGGTGGACGAAGGCGCCACCACCATCACCTTCGCGCCGTGGTGGCGGGCGGCGATGGCGTGCGAATAGGTGCCGATCTTGTTGGCGGTGTCGCCGTTGGCGCAGATGCGGTCGGCGCCGACGATGACCCACTGCACCGCCCCGCCCTTCATCAGGTGGGCGGCGGCGCCGTCGGCGATGAGCGTGGCGGGGATGCCGTCCTGCAGAAGCTCCCAGGCGGTGAGGCGGGCGCCCTGCAGCCAGGGCCGCGTTTCGCTGGCGTAGACCCTGGCGATGCGCCCCCCGGCCACGCCGGCGCGGATCACGCCCAGCGCGGTGCCGAAGCCGGCCGTGGCCAGGGAACCGGTGTTGCAGTGGGTCAGCACGCCGCTGCCGGGGGCGATCAGCGCGGCACCCAGCGCGCCCATGCGGCGGTTCGCGGCCAGGTCCTCGGTTTCGATGGCGCGGGCCTCGCGCTCGAGCACCTCGCGCCAGTCGGCGCCGGCCGCGGCCATCACGCGGCGGATGCGCGCCAGCGCCCACATCAGGTTCACCGCGGTCGGGCGCGCGGCCTGCAGCCGGTCCAGCGCCGGGGCCAGCCGCTCCAGCGCCTCGGCGCCGTTGGCGGCCTGCACGCCCTTTCCCGCCAGCACCGCGCCCCAGGCCGCGGAGATGCCGATGGCCGGGGCGCCGCGCACCACCAGGTCGTGGATGGCGCGCGCCACCGCGTCGCTGTCGGCGCAGGCCACGTCCTCGACCACGAAGGGCAGCTTGCGCTGGTCCAGCAGCGCCAGGTGGTCGCCCTGCCAGCGGATCGGGCGGATGCGGTCGTAGCGGTCGAAATCCATGGCGGCGTCCGTGAAGGTCAATCGCCCGAGTTTACCAAGCCGCGTCGCGCAGCCGCCGCGTTATGCTTCGGCCATGGCCAGCCGCCCGACCCGCCGCAAACCCGCCGAGAATCCCGATGCCGGCATCGAGGGCCTGCTGCACGCCGCCTGCGTGAAGGCCGGCGCCGGCGCCGCGCTGCAGGTGTCGCTGGACGTGCTGCCGCTGCTGCGGCCGCTGGTGCCCTCGGGCGTGCGCTTCGCCGGCAGCCGCGAGTCCACCGAAGACATCCAGCGCGGCCTGGTGCAGGCCATCTACCAGCGCTACCGGCTCAAGCCGGCGGCCTGGGAAGTGGAAGGCGTGCTGGCGGTGGCGCAGACCCAGGCCGTGCTCAGCCCGCTGGCCACCCGCGAGGGCCTGCGTGGCCTGCTGCGCGGCTGGCTGCCCGACGCGCTGGCGGCCCCGCTGATGCGCTACACGCCGCTGGAACCGCTGGTCACCGCCACCGTGCGCGCGGTCGCCGAAACCTGGGCCGCCGGGCGCTATGCCGACAGCGTCTGCCGCCTGCGCAAGGCCGGCGCCGACTGGCTGCCGGCGCCGCTGGCCAGCGCGCTCAACCTGGCGCCGTCCACGCTCCGGGCCTGGAGCACCGAGGCGCTGTCGCTGGCGATGCCGCCGCTCAAGCTCGCCACCGCGCTGGGCAGGCAACTGACGGGGCTGGCGTTGCCGGCGAAATCCGCGCCGCCCGTGAAAAAGGCCGCGGCCCGCAAGCGGGCGCCGCGCAAGGCCGCGCCCCCCCGCAAGACCGCCGCGCCGCGCAAACCCAGGGCCTGAAACGAAGGAACCCGGCGCGAAGCCGGGTTCCGTGCGATCGCCTTTCCGGGCGATGCGTCAATACACCACGAAGTCCGCGCGGCAGCCGCGGTCCACCCAGATGCCGCCGCGGCGCAGGCCCCAGCTGTAGCCGTAATCGCAGGGCGAGCGGCTGAGCTGGCGCCGGATGTCGGCTTCGCGCACGCGGCCCGGTACCGGGCAGAAGCGCGAGCGGCCGTCGCGGGATTCGCAGCGCACGATCTGCGGCTCGTTGTAGCCGTAGCCGTAGCCAGGGCGGCCGTCGCCATAGCCCGGTCGCGGGCCGTAACCAGGACGACCGTAACCGCCGCCACCGATCTCGAAACGGGCGCGGCAGCCATGCGCCACCCAGATGCCGCCGCGGTCGTAGCCCCAGGTCCGGCCGAGCACGCAGGCGTTGCGCGAGTACTGGTCGACGATGCGCACGCCGCCGCGGGTGTCGGCCGGGCAGTAACGGTCGCGGTTGTCCTTGGATTCGCAGCGCAGGGTCCGCGGACCATCGTCGTAGTAGTAGCGGTCGTCGGCGCGCGCCACCTGGGGAAGCGCGGCCAGCAGCACCAGCACGGCAAGGATCAGTCGGGTCATCGTCTTGGCTCCGTCACGCCGGCCCGGTGGCCGACGGCTTGAATCTAGGCAGCGGTGCATGAACAAGCGTCCAACCACCCTGCCCGCGGCGCGTCCGGCTCAGAATCGATTCATGCCCGCTCGAACGGGAACGCCACCACGTCGGCCAGCTTGTCGGTGCCCAGCAGCGCCATCATCAGGCGGTCGACGCCCAGCGCCACGCCGGCGCAGTCGGGCAGCTTGGGCAAGGCGGCGAGCAGGCGTTCGTCGATGGCGGGTTCGGCGGCGTTGCGGGCGCGGCGGCGCGCCAGGTCGGCTTCGAAGCGCGCGCGCTGCTCCACCGGGTCGGTGAGCTCGTGGTAACCGTTGGCCATTTCCAGCGGGCCCAGGTAGGCCTCGAAACGCTCGGCCACCGGCGGCTGGCCCGGGCGGATCTTCGCCAGCGCGCATTGGCTGACCGGGTAGTCGTAGACCAGCAGGATGCGGCTGGCCGGGATGGACGGCTGGATGAGGTGGGTCATCAGAAGGTCCAGCCAGTCGTCGCGGGTCAGGCCGGCCGGGTCGATGTCGTACACGCCCAGCGGCGAGCGCAGCTCTTCCTCGGGCGCGGTCATCGGGTCGAAGCCGAACTTGTCGAGGTAGAGCTGGCGGAAGCTGGTGTCGCGCACGGTGGCGCGGCGGCCGGCCAGGGCCAGCGCGGCCTTGAGCAGCTCGGCGGTTTCGTCCATCAGCTGGTGGTGGGTCCAGCCCACGCGGTACCACTCGAGCATGGTGAACTCGGGGTTGTGGCGCGCGCCGGCCTCGCCGTTGCGAAACACCTTGCCCAGCTCGTAGCAGTCGCCGATGCCGGCCGCCAGCAGGCGCTTGAGCGGGAACTCGGGCGAGGTGCGCAGCCAGCGCGTGGCGGCGCCGGCCGACTTCGGGCCCTCGAACTGCAGCGTGAAGCTTTCGATGTTCGGGTCGGTGTTGCCGGCCATGGACAGCACCGGCGTCTCGACTTCCAGCACGCCGCGCTCGGCGAAGAAGCGCCGGATCAGCGCATATAGGTCGGCGCGCAGGCGCAGGGCCTTGGCGGAGGCGGTGGGCTTGCTGTTCTTCATGCGCACACTTTACGCCGGCGCCGGGGCGCCGGGATGACTGGCGTCAAACGGCCTCGTTTCCGGCCAGGAAGGCCAGCAGCCGGGCCTCGTCCCAGACCTCGACGCCCAGCTCGCGGGCCTTGTCGAGCTTGGAACCGGCGGCCTCGCCTGCGACCAGGAAGCTGGTCTTCTTCGACACGCTGCCGGCCACCTTGGCCCCCAGGGCCTGCAGGCGGACGCCGGCCTCGTCGCGGGTGAGCGCGGACAGCGCACCGGTGAGCACCACGGTCTGGCCGGCCAGCGGGCCTTCGGCGGCGCGCTGGGGCGGGCCTTCCGGCCAGTGCACGCCGGCCGCGCGCAGGGCCGCGATGACTTCGCGGTTATGCGGTTCGGCGAAGAAACCGGCGATGCGCGCGGCCACCACCGGGCCGACGTCGGGCACCTCCAGCAGGGCCGCCTCGCCGGCGTCCATCACCGGGTCGAGCGCGCCGAACCAGCGCGCCAGCACGCGCGCGGTGGATTCGCCGACGTCGCGGATGCCCAGCGCGAACAGCAGGCGCTCGAGCGTGGTGGCCTTGCTGGCGGCGATGGCCTCGACCAGGTTTTCCGCCCATTTCGTGGCCACCTTGCCGGCCTTCACGGTCTCGGGCACGGTGCCGTCGCGTTCGTCGGCGCGGCGCTTCATGGCCAGGAAGTCGTCCAGCGTGAGCGCATACAGGTCGGCCACGGTGCGCACGTAGCCGAAGTCCACCAGGTCCTCGATGAAACGCTCGCCCAGGCCTTCGATGTCCATGGCCTTGCGCGAGGCGAAGTGGATGACCGCCTGCTTGCGCTGGGCCGGGCAGAACAGGCCGCCGGTGCAGACGATGGCCGCACCCTCGGCGTATTCGATGCCGCCGGCCTTGGTCTGCTTGAGCACCTTGCGCACGGCTTCGGTGTGGGAGCCGCAGGCAGGGCACGCCGCGGGGAATTCGTAGGCCGGGTTCAGCGGCTCGCCGCGGGCGTCGCGCGGGCGGCGTTCTTCGACCACGCGAACGACTTCCGGGATGACGTCGCCGGCGCGGCGCACGATCACGGTGTCGCCGACGCGCACGTCCAGGCGCGCGATCTGGTCGGCGTTGTGCAGCGTGGCGTTGGTGACGGTGACGCCCGCCACCTGCACCGGCGCCAGCCGCGCCACCGGCGTCAGCGCGCCGGTGCGGCCCACCTGCACTTCGATGGCCTCGACCGTGGTGAGCTGCTCCTGCGCCGGGAACTTGTGCGCGATGGCCCAGCGCGGCGCGCGCGAGACGAAGCCCATGGCCGCCTGCTGGTCCTGGCGGTCGAGTTTGTAGACCACGCCGTCGATGTCGTAGGGCAGCGCGTCGCGGCGCGCGCCGATGGCGGCGAAATAGTCGAGCAGGCCGCGCAGGCCGCGCGCCACCGACACCTCCGGCGACACCGGGAACCCCAGCGCCTTGAGCGCCTGCAGCATGGCGGAATGCCGCGGCGGCACCGCCCAGCCTTCGGTGACGCCCAGGCCGTAGGCGTAGAAACTCAGCGGCCGCGCGGCGGCCAGTTTCGGGTCGAGCTGGCGCAGCGAACCGGCCGCGCCGTTGCGCGGGTTGGCCAGCACCTTGCCGCCGCTGGCGCGCATGCGGGCGTTGTAGGCCTCGAAGCCGGCGCGCGGCATGTACACCTCGCCGCGCACCTCCAGCACCGCCGGGGTGGCGCCGCGCAGGTGCAGCGGGATGGCCTTCACCGTGCGCAGGTTCTGGGTGACGTCCTCGCCGGTGGCGCCGTCGCCGCGGGTGGCGCCGCGCACGAACACGCCGTGTTCGTAGCGCAGGCTGATGGCCAGGCCGTCGAGCTTGGGCTCGACCGAAAACTCCGGCTCCGACACGCCCAGCTCGCGCTCGATGCGGCCGACGAACTCGCCCACCTCCTCGTCGCTGAAGGCGTTGTTGAGCGACAGCATGGGCGCCTCGTGCACCACCTGCTCGAAGCCCGGCAGCACGCCGGCGCCCACGCGCTGGGTGGGCGAATCGGGCGTGCGCAGCGCTGGGTGCGCCTCCTCCAGCGCCTGCAGTTCGCGCAGCAGCGCGTCGTACTCGGCGTCCGGGATGGCCGGGTCGTCGAGCACGTGGTAGCGGTGGTTGGCGTCTTCGAGCAGGCGCCGCAGTTCGGCGGCGCGTTGGGCGACGGCGGTCATGGCGGCGTCAGCGGGTGGTGCGCAGGTCCCACTTGCTCTGCTTGCGGTCGTAGTTGCGCAGGTCCTCGCGGATGTGCGCGATGCGCTGGCGCCCGAGCGCGTTGCGCTCTTCGTCCAGCAGCACGCCGTCGAGCAGTTCGGCCAGGCGCTGGGCCGTGGGCAGCATGGCGTCCCAGGCGTCGAGCGCGGGCAGCGGGCCCGGCAGCGCCATGAAGAAGCTGATGCCCGGCGTGCGCAGGTCCTGGATGTGGGCCATGTCGAAGGAGCCGGGCTTGATGAGGTTGGCGACGCTGAACACCGGCCCGAGCTCGGGGTGGTTGTCCACCAGGCGGTGGAAGATGTTCATGTGCCCGTAGACCAGGCCGGCCTTCTCGGCCGCGACCACCAGGTCGGGGCCGTGGAAGCTCTGGCCGGCGCGCGCCGCCAGGAACAGGCTGACGACCTTGTCGAAGTTCTCGTCCGGGCGGGCGCCGGGCGCGGGCGGGCCGGCCGGCGCGCGGTCCGGAACGGGTTCGCCGGCCAGGGTCTTCTCGAGCAGGTCCAGTTCGGACTGCTGCAGCGGCACGCCGGATTCGGCGGTGCTGGCGTCGGCCTCGAGGATTTCGCGCAGCGTCGGTTCCTGGCGGGTGCCGGGGCCGGCCTCGCGGGCGGGGGCCGGCGTGCGCTTGCCCTGCCCCGGCTTGCGCCGGCTGGTGAAGATGATCACCGCGAACAGGACCAGCGCGGCGACGCCGATGGCGATGCGCAGCAGCGTGGTGTCGCTGAGTCCTTCGAGCATGGTGGATCTCCCTGTTTGCCCGCGGAATGATGCCCGATTTCGGCGCCCGGGTCAGGCGGCGCCGACCAGGCGCGCGGCCTCGGCCAGGTCCACCGACACCAGGCGGCTGACGCCCGGCTCGCGCATGGTGACGCCGGAGAGCTGCTTGGCCGCTTCCATCGTCGCCTTGTTGTGGGTGACGAACAGGAACTGCACCTTCTCGCTCATCTCGGTGACCATCGCGCTGAAGCGGCCGACGTTGGCCTCGTCCAGCGGCGCGTCCACCTCGTCGAGCAGGCAGAACGGCGCGGGGTTGAGGCGGAAGATGGCGAACACCAGCGCCACCGCGGTGAGCGCCTTCTCGCCGCCCGAGAGCAGCGAGATGTTCGACACGCGCTTGCCCGGCGGGCGCGCCATGATGGACACGCCGGTGTCGAGCAGGTCTTCGCCGGTGAGCTCGAGGTAGGCGTGGCCGCCGCCGAACAGGCGCGGGTACAGCTCCTGCACGCCGGCGTTGACGCGGTCGAAGGTTTCCTTGAAGCGGCCGCGGGTTTCGCGGTCGATCTTGCGGATGGCCTCCTCCAGCGTTTCGAGCGCCGAGGTGAGGTCGGCGTTCTGGGCGTCGAGGTAGGTCTTGCGCTCGCTCTGCTCGCCGTATTCCTGGATGGCGGCCAGGTTCACCGGCTCGAGGCGGCGCATCTTGGCGTCGATGTCGGCCACGGCCTTCTGCCAGGCCTCGACCTCGGCTTCGGAGGTAAGCGAAGCCAGCACCTCGTCCAGCGACAGGCCGGCGGCCACGATGGCCTCCGAGAGCTGGCTGGCGCGAAGTTCCAGGGCCTGGTGCTGCAGGCGCTTGGCCGAGATGGCCTCGCGCTGCGACAGGGCCTGCTGGTCGCGCTGCTGGCGCACCTGTTCGTACTTGCGCATCTCGCCCTCGATGCCGTCGAGCGCGGAACGGGCGGCGGCCAGGTCGCGCTCCACCACCACGCGCTGGTCGAGCGCGGACTGGCGCTGGGCCTGCAGGGCCACCACCGGGGCGTCGCCGTCGGCCAGCTGCGCCTGCAGCTCGTTGAGGCGGACCTCGAGCTGGGCCTTCTGGCTGCCCATGCGCGCCAGCGACTGGCTCAGCGCCACCACGCGGGCGCGCTGCGACTCGAGCGTGAGCGCCAGCTGGTGGGCGGCGTCCCGGGCCTCGCGGGCGCTGTTGCGGGCGGCGTCGCGCTGCTCGCCGAGCGTGCGGCGCTGGGCGTCGAGCGCCTGGCGTTCGGTTTCCAGGTCGCCCATCTTCGCCACCGCCTGCTCCAGGCGCGCGCGCGCCTCGCGGGCATTGGCCTGGGATTCTTCCAGCGTGGTGGCCAGGGTGGCCAGTTCGCCGTCGATGCGGCCGACGCGGGCCTGGGCGGATTCCAGGCGGCTCTTCTGGCCCTGCAGCTGGCCGGCCAGCTCGGACACGCTGCGGTGCGCCAGGTACAGCGCGCGCTGGGCGTCCTCGCGGTGCTGCTCGGCTTCGAGCAGCTTGTCGCGCATCGAGGTCAGGCCTTCGTTGATGGCCTGTTCCTTTTTCGCCAGCGCTTCGATTTCGGCGCGCAGCGACTGGATTTCGCGCTCGCGGGCCAGCGCGCCCTGCTGGGCCTCGCCGCTGCGCAGCACGCGCAGCCAGCCCGGGCCCAGCCATTCGCCGGCGCGGGTGACGGCGGCTTCGCCCTCGCCCAGCGCCAGCTGGCGCGCGGTGGCGGCATCTTCCGCGGCATGCACCTTGGCCAGCAGGCGGCGCACGGCGTCGGGGCCCTGCACCTTCGCGGCCAGCGAACCGGCCGGCGCGGCGAAACCGCTGGCCTCGCCGCTCACCAGGGCGACGCGGCCCTGGCCGAGGCTGGCGATGGCGTCGAGGAAATCGGCCGGCGCGTCCACGGTGACGGCCTCGAGCAGGCTGCCGAGCACGGTTTCCACCGCGGTTTCCCAGCCGGCCTCGACCTGCAGCGCCTCGCCCAGGCGGGCATTGCCGTCGATGCCCTGGCCCTTGAGCCAGTCGAGCGCGACGTTCTTTTCCTGGCCCAGCGCGGCGTGCTGCAGCGCCTCGAGCGAGGACAGGCGGCCGCGCGCGGCCTGGCCCTGCTTGCGGACTTCCGCCAGCTCCGACTGCTGCTGGCGCTGCTGCTCCTGCAGGGCGGCGAGCGCGGCCTTGCGCTGCTCGAGCTGCTCGCCCAGGCCGTCCAGGCCGGCCTTCTGGCCATCGTGGTCGGCGGTGAGCTGGGCCAGGGCGGTGGTGATGGCGCTGGTGTCGAGGGTGCCGCGCTCGTTGGCCAGGGCCTCGCGGCGGCGGCCGGCGTCGAGCGCCTGCTTTTCCAGGTATTCGATCTTGGTGCGTTCGACCTCGGCCCAGCGCGCGGCCTCGGCCTGCGCCTTGGCGTAGGCGTCCCAGCGCTGCTGCCAGTCGTGCAGCGCGGCCTCGGCGGCCTTCAGCGCTTCCTGGCGGCCGCCGTCCTGCTCGCGCAGGGTGGCCAGCTGCGGCTCGGCGGCGGCGATGGCGTTGTGCAGTTCGGCCAGCTGGCGCTCGTCGCCGCTGATGTGTTCGCCCACCTGCGCGAAGGCCGCGTCGGCCTCGGCGCGGGCGGTTTCCAGGCGCTGGCGCAGTTCCTTCTGGTGCTGGATCTGCTGCTCGATGCGGGCCAGTTCGCCGCCGACGCGGTAGACCTCGGCCTGGGCCTTGCCCAGCGCCTCGCTGGCTTCGCCGTGCTGGCTGCGGCAGGCCTCGATCTGGGCCTCGGCCTGGCGCTGGTCGGCCAGCAGCGACTGCAGCTTGATCTCGTCCTGGGTCAGCGCGTCGTTGAGCGACTTGAGGTCGGCGTCGTAGCGGCGGAATTCCAGCGCCTTGAGCTGGGCGTCCTTGTTCAGGCGCTCGGCCTGCAGCGCCTGGTACTGCTCGGCGGCGCGGGCCTGGCGCTTGAGGTGCTCGAGCTGCTTGTCCACTTCCTCGCGCAGGTCGCCCAGGCGGTCGAGGTTCTCGCGCGTGCTCTTGATGCGCGACTCGGTTTCCTTGCGGCGCTCCTTGTACTTGGAGATGCCGGCGGCCTCCTCCAGGTACACGCGCAGGTCCTCGGGCTTGGCCTCGATGATCTGGCTGATCATGCCCTGCTCGATGATCGAGTAGCTGCGGGCGCCCAGGCCCGTGCCCAGGAACAGGTCGGTGATGTCGCGGCGGCGGCAGCGCGCGCCGTTGAGGTAGTAGTTCGACTGGCCGTCGCGGCTGACGCTGCGCTTGACCGAGATTTCCGCGTAACGGGCGAATTCGCCGCCGATGCTGCCCTCGGAATTGTCGAAGATGAGTTCGACCTGGGCCTGGCTGACCGGCTTGCGCGCCGAGGAGCCGGAGAAGATCACGTCGGTCAGCGAATCGCCGCGCAGGCGGCTGGCCGAGCTTTCGCCCATCACCCAGCGCACCGCGTCGATGATGTTGGACTTGCCGCAACCGTTCGGACCGACGATGCCGGTCATGTTGGTCGGCAGGTGCATCACCGTGGGGTCGACGAAGGATTTGAAGCCGGACAGCTTGATGGTCGAAAGGCGCATCGGTTCTGGGTTCTCAGTCGGCCGGCCAAACGAGCCGGCCACGGGGCACGGGGGTGTCCCAAGTCATTGATTCGATTGGCTTATCGCGGTCCCCACGCCGCGGCCGTGGGCCAGTATAGCAGCGCCCCGGCCGCACCCCGCCTAGGTTTCGTCGGGGGTGCGGGCGTGGATGGACAGGGCGTGGATGTCGCTCTGCATCAGGCTGCCCAGCGCCGCGTAGACCTTGCGGTGGCGGGCCAGCGGCGGCAGCCCGGCGAAGGCCCGGCTGACGATGGCGACGGAAAAATGGCCGCGCCCGTCGCGGGCGCCGGCGTGGCCGGCATGCTTGTGGCTGTCGTCCACCACTTCGAGCTCGGTGGGCGCCAGCGCCGCCTCGAGCATGGCCCGGATGGCGGCGGGCCGTTCCTCGCGCGGCAGGCTCACGGGAGCACCGGCCGGAACGGCCGGACCTCGACGCGCACGTAGACGCCGGCGGCCAGGTAGGGATCGGCCTCGGCCCATTCGCGGGCGGCGGCCAGGTCGGGGAATTCGGCGACCACCAGGCTGCCCGTGAAGCCGGCCGGGCCCGGGTCCTCGGCGTCGATGGCCGGCAGCGGGCCGGCCAGCTTCAGCCGGCCCTGCGCCGCCAGCGCCTGCAGGCGCGCGAGATGGGCCGGGCGCGATTCAAGCCGCGCCGCGAGCGAGTTTTCCCTGTCCGTTCCAATGATGGCGTACCACATTGGCGACCCCTGTTTCGCCAAGACGGGAACCATTATGGCCGAACAACGCGGCCGCCGGCACCCTCAGTCCAGGTGCATGCCCTTGTAGCGGGTGTTGTGGGGTTCGCGAACCTCTTCCGCCGGCCGCGACGCCGTGTAGTAGTACATCGCGATCGAGCGTCGCCAGACGCCCTCGGGCGTGGCCAGCGGCGCCGGGTGGCCATGGAAGGTATCGCTGCGGGTATTGAAGACGACGGCCCGGTTGAACACCGGCGCGATCGACCTGACCCGGTGCGAGGCGTCGGTGGCCCAGAGCTCGAGGTCGCCGAGGTATTCGGGCTTCCAGCTTTCGTTGAAATAGATGAGCAGGTTGATGCGCCGGTGCACCTGCAGCGCCGGGTGCCAGTTGAAGTCGGCGTGCACGCCCAGGTGCCCGCCCGGGCCCACCAGGTGCACGCCGCCGCCGAGCAGGTGCGGGTCGGGCAGCAGGTGTTCGATGCCGGTGAGTTGCCCGAGGAAGCGGATCATCGGCGCCGAATTGAGCTCGTGCAGCGCGCGCACCACCGTTTCCGGCAGCACGTCCTCGCGCGAGGTGGCCAGCTTCATCTCGAAGCCGGTGGCGGCGTAGCGGTCCCAGGGGATGTCGTCGCCCGGGCCCGGGATGGCCGCCGAAATCGCCCGCGCGGCTTCGGGCCGCAGGAAATCGTCGATGACCAGGTGCGGGAAAGGGTCGGCGGCGGCATAGGCCGCGCGCTCGCGGGCTGCCAGCGCATCGAGGCGGGCCGGGTCGAAGATGAAGTCCATGCGCGAACGATAGAGCGTGGCCGCGACCCGTGTCGAACGCTACCGCAAGGCCGCCCGCGACAGGCACAATCAGGCATGGCAGAACGCTTGATGCTCCACCCGGTCACCCCGCAGCAGCGCCTCGTGGACAAGGCGGTGGCGATCCTCAAGGCCGGCGGCCTGGCCCTGGTGCCCACCGACGCGGGTTATTCGCTGGCCTGGTGCCTGGAGTCCCGGGAGGCCGAGGAACGCGTGCAGCGCCTGCGCGAACTGGACAGCCGGCACCCTTTCACCTTACTCTGTCGGCAATTGAGTGAGGCCGGCCGCCTGGCCCGGCTCGACGATCGGGCCTTCCGGCTGATGCGATCGCTGACCCCGGGGCCATGCACGTTCATCCTGCCGGCCTCCCCGGATTTACCCAAGCGCATCAAGAACGCGGGTCGCAGCAAGCGCCGGGACATCGGCATCCGCCTGCCCGACCACGGCGTGACCCGGATGCTGCTGGAGTCCATCGGGGAACCCCTGTTGTCCACCAGCCTGGTGCTGCCGGACGAAGAACACCCGAACAGCCACGAGGCCGAAGAAGTGGCCAACCGTTGGTTGCGTTGGGTTGACGTGATGCTGGACGCCGAGGACTGCGAGCCCGGCCCGACCAGCATCGTGGATTGCACGGGCGACGAACCCGTGGTCGTGCGCCAGGGCTTCCACCCCGTGGCGCTGTGACACCGACATTCCGGGCCCGGGGGGCCCCCGCTCGATGAGAGCCACGAACCTTTGCACGAGCCTTCGATGAGCGAACCCGCCGCGCCCGAAACCGAGCGCCCGGCCTTCCCGGCCCAGCCCCAGCAGCAGGAAATGCCGCTGGCGGTCTACAAGGGCCAGCCGGTGCTGCAAATGCCGCAGGACCTGTACATCCCGCCGGACGCGCTCGAGGTCATCCTCGAGGCCTTCGAGGGGCCGCTGGACCTGCTGCTGTACCTGATCCGCCGCCAGAACCTGGACATCCTGGACATCCCCGTCGCCGAGATCACCCGGCAGTACGTGGACTACATCGGCGTCATGCAGGACCTGCGCTTCGAGCTGGCGGCCGAATACCTGGTCATGGCCGCCATCCTGGCCGAGATCAAGTCGCGCATGCTGCTGCCGCGCCCGCCGGCCGAGGAAGGCCTGGAGGCCGACCCGCGCGCCGAGCTGGTGCGCCGCCTGCAGGAGTACGAGCGCTTCAAGAAGGCGGCCGAGGACATCGACCAGCTCGACCGCCTCGATCGCGACACCAGCCTGGCCAGCGCGCACGTGCCCGACCGCACCGTGTCGCGCCAGCCGCCGCCGGTGGACCTGCGCGAAATGCTGATGGCCCTGCGCGACGTGCTCAAGCGCGCCGAGCTCTACACCCACCACGCCATCCGGCGCGAGGCGCTGAGCGTGCGCCAGCGCATGGGCGAGGTGCTCAGCCGGCTCTCGGACCGCCAGTTCCACGGCTTCGAGACCCTGTTCAGCGCCGAGGAAGGCCGCCTGGGCGTGGTGGTCACCTTCCTGTCGATCCTCGAGCTCGCCAAGGAGCAGCTGCTGGAGATCGTGCAGGAAGCGCCGCTGGCGCCGATCTACGTGAAGTCGCTGGCCGCGGGCGAAGGCCCCGGCGAAGAAGACCTCCCGGAACCGACCTCCGACGGCGCCGACGCGCCGAACGACTAACCCACGAACCGCGAGTCCATGGACCAGACCCTGATCCGACAGATCGTCGAGGCCGCCCTGCTGGCCGCCCCGCAGCCCCTCACCCTGGCCCAGCTGGCCGGCCTGTTCCCCGAGGACGAGCCCGCGCCGGCCGGCAGCATCGAGCAGGCCCTCGCCGAGCTGCAGGAGGAAAGCGCGAACCGCGGCGTCGAGCTGGTCGAGGTGGCCTCGGGCTTCCGCTTCCAGGTCAAGGCCGACGTGCACGCCTGGGTGGCGCGCCTGTGGACCGAGCGCCAGACCAAGTACACCCGCGCCACGCTGGAAACCCTCGCGCTCATCGCCTACCGCCAGCCGATCACCCGCGGCGAGATCGAGCAGATCCGCGGCGTGGCGGTGAACACCAACACCATCAAGCAGCTCGAGGAACGCGAGTGGATCCGCGTGGTCGGCCACCGCGACGTGCCCGGCAAGCCGGCGCTGTTCGGCACCACCAAGGCCTTCCTCGACTACTTCGGGCTCAGGAGCCTGGACGAACTGCCGCCGCTGGCCGAGCTCAAGGACATCCCCGAGCTCGAGCCGCAGCTGCCCTTCGACACCCTGCCGCCGGCCGGCGTGGCGAATGCCGCGATGGCGCACGACCTGGCCGAAGCCGGCGCCGACGCCGACGACGCTGAAGAAACCCCAGAAACCAACGACGCCGTCGAGACGACGACCGCCCCTTCCACCGATGAGGCCGGCGACGACGCCGCGCCGGAGCACACGCAATGAGCGACACCCGCAAAGTCCTTTCCCTGAAGGCGAAAGGCAGCGAAAACTCTTCCACCAAGATCGAGGAGCGCCTGCACAAGGTGCTCGCGCAGGCCGGCCTCGGTTCGCGCCGCGCCCTCGAGGAACGCATCGCCCAGGGCCTGGTGAAGGTCAACGGCGAAGTCGCCCAGACCGGCCAGTCGGTCAGGGGCGGCGACCGCATCGACATCGACGGCAAGACCTTCGTCGCCACCGCGCTCACCGAGCCGGCCAGCGTGCTGCTCTACAACAAGCCGGAAGGCGAAGTGACCACGCGCGAGGACCCCGAGGGCCGCCCGACCGTGTTCGAAGCGCTGCCGCGACTCAAGGGCGCGCGCTGGATCGCGGTGGGCCGCCTGGACATCAACACCACCGGCCTGCTGCTGCTGACCACCGACGGCGAGCTCGCCAATGCGCTGATGCACCCGTCGAGCAACATCCAGCGCGAGTACGTCTGCCGCATCCACGGCGAAGTGCCGGATGCCGTGGTCGACCGGCTGGCGCGCGGCGTCGCGCTCGACGACGGCCCGGCCAAGTTCGACGAGATCGAGCGCATCGGCAGCTCCGACTCGCATGCCTGGTTCCGCGTGGTGCTGTCGGAAGGCCGCAACCGCGAAGTGCGCCGGCTGTGGGAATCGCAGGGGTACCAGGTGAGCCGCCTCAAGCGCGTGCGCTACGGTTCGATCCCCCTGCCCCGCCTGCTCAAGCGCGGCCACTGCGAGGAACTGCCGCAGGCCGAGGTGCAGAAGCTGCGCGCCCAGTTCCAGCTCGAGAACAACCCGCCGGTGCTGACCCTGCAGCCGGTGATCGGCCAGCGCAAGTCGCGCCCGACCGAAATCCGCGTCGGCAAGGACCGCAAGCAGGCGTCGTACGTCAACGGTTCCATCGACGACGAGGCCCGCGAGCTGCGCCGCTTCGACCACGTGCGCGAAGAGCCGCGCGGCCGTGGCCGCGGCCGCCCCGGTGGTGGCGCCGGCAAGCCGTTCGCGGGCAAGGGCAAGCGTGGCCCGGGCAAGCCCTTCAGCGGCCCGATGGGCACCGACGCCCCGGCCGGCGCGCGCCCGGCCC
>NZ_AVCH01000172.1 GCF_000747075.1 Arenimonas malthae CC-JY-1
CTCGGCGGGCTTCTCGGCGCAGGCGGCGAGGGAGAGGGCGAGCAGCAGGGGCAACAGGCGCTTCATCGGCTAAGGCTCCAGGAACGTGTGGCCCACCTGACCGCGGCCGGCAGGCAAGGTTCAACGCGGCGGCCGGCGGCCGCCGCGCGCGGGGTCAGCCCTGCGGCTGGCCCGAGGCCGCCACCGCCTCTTCGGACGGGGCGTCGGCGACGTTGTGCAGGCCCTGCAGGTAGGTGGCGAGGGCCTGGATCTCTTCGTCGGTCAGGTTCGCCGCCACGGCCGACATGATGGCGTTGGCGTTGGCGCCCTTGCCCCAGACGGTGCCGTTGCGGAAGGCGGTGAGGGTGTTGGCGGTGTAGGTGGCGTGCTGGCCACCGATGGCCGGCCAGGCCGAGCCCGGGTTGCCGGCGCCGGCGGGGCCGTGGCAGGCGGCGCAGGCCGGCACGGAGCCGTCGGCCTTGCCGTTGCGGAAGATCTGCTCGCCCACGGCGTAGAACTTGCGGCCGGCGTTCGGGCCTTGGGCGATCACGCTGTCGTCGGCCACGCCCGCGAGCACCTTCTGGCTGGCGAAGTAGGCGCCGATGTCGCGCATGTCCTGGGCGCTGAGCGCGGCCGACATGCCCAGCATGATGGCGTTGTCGCGCTCGCCCGACTTGAACAGGGCCAGCTGGCGGGCGATGTAGCGCTCGTGCTGGCCGGCCAGCTTCGGGTTCAGCGGGTCGGCGGAGTTGCCGTCGAGGCCGTGGCAGGCGGCGCAGGCGGCGGCCTTGCCGGCGCCGGCCTGGGCATCACCGCGGTTGGCGGGGGTGTTGTCGGCTTCGAGCGTCGCGACCGGGGCCGGGGCCTGCTCGGGGGCGGGCGTCACGGTGGCGGCCTCCTGGGCCACGGCCGCGGACGCTGCCAGGGCGATGGCGACACCAAGGATGCGCGTGAACTTCATGGGCTGCTCCGGAACGCTGGAATCTGTGGGAAAGGGCCTTGCGCGGCGGGCGCGCAGGAAGGCGCGGATTATCCCAGCCGCCGCCGTGAACGGTCAATTCAGCCGGGGGGCGGCGGGGCGGAAGGCTGGTCATGGCCGCCCGGGCAGGCCATGCTGGGCGCCTTTCCCGCCCCGGCCTGACCGATGTCGAACCCCCTGGCCCGCGCCAAATACATCAATTCCGTCCATTCCCTGCGCCAGCTCCCGCCCGACGACGGCCGGGAGGTGGTGTTCGCCGGGCGCT
Source organism: Arenimonas malthae CC-JY-1 (assembly GCF_000747075.1). GTDB lineage: Bacteria > Pseudomonadota > Gammaproteobacteria > Xanthomonadales > Xanthomonadaceae > Arenimonas > Arenimonas malthae. The sequence continues at coordinate 1,224 of NZ_AVCH01000172.1, forward strand.
CCAACGCCGGCAAGTCCAGCGCCCTCAACGCGCTCACCAACCAGCACGGCCTGGCGCGCGTGTCCAAGACCCCGGGCCGCACCCAGGCCCTGAACTACTTCGAGGTGGCCGAGGGCCGCTACCTGGTGGACCTGCCGGGCTACGGCTACGCCAAGGTGCCCGAGGCCATGCGCGAGGCCTGGAAGGGCACCATCAACCGCTACTTCCAGGAACGCGCCTCGCTGGCCGGGCTGGTGGTGGTGATGGACATCCGCCACCCGCTGCGCGAATACGATCTGCAGATGCTCGACTACGCCTTCGCCCGCAACCTGCCGGCGCACTGCCTGCTGACCAAGGCCGACAAACTCGGCCGCGGCGAACAGGGCAACACCCTGCTCAAGGTCCGCAAGGAACTCGCCGGCCGCGCCACCGCCCAGGTCTTCTCCGCCGACGCCAAGCTCGGCGTGGACGAGGCGCGCGCGGTCATTTCCGGCTGGCTGGAGATCTGATCAAGCCTGGGCATCCCGGAGCCGCGGATCCATCGCCGCGCGCAGGGCGTCCACGAAGGCGTTGATGAGCACGATGGCGGCGCCGATGGCGAGCACGACGCCGAGCACCAGCGTGTAGTCGCGGTTGAGCGCACCCTGCACGAAGTAGCGGCCCACGCCCGGGATGCCGAACACCTGCTCGACTACGGCCGAGCCGCTCACCACGTTGATCAGCGCCGGGCTCAGCCAGGCCACCACCGGCAGCAGGCCCGGGCGCAGCGCGTGCGCGAACAGCAGCCGCGCCTCCGACAGCCCGCGGCCGCGCGCCGCGCGCAGGTAGTCGGCGCCCAGCACTTCCAGCAGCGAAGCGCGGGTGAGCCGCGCGCAATAGGCCAGGTTGGGCAGCGCCAGCGCGACCACCGGCAGCACCGCGCTGCGCCAGCTGCCGTCCCAGCCGCCGGCAGGCAGCCACTGCAGGCCGACGGCGAACACCAGCACCAGCAGCGGCGCCACCACGAACTTCGGCACCGACAGCCCCAGCCCCGCGCCGAACATCAGCAGCCGGTCGGTCCAGCGCCCCGCGCGCAGCGCCGCCCACACGCCCAGCGGCACGCCCAGCCCCAGCGCCAGCAGCAGCGCGAGGCCGCCGTTCACCAGCGAAATCGGCAGGCTGGCCGCCAGCAGTTCGTTGACGGTGTAGTCGGGGTACTGGAACGACGGCCCCAGGTCGCCGCGCAGCACGTCGCCCAGCCAGTGGCCGTACTGCGACAGCAGCGGGCGGTCGAGCCGGTACTGCGCCGCCAGCGCCGCCTCCACTTCCGGCGGCGCGGCCTTCTCGGCGTCGAAGGGCCCGCCCGGCGCCGCGCGCAGCAGCACGAAGCACAGCGTGGCCAGCAGCCACAGCGTCAGCAGCGCCTCCAGGCCGCGGCCCAGCCAGGCCCTCACGGCGCCGGCTCCAGCGTGAGGAAGCGGCTGGGGTGGCGGTCGAGCGCATTGGCCTCGAAGCCGCGCACTTCCGGTCGCACCAGGTGCTTGGAGGTATAGAAGTACAGCGGCAGGATCGCGTGCGCGTCCAGCAGCCGGGCCTCGGCCTCGCGCAGGTGTTGCTGGCGCGCGGCCAGCGTGGGCGCGGCGTCGGCGGCGTCGAGCAGGGCGTCGAAGCGCGGGTCGGCGTAGCCGGTCCAGTTCGAGGCGCTACCGGCGCGGAAGTTGTCCAGGAAGTTGCGCGCGTCGTCCACGTCGGCGATCCAGCCACCGCGGAACACCTGCGTCACCACCCGCTGCCGGCGCGTGCCCACGAACACCTTCCACTCCTCGTTGCGCAGCGTGACGCGCGCGCCCAGCACCTCGCGCCACATCGCCGCCACCGCCAGCGCCAGGCGCCGGTGCGGGGTGGAGGTGTTGTAGCGCAGCTCCACCTGCAGCGGGTTCTCCGGCGAATAACCGGCCTGCGCATACAGCGCCCGGGCCCGTTCCTCGCGCTGCGCCTGCGTGGCGCGCGCCATCGCCGGCACCGGCGGCGTGTAGCCGGCCGTGCCCGGCGGCACCAGCCCGAAGGCCGGCTGTTCGCCCAGGGCGGTGACGTGGCGGGTCAGGATGTCGCGGTCCACCGCCAGCGACAGCGCCTCGCGCAGCGCCGGCTGGTCCTTGAACGGCGGCCGCGTGAGGTTGAAGCCCAGCCAGAAGCTGCCGAGGTAGGGGCTGATGCGCAGCTGGCCGCCGAAGCGTTCGCGCAGCTGCGGCAGCGGCTGCGGCGGCACGGTTTCGGTCAGGTGCAGGCCGCCGGCTTCGAAGCGGCGCAGTTCGCTGCCGGCGTCTTCGGTCACGTGGAAACGCACGCGCGGGATCGGCGCCGGTTCGCGGAAATGCGGGTTGCGTTCCAGCGTCACCGACGCCTGCGGCAGCCAGGCGGCCAGCCGGTAGGCGCCGTTGGACACCAGCTTGCCGGGCCGGGTGTGCTGCGCGCCGTGTTCGGCCAATGCCGGCAGGTACACCGGGTAGGCCATGGGCAGCGTGAGCAGCCGCGGCAGGTCGGCGCTGCGGGTGAGCCGGAACACCAGGGTGCGGGCGTCGGGCGCCGTGACGCCCAGCCGTCCCGGCGGAAGTTCGCCGCGCTGGACGGCGCCGGCGTTCTCGATGGCGTCGAGGTGGCCGGCGAAGGGCGCGGCCGTGGCCGGCGAGAAGGCGCGGCGCAGGCTGGCCAGCACCTGGGGCGCGTCGAGCGGCTCGCCGTTGGACCAGCGCGCGCCTTGCCGCAGGTGGAAGGTCCAGGTGCGGCCGTCGGCCGACACCTCCCAGCGTTCGGCCAGGCCGGGCACCAGGCGGCCGCCGCCGTCCTCGGCCACCAGGCCTTCGAACAGGTCGCGCAGCACGTTGCCGCAGGCCACTTCCGGGCAGCGGTGCGGATCGAGCGTGGACGGCTCCGGGCCGTTGCCACGCTCGAGTCCCTCGGCCGCCAGCGGGCCGGAACAGAGAATCCCCGCCATCAGGACGCTGGTGACCGCGGCGCGGGTTAGGATTCGCATCCTTGCGATTGTAGGCCAGCGCCCGCACATCGCCTCCACCCCCTCAAGGCGCGCCCCGTGTCCGGACCGAGCAATACCAAGGAAACCCCGCTGGCCGACCGCCGCGAGCTGGTCGAATACCTCGCCTCCGGCGGCCGGCCCGAGGCCGAATGGACCATCGGCACCGAACACGAGAAGTTCGGCTTCCGCCTCGACGACCTGCGCCCGCCCACCTGGGACGGCGACCGCGGCATCGAGGCCCTGCTGCGCGGGCTCACCCGCTTCGGTTGGGAGCCCTACGAAGAAAAGGGCAAGCTCATCGCCCTGACCAAGGCCGGCGCCTCGGTCACGCTCGAACCCGCGGGGCAGCTGGAACTTTCCGGCGCCATGCTCGGGAACATCCACCAGACCTGCTGCGAAACCATGTCGCACCTGCGCGAGGTCAAGACGGTGGGAGACGAGCTGGGCATCGGTTTCCTGGGCATGGGTTTCCAGCCCAAGTGGCGCCGCGACGAAATGCCGTGGATGCCCAAGGGCCGCTACAAGATCATGCGCGAGTACATGCCCAAGCGCGGCAACCTGGGCCTGGACATGATGACCCGCACCTGCACCGTGCAGGTGAACCTGGATTTCCGCGACGAAGCGGACATGGTGAAGAAGTTCCGCGTCTCGCTGGCGCTGCAGCCCATCGCCACGGCGCTGTTCGCCGATTCGCCCTTCACCGAAGGCAAGCCCAACGGCTACCTCAGCTACCGCTCGCACATCTGGACCGACACCGACCCCGACCGCACCGGCATGCTCGACTTCGTGTTCGAGGACGGCTTCGGCTTCGAGCGTTACGTCGACTACCTGCTCGACGTACCCATGTACTTCAGCTACCGCGGCGGCGAATACATCGACCTCAGCGGCCGCAGTTTCCGCAAGTTCATGCGCGGCGAGCTCGACGAACTGCCCGGCCAGCGGCCGACGATGCGCGACTGGGCCGACCACATGACCACCGCCTTCCCGGAAGTGCGGCTGAAGAAATACCTGGAAATGCGCGGCGCCGACGGCGGCCCCTGGAACCGCCTGTGCGCGCTGCCGGCGTTCTGGGTGGGCCTGCTCTACGACGGCGAGGCGCTGGACGCGGCCTGGGACCTGGTGAAGGACTTCAGCCGCGAGGAGCGCCACGCCCTGCGCGACGGCGTGCCGAAGCATGCGCTCAAGCTGCCCTTCCGCGGCGCCACCGTGCGCGAGCTGGCGCTGGAGGCCCTTAAGATCTCCGGCCAGGGCCTGGCGCGCCGCAACCGCCTCAACGCCTCGGGCGCGAGCGAGGCGGTGTTCCTGGAGCCGCTCATCGAATTCGCCATGGCCAACGAGACCCCGGCCGAGCGCAAGCTGGCGCTCTACCACGGGGCCTGGGGCGGCTCGGTGGACCCGGTGTTCCGCGAGTTCGCGTACTGACATGGCCACCGCGAAAGCCGACTGGTTCCGCGCCGACGACGCGCGCATCGACGAACTCGACCGCCTGCTCGAGCAGCGCGCCGTGCCCTTCGGCGGCTACGGCCTGGAGCAGCTCGACGGTTTCCTCACCGCCATCGCGGTCAGCCCGGGCACCGTGGCGCCGGAAGAATGGCTGCCGCTGGTCTGGGGCAAGGCGCCGCCGCGCTGGGAAGGCCCGGCCGACGAAGCCGCCGCCACCGCCCTGCTGATGCTGGCCTGGGAAACCGCGCAGCGCCGCGTGCGCACGCCCGGCGACGAACTCACGGTGGAGGGCGCGCTGTTCTGGTGGCTGCCCGACGACCCCGAGGCCGAACACGGCGACGACGTGGACATCGGCGCCGCCTGGGCCGGTGGGTTCCTCGACGGCATGGCCCTGCGCGACGCCGGATGGGACGAATGGATCGCCAAGGACGACTGGATCGGCGAGGTCGAGGACTACATCGAGGCCCTGGCCGTCGGCAGCTACCCGCCGGAAACCGAGGGCGGGGCGCCCGTGCCGCTGCCCTACCGCGAACGCCTGGAAATCCACGCCAGCCTGCCGGACATGCTGCACGACCTGCACGTGCACCGGATCGAATCACTGACCCCGCGCGAGCCGGTGCGCCGCGCCGCCGCCCCCGAACGCAACGATCCTTGCCCCTGCGGCAGCGGGAAGAAGTACAAGAAGTGTTGCGGCGCCTGAGCCGGGCGTAGGATGTCCGCGCGGCCGCCCCGGCCGCCCGGAGACCCCGCCATGAACGCCAGAGCCTTGTTGTTCGCCGTCGCGATTTCCCTGCTTGCCCCGCTGGCCAGTGCCCAGCAGGCCGCCGTGCTGCGCCGCCCCGTCGAGCCCGTCGTCGCGCCGGTACAGGCCGCCGAAGTGGACAAGGACGCCGTCATCCAGCGCCTGCGCGAGAAGAACCGCGAGCTCAGCGAGGAAAACGCCCGCCTGCGCGCCCGCATCGACGCCATGACCGCGCTGGGCGGCAGCGAAGTGCGCGCCTACTGCGCCTCGCCTTCGGAAAGCCGCAACACCGCCGGCGCCAGCGAATCCTGCGGCGCCTACACCTGCAACGCCACCAGCGGCCTGTGCCGCGACCGCTGCGCCAGCAGCAACGATTGCGATTCCAGCGCCCGCTGCGACATCCCCAGCGGCGTCTGCGTCGCCGTCCCGCGCGGCTGAGGGTAGGCTTGGGGGATGGCTGACGAGAACGAACCGCTTCGCGACATCGACCTTCCCCCGACCGACGCGCTGCTGCGCGACGACGTCAAGCGCCTCGGCGCGCTGGTGGGCGAGATCCTGGCCGAACAGGTCTCGCCCGCCTTCCTGGCCGAGGTCGAGGCGCTGCGGGTGGCGTCCATCCGCCGCCGCGAGGCCGGCGCGCCGATAGAAGACGTGTCGGCCCGGCTGCAGGGCCTGCCCCTGGACCAGGCCGAGCTGCTGGTGCGCGCCTTCGCCAGCTATTTCCAGGCGGTGAACCTGGCCGAGCGCGTGCACCGCATCCGCCGCCGGCGTGACTACCAGCGCCTCGGCCAGGCGCCGCAGCCCGGCGGCCTCGAAGATTCCCTGCGCGCGCTGCGCGACGAGGGCGTGCCGGTGCAGGACGTGGCTGCGCTGCTGCCGCGCCTGCGCATCGAGCCGGTGTTCACCGCCCACCCCACCGAAGCCGTGCGCCGCGCGCTGCTGGAGAAGGAAAGCGAAGTCGTGCGCTGCCTGGTCGAGGACATCGACCGCGGCCTCACCCCGCAGGAGCGCCGCGCCGACGTCGAACGCATGCGCCTGGCGCTCACCGCCAGCTGGCAGACCGACGAAACCCCGCCGGAAAAACCCACCGTCGCCGACGAGTTCGAGCACGTGGCGTATTACCTTTCCGACGTGCTCTACCGCGTGCTGCCGGTGTTCCACGAGGTGTTCGAGGACGCCCTGCGCAGCGTGTACGGCAGCGCCCCCGACGAACTGCCGCCGCTGCTGGGCTTCGGCTCCTGGGTCGGCGGCGACATGGACGGCAACCCGAACGTGGGCGCGGCCACCATCGCCGCCACGCTGGCCGGCCAGCGCGCGCTGGTGCTGGGCAACTACCGTCGCGAACTGGCCAAGCTGGCCGACGTGCTCAGCCAGACCGAAGGCCGCGTCGGCATCGACCCGGCGCTGCGCACGCGCGCCGACGACTACGCGCACCGCTTCCCCGACGCCGCCGAGGCCATCAAGGCGCGCCACGCCGACATGCCCTACCGGCGCTTCCTCACCCTGGTGGCCGCGCGCGTCGAGGCCACCGCCGCCGACGCGCCCGGCGCCTACGCCGACGCGGGCGAATTCCTGGCCGACCTGCGCCTGGTCGAAACCAGCCTGGCCCGGCACCGCGGTGAACACGCCGGCGGTTTCGCCGTGCGCCGGCTGCTGCGCCGCGTGCAGGCCTTCGGTTTCCACCTGGCCGCGCTCGACCTGCGCCAGGAGAGCAGCCAGCACGACGCCGCGCTGGCCGCGCTGCTCGGCGACCCGGAATTCCCCGCGCGCCCCTGGGCCGACCGCGCCCAGCGCCTGCGCGACCTGGTGGCCGGCACCGATCCGGCGCCAAGACCCGACGCCGCCGACGCCGCGCGCGTGCTCGACGTCTTCCGCACCGTGGCCGGCGCGCTGCCGCGTTACGGCGCGCGCGCCATCGGCGCCTACATCATCAGCATGAGCCGCAGCGCCGCCGACGCGCTGGCGGTGCTGGCGCTGGCGCGCCTGGGCGGCTGCCTGGACGCCAACGGCGCGGTGCCGCTGGACGTGGCGCCGCTGTTCGAAACCGTGGACGACCTCGACGCCGCCGCGGCCACGCTGCGTTCGCTGTTCGCCGACCCGGTCTACCGCGAACACCTGCGCGAGCGCGGCGACCGCCAGGTGGTGATGCTGGGGTATTCCGACAGCGCCAAGGACGGCGGCCTGGTCGCCTCGCGCTGGGCCCTGCAGCAGACCCAGGTGGCGCTCACCGCGCTGGCGGCCGAGGCCGGCGTGCGCATCGCCTTCTTCCATGGCCGCGGCGGTTCGCTCTCGCGCGGCGGCGGCAAGACCGGCCGCGCCGTGGTGGCGGCGCCGCGCGGTTCGGTGGACGGCTACCTGCGCCTGACCGAGCAGGGCGAGGTGATCCACCGCAAGTACGGCATCCGCGCGCTGGCGCTGCGCAACCTCGAGCAGGCCACCGGCGCCGTGCTGCGCGCCACGCTCCGCCCGCGCAAACCCGAGCCGCGCGAAGCCGCCTGGCGCGAGATGGCCGCCGCCATCGCCGGTGCGGCGCGCGCGCACTACCGCGGCCTGGTGTACGACACCGAAGGCTTCGTCGGCTACTTCCGCGCCGCCACGCCCATCGACGTCATCGAACGCCTGCGCATCGGCTCGCGCCCCAGCAAGCGCGGCAACGCCGGCGGCGTCTCTTCGCTGCGCGCCATCCCCTGGGTGTTCGCCTGGTCGCAGAACCGCTGCGGGCTCACCGCCTGGCTGGGCGTGGGCACCGGCCTGGCGCAGGGCATCGAGCGTTTCGGCCATGCGGCGGTGGCCGAGATGGCGCGCGACTGGCCCTTCTTCGCCACCCTGGTGGACGACGTGGAGATGGTGCTGGCGAAGTCCGACCTGGGCATCTTCGAGCGCTATTCCCGCCTGGCCGGCGACGACCATGGGCGTTTCTTCCCGGGCATCGCCGCCGAGTTCGAACGCACGCGCGACACGATCCTCGCGCTCAAGGGCACCACGCAGCTGCTGGAAGGCGATTTCCGGCTGCGCCAGTCGATCCGCCTGCGCAACCCTTACGTCGACCCGCTGAGCCTGCTGCAGGTGGACCTGCTGGCCCGCTGGCGCGCCGCCGGCCGGCCCGAGGACGCGCTGTTCCACGCCCTGGTCACCACCGTGAACGGCATCGCCGCCGGCGTGCAGAACACCGGCTAGCCGAAGCGCACGTCGCGCAGCTCCCAGTGGCCGCCGGCCAGCAGCTTCATGCGGTGCCGGAACACGGTGCCGGGCAGGGAGGTGCTGGCTTCGATCTCGATCGCCAGGTCCTTCTGCTCGCCGGTGACGCGGGCGGCCGGGTCCGTGGCGCCCAGCGACTCGTCGACGTCGTCGGGCTCGTCTTGCAGGGCGCGCCAGCGTTCGAACAGGGCCGGCGTGCGCAGCGCGGCCTCGAGTTCGGCGGCCAGGCCCTCGGCGCCGTCGGAGCGGAAGGCCAGGGCCGGCTCGTCGCCGCGCGCGGCGGCCGGGTCGGGCAGGCGGATCAGGTATCGGACGGCCATCACGGTTTCTCCCTGGCGCCCTCGCGGCGGGCCGCCACCACGCTACCATCGGGGCAACTCAGGGGAGGGTCAAGCAATGACATTGAAGAAACTGTGCCTGGCGGCGGCGGTGATGCTGGCGCTGGCGCCGGCGGCGAACGCCGGGAAACTGGCGCTGGTGGGCGGCACCCTGGTGGACGGCACGCTGCGCGAGCCGATCCGCGACAGCGTGGTCATCGTCGACGGCGAGCGCATCGTGGCGGTGGGCAGCGTCGGCGACCTGCCGGTGCCGGCCGATGCGGAAGTGATCTCCACCGAAGGCATGACGGTGATGCCGGGCCTGTGGGACATGCACGTGCACCTGATGATCAACGGCCACGCCGACTACGATTATTGGGACAAGACCTACCTCGACAAGCAGCGCGACGTGATCATGCCGGCCTCGGCCGAACAGCTGCTGATGGCGGGCATCACCAGCGCGCGCGACCTGGGCGGCCCGCTCGAGGACAGCCTGGCGGTGCGCGACGCCATCAACGCCGGCAAGATCCCGGGCCCCACCATGTACATGTCGGGCCCCTTCATCCAGAAGAAACCCTACCCGGGCACCGAGGCCTTCCGCTGGGGCGTGGATTCGCCCGCCGACGCGCGCGCCAAGGTGCGCCGCCTGGCCGAGGCCGGCGTGGACGTGATCAAGCTCATCGACCAGGACCAGATGGCCGAAGCCGAGATCGCCGCCATCGTCGACGAGGCGCACAAGCACCAGCTGCCGGTGATCGCGCATGCGCACCGGCCCGAGGAGGTGCGGCGCGGCCTGCGCCACGGCGTGGACGGCTTCGAGCACACCGGCTTCGCCGCCGCGCCCGAATTCCCGCCCGACGTGATGGAGGCGCTGAAGGAGCGCACCGCCAACATGGCGCTGGGCCCGCTGTTCTGGACGCCCACCGTGGAGGGGCTCTACAACTTCCCCTACACCGTGCGCAACCACGAGTTCATCGACAACGACTCCTGGCACCGCGGCCTGCCGCCGGAGATCGTCGCCGACATCCGCAAGTCGCTCGAGCATCCCGAGCGCATCAGTTACTTCCAGCAGACGCCGCAGCGCCAGCCCACCCTGCGCCGCAAGTTCGAGCAGCTGCGCCAGGCCGGCGTGCTGATGCTGGTGGGCACCGATTCGGGCATCCCGATGAAGTTCCACAGCCAGAGCACCTGGAACGAGCTGGACGTGTGGGTGAACCAGTTCGGCGTGCCGGCGGTGGACGCGATCCGCGCCGCCACCTACTGGCCGGCCGTGGCCATGCGCGTGGACGATGAGTACGGCACCGTCACGGAAGGCAAGTACGCCGACATCGTGGCCGTGCGCGGCGACGCGCTGCGGCAGGTGGCCCTGCTGCAGAACATCGACATGGTGATCAAACACGGCAAGCGGGTGAAATAAGCCCGCGTCGGACCACGCCCCGGCGCCGTGGCGCCGGGGCGTGGTCGTTTCAGTGCCGGTGCGGGTCCGACTTCGGGCAGTGGCAGGGCGCGGTCGGGCCGTATTCCACGCCGGTGGGCGCGGCATTGCCGTGGCGCTGCCAGAAGAAGGTCGGGGCCGGGCGCTGCTTGCCGCCGATCTCCGACATGTCGGCGGCGTTGAACAGGCGGCCGTTGACCATCACGTGGGTGGTGTCGTCGCTGGCGCGGATGTCGGCCAGCGGGTTGCCGTCCACCACCACCAGGTCGGCGCGCTTGCCCGCCTCGATCGAGCCCAGTTCCTTCGACAGGCCCAGGTAGTCGGCGCCGTCGATGGTGGCCGCGCGCAGCGCCTCGAACGGCGTGAAGCCGCCCTGCGCCAGCGACCAGATCTCCCAGTGCGGCGCCAGGCCCTGCATCTGGCCGTGGCCGCCCACCTGGATGCGCACGCCGGCGTCGCGCAGCTTCTTGGCCGCCTTCGCCACGTCCACGTGGTAGTAGTCCCATTCCGGGCCGCCCTGGCGGCGGATGGTGTTGGCGTCGAGCGACTGCTGCGGGAAGAAGCGGTTCAGGCGCGCGTTCTCCCACAGGTTGTCCTTGGCGTACCAGTAGTACTCGGCGTTGAGGCCGCCGTAGTTCACCACCAGGGTGGGCGTGTTGCGCACGTCGGTCTGGCGCCACAGCTCCACCACGTCCTTGTACAGCGGCGCCACCGGGATGTTGTGCTCCACGCCGGTCACGCCGTCCACCACCATCGTCATGTTGTGCTGGAAGGTGCTGCCGCCTTCCTCCACCACCAGCATGCCCAGCTCGCGCGCGGCCTGGTTGATCTGCTGGCGCTGCTCGCGGCGCGGCTGGTTGTAGCTCTTCACCGAGAAGGCGCCGTTGGCCTGCATGCGGCGCAGGTGGCGGCGGGCGTCGTCGAGCGAATTGACCTCGGCCTTGAAGTCGCCGTCGGCGCCGTAAAGGATGGTGCCGGTGGAGAACACGCGCGGGCCCACCATGCGCCCGGCCTTCACCAGTTCGCTCTGCGAGAACACGAACTCGGTGGTGGCCGAAGGGTCGTGCATGGTGGTGATGCCGAAGGCCAGGTTGGCGTGGTAGGCCCAGTTCTGCTGCGGCACCACGCCCTGGCCGAAGTGCGCCGCGTGCGCGTGCGCGTCCACGATGCCGGGGAACACGGTTTTGCCGGCCACGTCCACTTCGCGGGCGCCGGCCGGGATGGCCACCTCGCCGCGCTTGCCCACGGCCACGATGCGCTCGCCGCGCACCACGACCACGCCGTCCTCGATCACTTCCTGGGTGTTCTCGGCGTCGCGCATGGTCACCACGCGGCCGCCCACCAGGGCGAAGGTGTCGGCCGGGCGGTCGGTGTCCACGCGCAGGCCCACCGGCACGCCGGCGTCGGCCTTGGCCGCGCCCAGGGCGCGGCTGTGGTAGCGGTCGCCCACCATCCAGTGCACCGACTTCGAATCGGCCGACCAGTGCAGGTAACTGCCCATGTCGGTGCCCAGCGCGGTCACCGGCAGGGCCTTGGTGTCCTTGTTGAGTTCGATCGACGCGCCGGTGGCCGGCAGCGGCGCGACGTAGCCGTTGAACAGCTCGGTGAAGGCCACCGACTTGCCGTCCGGGCTGATCGCCACATGGTCGACGTACTTGAGGTTGAACACTTCGCGCGGCAGTTCGCCGGCCAGGCCCACGCTCATCAGCTTCTTTTCCAGGCCGCCGCCGGTGAGGAAGTAGACGCGCTTGCCGTCGGCCGAGAACTGCGGGTCGGCGCCGTTCTTCGCCACCTGCACGGCGTCGCCGCCGGCGGCGGGCATCACGAACACGCCGCGCACGCCGCTCCACAGGCTGCCGGTGAGCCCGCTGCCGCCCTGGCGCGAGTACACGATGCGGCTGCCGTCCGGCGAATAACGCGGGCCGTAGTAGAAGCCGGGCTGCGTCGTGAGCGCGCGCGACTGGCCGCTGGCCAGGTCGAGCTCGCGGATCGCGCCCATCTCTTCATCCGACCAGGTCGTGTAGAGCAGCTTGCGGCCGTCGGGGCTGAAGCTGGGCTGGTATTCGAAGTTCTCGCCGTCCGCGGTGAGGCGGCGCGGCTCGCCGCCCGGCAGCGCCTTGGTCCAGAGCTGGCCGACGGCGTGGAAGACCAGGGTCTTGCCGTCCGGGCTGGTGGCGACGTCGCGGATCATCTTCGGCGCGAACGAATCGCCGTCCAGCGGCTGGGCGAAACGCAGCGCCGGCAGCACGGTCTGCTCGACTTCGGCGGTGAACGGGATGTTCGCCGGCGCGCCGCTGGCCATGTCCACGCGCCAGAGCTTGCCCTGCGCCCACACCACCACGGCCTTGGAATCGGGCGTCCAGTCGAAGTTGGGGTAGGGGCCGAAGATGGCCCAGGCTTCCTGCTGGTCGTGCGACAGGCCGTCCCAGACCGGGCGCGCATGGCCCGAGGCCAGGTCGAGCACGTGCAGCACCGACTTGTCGCGCACGCGCTTCACGAACGCCAGCTGCCTGCCGTCGGGCGAAGGCTGCGGGCGCACCGCGCCGCCGGCGCTGCCGACCACGGTTTCGACTTCGCCGGTCTCGCGGTCCAGGCGCTTGATGGCGTAGATCACGCCGTGCACGTTGCGGTTGTATTCGAAGGCGCCGCCCGGGCTCACGTCTTCCGAGAAGTACACGTAGCGGCCGTCCGGCGACACCGCCGGTTCGCCCAGGTCCTGCTGGTCGTTCTTGCGCTTGGTGAGCTGCAGGCCGGCGCCGCCGTCGCGGTGGTAGAGCCACAGTTCGCCCGTGCCCAGCGAGCGCTGCGAGGTGAAGTGCTTGCGGCCCACCAGGTACTGGCCGTCGGGCGTCCAGGCCGGGTTGTTGAGCAGGCGGAAGTCTTCCTTGGTCACCTGGGTGGCGCCGCTGCCGTCGGCCTTCATGCGCCAGAGGTTGTTGCCGCCGCCGCGGTCGGAGGTGAAGGCGATTTCCTTGCCGTCGGGCGAGAAGCGCGGCTGGATGTCCCAGCCGGCGCCGCGGGTGAGGCGCCGCGCCTGGCCGCCGGCGGCGGGCAGCACGTACAGGTCGCCGAGCATCGAGAACACGATCTGGTTGCCGTCGGGGCTGACGTCGAGGTCGAGCCAGGTGCCTTCGTCGGTGCTGAAGCGCACCACCTTGCCCTTGGCGTGCGTGGCGCCGACGTCCCATTTGGTTTCCGCCGCGCCGGCGGTGGCGCCGGTGGCGAGGGCAAGGCTGAGTGCGAGGGCGAGCGGGCGGGGCGACAGCGACATGGACGGCTCCGGTGCAGGAAGGAAAGGCGGGAAATTCCCGATGCTAGGCCAATCATCGCCCGCGCTCCCCCGGCCAGAGGTAACGGCCGGGTGAAAGCGTGAGCGGCTTGGCAGCTTCGCAGGCCCGCGGCGGCCTTGGCTTGTAATGGCGGCGCGGCTGCCGGACAGTGGCGCCATGCGCGCCCCCCGACGCCCCCGACTGGCCGTCCCGGCTGCCCTGGCCCTTGGGCCGGGCGCGGCTTTGCCGGCGTTCGCCTCGGCGGGATCGTGGGAGGCGTGGTCGGCCTGGGGCCTGGTGGGCGCCGCCTTCGGCGTCGCCGCCGCCATCGGCATCTGCGGCTACAACCTGCGCGGCCGGCTCGCCGCGCACGGGCCCTGGTGGCGGCATGCCCTTGCGACCCTGGCGCTGGTGCTCGCGGCGCCCTTCCTGCTCCGTGTCCAGCCGTGGCTGGTGGCGGCGGCGGCCCTGGGCCTGCTCTATTGGGGTCTGTGGCGCGTGCTGCGCCTGACCCGGCACATGCGCCAGGCCTTCGACGAACACGCGCACGCCCGCGCCGAAGCACGCCGCGCCAAGGCCGATTCCGAACGCGACGCGCTCACCGGCGTGCTCAACCGCGGCGCCTGGCGTGCGCGGCTCGAGCGCCTGGCCGAGGACACCCAACAGGACGGCCGGCCGCTGTCGGTGCTGTTCTTCGACATCGACCTGTTCAAGCTCATCAACGACAGCCTGGGCCACCAGGTCGGCGACGACTGCCTGAAGGCCGTGGCCAACACCGTGGCCGCCGAGCTGCGCGGCGGCGACATCCTGGGCCGCCTGGGCGGCGAGGAATTCGCGGTGGCGCTGCCCGGCGCGCGCCGCATCCACGCCATCGCCGTCGGCGAGCGCGTGCGCATGGCCGTGCAGAAGCACTGCCAGGTGGTCGGCGAAGAAGTGGTGGAGCTGACCGTCAGCGTCGGCGCCGCCGAATACCTCGGCCCGGAAGAATCCTTCGACGCCCTGATGGACCGCGCCGACCGCGCCATGTACACGGCCAAGGGCTCGGGCCGGAACATGGTGGTCGCCGACGCCGCCACCCCGCCCGGCGCGCACTGACCGCGATCAGCCGCGGCGCGCGCCTTCGGGCAGCGTGGCCAGGCGCGCCATCTCGTGCGCGTCCAGCAGGCCGGGGTCTTCGAGGAAGGCGAGCGCGAAGTCGAAGGCGTCGTTGCCCCAGAACACTTCGCCATCCGCCACCAGGGTGGGGATGCCGAACACGCCGGCGGCGATGGCGGCCTCGGTGTTTTCGCGCAATCGCGCCTTCACGTCCGGCGCTGCGATCGCGGCCGCCACGTCGGCGATGCCCAGGCGCTGGCCCAGCGGCGCCAGCGCGGCGGCGTCGTCGGCCGCGCGGCCTTCGGCCCAGATCCAGTCGAACACCGCGGTGATGGCTTCCGGCGTGTTGCCCGCCGCCAGGCACAGGCGCAGCGCGGCCAGCGGGTTGAACGGGTGCGCCGGCGGGAACACCAGCGGCACGCCCTGCAAACGCGCCAGCCAGGTGACGTGGCGGTAGGTGAAAAGCCGCTTGCCGGCGATTTCGGCCGGGCCCTTCTGGCCGTGGTGGCCCAGCAGGCCGGCCAGCAGCACCGGCCGGAAATCCACCGCGTGCCGCCGCGCCAGCTCGCGCACGCGCGGCCACTGCAGGTAGGCGAAGGGCGAGATCGGGTCGAAATACCAGGCGATGCGGCTCATGTGGCGTCGGCTCCCGGTCAGCCGCCCGGATAGGCGCGGGGCAGGGCGCCGGCGGGCGCCAGGTAGCGGTCGCGCAGTTCGGTCTGGCGCGAACGCATGGACGCCGGCTTGCCTTCGAACCACACCTGCTCGGCGAACGTCGACACTTCCAGCGGGTCGCCGCTCCACAGCACCAGGTCGGCCTGCTGGCCCACTTCGATGCGGCCGCGCTGCGACACGCCGAAGGCCTGCGCCGGCACCGAGGTCAGGCCGGCCAGCGCCGCCTCCCAGGGCAGGCCGTGCGCCACCGCGTTGCCGGCCAGCTGGCGCTGCTTGCGGGCGTTGTGGGTGGCGTCGCCGCGCTGCGAGAAGCCCACGCGCACGCCGGCCCGGTGCAGGCGCGCGGCGGTTTCCAGGCTCGAGCCCAGGCCGTCGAAATTGCCCGGCAGGTTGGCCAGCGCGTCCACCAGCACCACGGCGTTGGCCGCCTTGAGTTCGGCGGCCACGCGCCAGGATTCGGCGCCGCCCACGATCACCGGCACCATGCCGTTCTTCTTCGCGAAGGCCAGCACCTGGCGGATGTCGGCGGCGCGGTCGACGTGGAACACCACGCGGCCGCCGCCCAGGTACTTCGCCACCGCCGCGCGGCCGGCGCGCGTGAGCAGGCCGTCTGGCTGGCCGCTGCGCGCTTCCGCCATCGCCTGCTCGAGCAGCATCCACTGGCCGGCGCGGCTGCCGCCGGAAAGCGGCGAGCTGTCGCTGCCGAGGTTCACGAACAGGCTGCGGCTGCCCGGCAGCGCCGCGTCGTAGCGGCCGTCGAGCAGCACCGCGCTGCCCTGGCCGGCCACGAAGCTGCCGCCCGGCAGCGCCGACGGCGCCAGCACGGTGAAGGTGATGCCCTCGACGCGGTTCACGCCGATGGCGGCCGAGCGCGGGTTGAAGGCCACGTCCACGTCGAACTCGGGGCGCCAGGACGACCCCTCGTGCGCCGGCACCATGGCGCCCAGCGCCAGGCCGCCGTCCACGGTGGACGGTTCACCCGACACTTCCTCGATGCCCAGGCCGGTGAGGCCGCCGAACAGGCCCGGCGTCAGCGGCCGGCCCTTGGCGTCCACCACGGTCACGCCGGCGGGCGCGGCCAGGCCGGGGCCGACGGCGCGCACCACGCCGCCCTGCACCAGCACGTCGTGGTTCTTTAGGGTGCCGGCGGCGCCGGCGGTGTGCACGGTGGCGTTGCGGACCAGCAGGTCCTGGGCGGCGGCCGGCAGCGCGGCCAGCAGCGCGATGGCGAGAATCAGGCGCTTCACGGCGACACCTCCTGGCCCAGCATGAAGTCGGACACCGGCTGGCGCGCCGGGTCGTTGCGGTCGTAGAGCAGGGCGCCGTCCACGTACACCTTCTCGGCCAGCGCGTACACGGAGAACGGGTTGCCGTTCCACAGCACCACGTCGGCCATCTTGCCTTCGGCCAGCGTACCGGTGACGCCGTCCACGCCGATGGCCTTGGCGGCGTTCGCCGTGAGCCAGCGGATGGCGTGCTCGGGCGGCAGCGACATCCCCAGCCGCTCGCCGCGGCCCATCACCTTCGCCGCTTCCTGGTTCAGGCGCTGGATGCCTTCGGAGGAATCGGAGTGCACGATGGCGCAGCTGTTCTTCGGCCTGTCCACCAGCGCGATGTTTTCCTGGATGCCGTCGTAGGCCTCCATCTTGAAGCCCCACCAGTCGGCCCAGAGCGCGCCGCAGATGCCTTCTTCCGCCAGGCGGTCGGCGAGCTTGTAGGCCTCCACGCCGTGGTGGAAGGCGGCGATCTTGAAATCGAACTCCTTCGCCAGGTCCATCATCAGCGCCATTTCGTCGGCACGGTAGCAGTGGATCTGCACGCTGATCTCGCCGCGCAGCACGCCGGCCAGGGTGTCCAGGCGCAGGTCGCGCGCCGGCGGCTCG
Source organism: Arenimonas malthae CC-JY-1 (assembly GCF_000747075.1). GTDB lineage: Bacteria > Pseudomonadota > Gammaproteobacteria > Xanthomonadales > Xanthomonadaceae > Arenimonas > Arenimonas malthae. Next base: position 18,273 of record NZ_AVCH01000172.1, read on the forward strand.
CCGTTGCCGGCGCCCTTTTTCTTCTTCCGGCCTTCGGTGCGCTGCGAGGCTTCGTACTTGTCCCAGGCCTGGCGGTACTTCTGCGCCTCGATGAAGGCGGCGCGGTAGCCGGCCAGGTTGCCCATGCGGGTCATCGGCGACTGGCCGCGGCCGCCGTAGACGCGCTTGGGGTTCTCGCCGCAGGCCATCTTCACGCTGTGCGGCGCGCCCGGGAACTTCATTTCCTGCATCGTCACCGCGGGCACGTTCTTGAGCACCACGCCGCGGCCGCCGATCAGGTTGGCCGAGCCGGGCAGGATCATCATGGAGGTGACGCCGCCGGCCAGCGCCGCGGCGAAGCCGGGGTCCTGCGGCCACACGGCGTGTTCGGCCCAGACCTGGGCGGTGACCGGCGCGGTCATCTCGTTGCCGTCCTGGTGCGCCAGCGCGCCCGGGGCGGGGTACACGCCCAGGTGCGAATGCACGTCGATGATGCCCGGCGTGACCCACTTGCCGCGGCCGTCCACCACGGTGGCGCCCCCGGCGTCGAGGTCGGTGCCCACGGCGGCGATCTTGCCGCCCTGCATCAGCACGTCGGCGCCCTCCAGGCGCCGGCCATCGCCGGTGAGCACGGTGGCGTCGGTGATCAGCACCGGGCCGGACGCGACCGGCTGGTAGGTGCTGGGAAAGCTGGGCGCGGCCGCCGGCGCCAGGGCCGGCAGGGCGAACAGGGCGGTGGCCAGCAGGCTGGCCCGGAATCGTGGATGCATGTGGTCTCCCCCGGTGAAGCGGCCACCCTAGCCTTGCCCGGCGCGGCTTGCCAAGGGGTCGCGGCCTTGGTTCACCGGCCGCGTGGCAGAATGGTGACGCAGTACGGATAAAAAGAACAAAACGGAGATCACGACAAGATGAAAGACAAGAACGAAATCGTCAGCAACTGGCTGCCGCGCTACACCGGCGTTCCGCTCGAGGCCTTCGGCGAGCACATCCTGCTGACCAACTTCGGCGGCTACCTCGACACCTTCGCCCGCCTCACCGGCGCCGAGGTGCTGGGCCGGGACCGCCCCATGCCCAGCGCCACGTCCGACGGCATCACGCTGATCAACTTCGGCATGGGCAGCGCCAACGCCGCCACGGTGATGGACCTGCTCTCGGCCATCGGGCCCAAGGCCTGCCTGTTCCTGGGCAAGTGCGGCGGCCTCAAGCGCAAGAACCAGCTGGGCGACCTGGTGCTGCCCATCGCGGCCATCCGCGGCGAAGGCACCAGCAACGACTACCTGCCGCCGGAAGTGCCGGCCCTGCCGGCCTTCGCCCTGCAGCGCGCCGTGTCCACCATGATCCGCGACCTCGGCCACGACTACTGGACCGGCACGGTGTACACCACCAACCGCCGCGTCTGGGAGCACGACGAGGCCTTCAAGGAATACCTGCGCAAGCTGCGCTGCATGGCCATCGACATGGAAACGGCCACGGTGTTCGCGGCCGGCTTCGCCAACTCGATCCCCTCGGGCGCGCTGCTGCTGGTCTCCGACCAGCCGATGGTGCCCGAGGGCGTGAAGACCGAAGCCTCGGACCGCAAGGTCACCGAGCACTTCGTCGAGCGCCACATCCAGATCGGCATCGAAGCCCTGCGCCTGATCCGGCGCCACGGCAAGTCGGTGAAGCACCTGCGCTTCGACTGACGCACCGCCCCCCGCGCGCGCTCAGTGCGCGTGCGGGTGGTCGTGCTCGTTTTCGTCGTGCGCGTGCTCGCCGCACACCGGCTGCGCGCAGCGGGCGGCTTCCATCTGCAGCGTGGAATGGCCGATGCCGAAGCGTTCGCGCAGCAGCGCGGACAGGCGCCGGCGCAGCACGTCGGGGTCCACGCCTTCGGCCACGTCAACGTGCGCGCTCAGCAGCGGCTGCTGGCTGCTGAGCGACCACAGGTGCAGGTCGTGGATGGACGCCACGCCGGGTTCGCTTTCCATCGCCGCGCGCACGCCGTCCACCTCGATCCCGTGCGGCACGCCCTCGAGCAGCAGGTGGCCGGCCTCGGACACCAGGTGCCAGGTGCGCGGCAGCACCCACAGGCCCAGCAGCGCCGCCAGCAGCGGGTCGATCCAGCTCCAGCCGGTGGTCCAGATGGCCAGCGCGCCCAGGATCACCGCCACCGACCCGAGCATGTCGGCCCAGACTTCCAGGTAGGCGCCCTTCATGTTCAGGCTCTCGCCGCTGCCGGCCTTGAGCAGGCGCATGGACACCAGGTTCACGGCCAGGCCGAGCGTCGCCACCACCAGCATCGTGCCGCTGGCCACCGGGTGCGGCGTGAGGAAACGCCCGACCGCTTCCCACAGGATCCAGCCCGCCAGCAGGAACAGCAGGGCGCCGTTCGCCAGCGCGCCCAGGGCTTCCATGCGGGCGTAGCCGTAGGTGCGGCGCGCGTCGGGCGGCAGGCGCGCCAGGCGCACGGCGGCGAGCGCGATGGCTAGCGCCAGCGTGTCAGAACCCATGTGCGCGGCGTCGGAGAGCAGGGCCAGCGAATTGCTGAGCCAGGCGCCCACCAGCTCGGCGACCAGGAAGGTGATCGTCAGCGCCAGCGCCCAGCGCAGCGGCTTCTCGTGGCGGATGTTGTCCAGCCCGTGCTCGTGCCCGGCGCCCATGTCAGCGACGTTCCTGGTCGAGCAGGGCCTGCAGGTCGGGCGGCACCGGCATGGGTTTCACCGCGCTGACGTTGGCGCCGCCGGTGTTGCCCACCGGCACCCAGAGGCGGGAGAACAAGGCCGCCGCGACGATGCGCGTGAGCTGGCCGAACACCTCGCGGCGGTCGCGCCGCCGCCAGCCCACGGCCAGCATGCCGACGTGGCTGCGCACGTGCAGGCGCGTGGAACGCTGGCCCAGCACGTGGGCGCGTTCGAGGTGGCGGAAGGCGAGGTCGAGGTTTCCCTGCGCGCGCGCGGCCGCGGCGAGGGTCCATTCGTGCTCGAAAGCGGCGCGGAGCGTCACCAGTTGAAGACGAAGCCCACCACGTCCGGCGCATCCTTGCCTTCGGTGAAGCGCACGCTGCACTCCACGATCTGCTTGACCTCGGAGGTCAGGCCGGGCTCGATGGTGATCGGGCCGGTGAGGAAGAACTCGCCGTTGGGCGCGGACTTCATGCTGGCGGCGAGCGCCGTGGTGTCGAGTTCATAGAGCTTGCCGTCCAGCCGCGACTCGGCTGCGGCCTTGCAGGCCTGCGCAGCGAGTGCGTTGCGGTCGCCGCCGGCCGTGGCGTCGTCGGCGCCACCGCCACCGCACGCCGAGAGCATCAGGGCCGCGGGGGCCAGTACCAGCCAATTGCGCATGTCATCCCTCCTGGTTGCATCACCCGGCCCTGGCCGTTGGGGGGATAACCGGCGGGGTAGGTTTGTCTTCATGACCAAGTTAGCGCAATTGCTCTAGACGCGCCATCGGCGGCCCGTGAAGGCCGCCGTAGGGGTTTTCTTCAGTACCGGGGCACCGAGGGGTCGATCTGCGCCGACCAGGCGTCGATGCCGCCCTCGACGTTGTACAGGTCGTGGAAACCCAGGCCCCGGAAGTACTCGGCGGCCTGCCGGCTGGAGTTGCCGTGGTGGCACAGGAAGGCCAGGGGCACGTCCCGGGGCAGGGCCTCCAGGCGTTCGCGGCTCTCCTCGTCCAGCACCTCGTGCGGGTGCGGGAAGGGGGCGAAGGCGCGGGCCTGGGCCGGGCGCACGTCGACCACGTCGATGGTGCCGGCGATGACGTGGTCGTGCAGCTGCTGCACCGACATGGATTTCACCGGCGGCGGCGCGTTCGGGTTGTGGATGGCCAGGCCGGCGCCGCGGGCGTCTTCCACCCAGTCGATGCGCAGGCCGCGGGCGCGCGGCACGCTGGCCAGGTCCAGGTGGAAACGCAGGCCGCCGGCCTCGGCCACCACCTCGTGGCCGCTGGCGGGCTTGAGCTCGAAGCGGGCGTTGAAGCGCGGGTCCACCGACAGGTGCAGCACCACGCCGTCCTCGGCATTGGCCAGGGCGCGGCCGATGGCTTCGGCGGCGGCCGGGGTCACTTCGATGGCGGGCGGGGTGCGGTCGGGCGCGGCCAGGCCGAGCGCCTCGTGCAGTTCGCCGCTGTTGAGCATCTGCTCGATGATGTCGCTGCCGCCCAGCAGTTCGCCGCCGACATAGAGCTGCGGGATGGTCGGCCACTGGCCGTAGAGCTTGATGCCTTCGCGGATTTCCGGGTCGGACAGCACGTCCACGTGGCCGTAGGCGCCGACCAGGCCGTTGAGGATGCCGGCGGCCTTGGCGGAGAAGCCGCACTGCGGGGCGTTCGGGTTGCCCTTCATGAACAGCACGACGTGGTGCGCCGAGAGGATCTGCTCGATGCGCGCGCGGGTTTCGGGGGTGAGGGACATGGCCGGCTCCGGTGGGGATGCGGCCATTTTACCCCCGCACGCCCGGCGCAGCCTGACCCAGGTCAGAACTGCAGCAGGTGCTGCGCGGCCGGCAGGGCCAGGGCGGTCCAGTCGGCGTAGGCCCGGGCCGAGGGGTGCAGGCCGTCGTCGGCGATGCGGTCGGGGCGGGTGCCGGGGTCGCGGCTCACGGGCGTGATGTCCACGAAGGCCACGCCCTGCACCGCGCATTCGGTGGCGGCGGCCAGGTTGAAGGCGTCGAGTTCGCGGGAAATCTGCGCGGTGTCGCGGCCGCTGCCCTGGCCGAAGGGCGTGACGCCCCAGTCGGGAATGGACAGCACCAGCACCCGCCCGGGGCGACCGCCGGCCAGCGCGATGGCGCGCGCCAGCAGCGCGGCGAACTGCACGCGGTACTCGTCCAGCGGGCGGCCGCGGTACTGGTTGTTCACGCCGATCAGCAGCGACACGAAATCCCAGCGGCCCAGCGGCTCGGCCGCGTCCATCGCCGCCGACAGCTCGTCGGTGGTCCAGCCGGTGGTGGCGATGATGCGCGGGTCGGCCAGCGTTATGCCGCGCGCGCGCAGCCCGGCGGCCAGCTGCATCGGCCAGCGCCCGGCCTCGGGCACCGCTTCGCCGATGGTGTAGGAATCGCCCAGCGCGAGGTAACGCAGCACCGGCGCGCGGCCTCAGGCCACGTGCCGGGCGCCGCGGCGGGCCGCGTGGCGGTCCAGGGCGCGGTCGATGCGCGCGAACACTTCGCGCACCACGTCGGCCTCCGGCAGCAGCGTCACGCGGAAGTGGCGCGAGCCCGGCACGTTGAAGCCCGTGCCCGGCACCACCAGCACGTCCTCGGTTTCCAGCAGTTCGAGCGCGAAGGCCTGGTCGTCGAAGCCTTCCGCCGCCGCGCCCACCACCTGCGGGAAGGCGTAGAGCGCGCCGGCCGGCGCCACCACGGAAAGGTGTTCGCTGGCGGCGCAGCTGTCGACCACGGCCTGGCGCGAGGCATGCAGGCGGCCGCCCGGCGCGGTGAGCTCGCGGATGGTCTCGGGCCCGGTCAGCGCCGCCGGCACCGCGAACTGCGCGGGCACGTTGGCGCACAGGCGCAGCGCGCTGAGCAGGTCCATGGCGTGGTGGTAGTCGCCCACCTTCAGCGGGTCGCCGGAAAGCACCGCCCAGCCCACGCGCCAGCCGCAGGCGCGCCACACCTTCGACAGGCCGCCGAAGCTCAGGCAGGGCACGTCGCCGGCCAGCGGCGCCAGCGGGGTGAACACGGCGTCGTCGTACAGGATGCCGTCGTAGATCTCGTCGGCCATCAGCAGCAGGCCGTGGCGCGCGGCGATCTCCACCAGGCGCCCGAGCAGTTCCGGCGGGTAGTTGGCGCCGGTGGGGTTGTTCGGGTTGATCACCACCAGCGCGCGCGTGCGCGGCGTCACCAGCTTCTCGATCTCGTCCGGGTCGGGCAGGAAGCCGTTCTCCGGCGCGCAGCGGTAGTACACCGGCCGGCCCTGGTTGAGGATGGTGGCGGCGCTCCACAGCGGGTAGTCGGGCGAGGGCAGCAGCACTTCCTCGCCCGGGTTGAGCAGGGCGCGCAGGGAAATGTCGATCAGCTCGCTCACGCCGTTGCCCACGAACACGCGCTCGGCGCAGGCGTTGGGCGTGCCGCGGCTGCGGTGGAACGCGGCGATGGCCTCGCGCGCCAGCGGCAGGCCCTGCTGGTGCGTATAGGGGTCGGATTCGCCCACGTGGGCCGACACGGCCTGCTGCAGGTGCGCCGGGGCCCGGAAGCCGAAGGCGCCGGGATTGCCGATGTTGAGCCGGATCAGCTGGCGCCCCTGGCCCTCGAGTTCACGGGCGCGGCGGGACAGTTCGCCGCGGATGTCATAGCGGACCTCGCGCAGGCTTTCGCGGGTCGGCATCGGGCTGTGGGGCATCGTGGAACGGACTCGGGCAGGGGTGATGGCCCGAGGTTAACGGAATCTTGACGTGCTTTCAGCCGGTTTTCCGCGCCCCGGTCAGGGCCAGGCCGGCCGCCACGGTGAAACCCAGCTCCCAGGCCAGCGCCCAGGCGAAAAACGGGGTGAATTCGCCGCTCTGGGCAATGCCCAGCAGGCGCACCGCGCCGATGCCGCCGTTGCCCAGCGCCACCAGCCACAGCCCCGGCTGGCGCCAGGCCGGCTGGAAGGCGCAGGCCAGCAGGAAGGCGCCCAGGCCCAGTTCCAGCCCGCCATAAAAGGCCTGCAGCTCCACCACCCCCGCCGGCGTGCCCAGGATGCCCACGGCCGCCAGCACCCCGGCCGGGTCGAGCGTGATCGCCACGCCGAAGCCCAGGAAACCCAGGCCTGCCAGCGCCAGCACGAGGATGCGGAAACGTTCCATGGGCGCAGTCTGGGCGGCCCCCGGTGAGCGGCACGTGCAGGGCGGCGTATCATCGCGGCCAATGCAAGCCCAACCCGACGACCTCGCCCGCCTGCGCGCCATCGGCTGGCCCGATGACGATACCGCCCGCGAGGCCCTGGCCGCCGCCGAGGGCGTGCGGCTGGCGCGCGTGGCCAGCCAGCACCGCACCGCCTACGACGTGGCGCTGGGCCCCGACGACGCGCTGATGAAGGTGCAGCCGCCCATGCCCTGGACGCGCCCGCGCTTCCCGCCCGACCAGCGCGCCGCCGTGGGCGACTGGGTCACGCTCGACGCCTCCGGCCGCAACATCGTCGGCATGCTGCCGCGCCGCTCCATCCTCAAGCGCGGCGCGGCCGGCGAACACCACCGCCAGCAGCTGATCGCCGCGAACGTGGACCACGTGCTGGTGGTGGTCGGCCTGGACCAGGACTTCAACCCGCGCCGCATCGAACGCTACCTGGTGCTCATCCGCGCCAGCGGCGCCGACCCGGTGCTGGTGCTGACCAAGGCCGACGAGTGCGACATCGTCGACGACTGCGTCGACCTGCTGGTGGAAGTGGCCGAATCCGGCGTGCCCATCCACCCGGTGAACGCCAAGGACCCGGCCTCCACGGCCGTGCTGCACCCCTACCTGGGCCCGGGCCGCACGGTGGTGCTGGTGGGCAGCTCGGGCGCCGGCAAGTCCACGCTCACCAACACGCTGCTCGGCCGCGAGAAGATGAAGACGAATGCCGTTCGCGCCAACGATTCGCGCGGCCGCCACACCACCACCGCGCGCGTGCTGCTGCCGCTGCCGCAGGGCGGTTGCCTGATCGACACGCCGGGCATGCGCGAGGTCAAGCTCAGCGGCGACGAGGACGTGGCCGACGCCTTCGAGGACGTCGAAGCCCTGGCCATGCACTGCCGTTTCCGCGACTGCGGCCACGGCAACGAACCCGGCTGCGCGGTGCGCGCCGCGCTCGACGAGGGCGTGCTCGACGAAGCGCGCTACCTCAACTACGCCAAGCTGCGCGACGAAATGGAAGCCGCCGCCACCTCGCAGGCCGAGCGCAAGGCCGAGGCGCGGGTGATGGGCAAGGCGCTCAACAAGCGCCTCAAGGACAAGTACGGCCGCCGCTGATGGCCGCCGACGCCCGCACGCTTGAGCACCACGCCGCGCTCGACGCGCGCCTGGTGGCGGCGGTGCGCGGCATCCGCCTGCTGGAAGCCGTGAGCTGGCCGGCGCGGCTGCAGGAAGAGTTCCTGGGCGCCTGGCGCATCGGCCGCATCCACCTGCCCAGGCCCGAATACCCGCGCGGCGACTACGCCGAGGTGCGGCGCGAACTGGAAGCCGTGCACGACGGCGCCGACCCCGACGAACCCATCGGCCGCTACCTGCGCCAGACCGCCGAAAGCTGGCGCATCACCACCCGCCTGCTCGACGCCGTGGGCACCCACCGCGTCACCGCCTATTCCACCCGGCTGTTCGGCCGGCCCATGGAAATGCTGCCCGGCGACGGCCCCACCAACCTCGACGCCGCCCGGCACTTCGTCGGCCTGGCCGACGAGATGGACCAGGAGCTGCGGGAAATCGAGCCCGACTACGTGCTGCCGGCCGAAACCGTGCAGGCCGAGCTGCAGGCCGCGGTGGACCATTTCTTCACCGACCACAAGGTGCGCGTCGAGCTCGACGACACGCTGATCGCCAAGGCCGCCGCCAGTTCGCAGCGCATCCGCCTGCGCACCGCCACCGGCTTTTCCGAATACGACCGCAACCAGCTGCTGGTGCACGAAGCCTTCGTGCACACGCTCACCGGCCTCAACGGCCGCGAGCAGCCGCACCTCAAGTCCCTGGGCCGCGGCTCGCCGCGCACCACGGCCACGCAGGAAGGCCTGGCCACCTTCGCCGAGCTGATTTCCGGCTCCATGGACATCGAGCGCATGAAGCGCATCAGCCTGCGCATCGTGGCCATCGACAAGGCCATCCACGGCGCCGATTTCGTCGAGGTGTTCCGCTTCTTCATCGAGGCCGGGCAGAGCCCGACCGACAGCTTTACCTCGTCCCAGCGCGTGTTCCGCGGCGTGCCGCTGGGCGGCGGCGCGGCCTTCACCAAGGACACCGTGTACCTGCACGGCCTGCTGGCGGTGCACACCTTCTTCCGCTGGTGCCTGCGCCACCACCAGCTGGGCCGGGCGCGGCAGCTGTTCGCCGGCAAAATGGCGCTCGAGGACGTGTTTGCGCTCGAAGGCGCCTTCGACGCCGGCGCCATCGCCGCGCCGCGCTACCTGCCGCCGTGGATGCAGCGCGCGAACGGGCTGGCCGGGGCGCTGGCCTTCTCGCTGTTCGCCAACAAGATCCGGCTCGACCGGGTGGACGCCGACGACCTGGTGCTGGGCCTCTAGGCCCGGCCATACGGGGGCGTCGGCCCGGGGCCGGCCGGGGCCGCTAGAATGGGGGTCTTTCGGCGGCCCCCGCCCGCCCCCAATGCCCAAGTCCATGTCCGAACAAGAAGATTTCAAGCAGGCCGCCCTCGATTACCACCGCCAGGCCCCGGCCGGGAAGATCAAGGTCACCCCGACCAAGGCCATGGTGACCCAGCGCGACCTGGCCCTGGCGTATTCGCCGGGCGTGGCCGCGGCCTGCGAAGCCATCGTGGCCGACCCGGGCGAAGCCAGCGCGCTCACCGCGCGCGGCAACCTGGTGGGCGTCATCACCAACGGCACCGCGGTGCTGGGCCTGGGCAACATCGGCCCGCTGGCGGGCAAGCCGGTGATGGAAGGCAAGGGCGTGCTGTTCCAGAAGTTCGCCGGCATCGACGTGTTCGACCTGGAGATCGCCGAGAACGACCCGGACAAGCTGGTGGAGATCATCGCCAGCCTCGAGCCCACCTTCGGCGGCATCAACCTGGAGGACATCAAGGCGCCCGAGTGCTTCGTGGTGGAGAAGAAGCTGCGCGAGCGGCTGAAGATCCCCGTGTTCCACGACGACCAGCACGGCACCGCCATCATCGTCGGCGCCGCGGTGCTCAATGCGCTCAAGGTGGTGGGCAAGGACATCGCCACGGTGAAGCTGGCGGTCAGCGGCGCCGGCGCGGCCGGCATCGCCTGCCTGGACATGCTGGTGGCGCTGGGCATGCGCCCGGAAAACATCCTGGTCACCGACCGCGACGGCGTGCTGCACGCCGGCCGCGCCGACCTGCAGCCGGGCGGCGCCAACCACGGCATCGTGCGCTACGCCCGCGACACCGCGGCGCGCACCCTGGCCGACATCATCGTCGGCGCCGACGTGTTCATCGGCGTGTCGGCCGGCGGCGTGCTCAAGCCGGAAATGGTGAAGCAGATGGCCGACCGGCCGGTCATCTTCGCCCTGGCCAACCCCACGCCCGAGATCGACCCGACCCTGGCCCGGCAGGCGCGCCCCGACGCCATCATCGCGACCGGCCGCAGCGACCACCCGAACCAGGTGAACAACGCGCTGTGCTTCCCGTACATCTTCCGCGGCGCGCTCGACGTGGGCGCCACGACGATCAACGAGGAAATGAAGCTGGCCTGCGTGCACGCCATCGCCGACCTGGCCCGCCGCGAGGCCACCGACCTCGGCGCCGCCTATGCCGGCGAAACGCCGCGCTTCGGCCCGGAATACCTGATCCCGCGCCCGTTCGACCCGCGCCTGCTGGTGTCGCTGGCGCCGGCCGTGGCCAAGGCCGCCATGGACTCCGGCGTGGCCACGCGCCCCATCGAAGACCTCGACAGCTACCGCGACCGCCTCAGCAGCTGGGTGTTCCGCACCGGCCTGGTGATGAAGCCGGTGTTCGACCGCGCCCGCGCCGACCGCAAGCGCGTGGTGTACGCGGAGGGCGAGGAAGAAACCGTGCTGCGCGCCGTGCAGACGGTGGTGGACGAAGGCCTGGCCCGGCCGATCCTGGTGGGCCGCCCGGCGGTCATCGAGCGCCGCATCCAGCGCCTGGGCCTGCGCATCCGCCTGGGCGTGGACGTGGACGTCACCAACATCGACGACGACCCGCGCTTCAACGACTACTGGCAGCTCTACCACGAGATCATGCAGCGCAAGGGCATCACGCCCTCGGCGGCCAAGGCCATCGTGCGCTCGCGCGACGTGGTGATCGCCGCGCTCATGGTCCGCCGCGGCGAAGCCGACGCGCTGCTGTGCGGCCTGGTGGGCCGCTACGTGCGCAAGCTCAAGTACGTGCGCGAGATCCTGGGCCTGGAAAACGAAGTGCGCGGCCTGTCCGCGCTCAGCGCCGTGCTCAACGAGAAGGGCGTGTTTTTCTTCACCGACACCCACGTGCAGGCCGACCCGACCGCTGCCCAGGTGGCCGAATCGGTGGTGCAGGCGGCGTTCCGCCTGAAGCTGTTCGGCATCACGCCGAAGGCGGCGCTGGTGAGCCACAGCAACTTCGGCTCCAGCGAATCGGCCAGCGCCCAGAAGATGCGCGACGCGCTCGAGATCCTGCGCGAGCGCGCGCCCAAGCTCGAGGTGGAAGGCGAGATGCACGCCGACATCGCGCTCAACGAGGAAGCGCGCCAGCGCATCTTCCCGCACTCGCGCCTGCAGGGCCGCGCCAACCTGCTGGCCTTCGCCAACCTCGACGCCGCCAACGCCAGCTACAACCTGGTGCGCACGGTCACCGACGGCGTGGGCATCGGCCCCATCCTGATGGGCCTGGCGGCCTCGGCCCACGTGCTCACGCCGTCGGCCACGGTCCGCCGCGTCGTCAACATGACCGCCATCGCGGCGGTCGACGCCCAGATCCGCGCCGCCCGCAGCTGACCCGGCTTTTTCATTCGTCCTCGTCGCCGCGCAGCACCTTCTGCTGCATGGCGTCGAGGTAGGCGTCGGCTTCGGCCATGGACGAGAAGATCTCGTTCAGCGGCACCGCCTTCACCACGTCGAAGACCTTCTGGATCTGCGGCTGCGGGTGCGCCACCAGCACCCGCCCGCCGCGCGCGGCCAGGGCCTTGCGGGCCTTGAACACCGAACGCACGCCGGCCGAGCTGATGTATTCCAGGTTGGCCAGGTCGAGCACCAGCGAATGGATGGACGAGGCCAGCAGCGGCGCCAGCTGGCGGTCGAGTTCCTGGTAGCTGTGGGTGTCGAGGCGGCCGCCGACGGCGACGCGCTGGCTGCCGTTGCTGGCGGGCTGGATCTGGACGCTGAGGTTCATGCGTGTCTCCCGGGGGGCTCGGTTCGCAGGACGACGCGAAGGACGTTGTGCACGCCTTCGCGGGCATAGGTGACTTGCTCGGCCAACTGGCGCACCAGGTGCACGCCCAGCCCGCCCACCGGGCGGTCGGCGATGTCGGCCTCCAGGTCGGGGTCGGGGCGCTCGAGCGGGTTGTAGGCCACGCAGTCGTCCTTGAACTCGAGCGTGATCAGGTCGCCCTCGATGGCGATGCCGACGCTGATTTCGTGCTGCCGGCCTTCGATGCGGCCGTAGTCGAGCGCGTTGCACACCACTTCCTCGGCCACCAGCTGCACGTCGTGCGCCACGCCCGGGTGCACGCCCTCGCGGGCGAGCACGCCGTCGATGGCGGCCACCAGGTCGCCGAGCTGGCCTTCTTCCTGCGGTACCTGGAGCAGGATGTGCATGGTCACGCGTCCTCGTTGGTGCCGTCGTCGCGCAGGTAGCGCAGCGCCAGCACGGTGATGTCGTCGGACTGCGGCGCGCCGGCCGCGAAGGCCTGCACCGCCGCCAGCAGCGCCGCGCACTGGCCCTGGGCATCGCGCCCCGGCGCCAGCGCCTGCAGCAGGCGTTCTTCGCCGAAGGCCAGGTTGGCCAGGTCGAAGGCTTCCGTCACGCCGTCCGTATAAAGCACCAACGTGTCGCCGTGGCCAAGCCGGCCCGTCCACAGCACGTAGTCGTCGTTGGCCTCGAAGCCCAGCGGGCCGCCCGGCGGCACGGCCAGCCATTCGCGCCGGCCGTCGGGGCGCAGCCACACCGGGTGTTCGTGGCCGGCGTTGGCCATCACCAGTTCGCCGCTGGCCAGGTCGAGCTTGCCGCACAGCGCCGTGGCGAACATGCAGGTGTCGTTGCCTTCCACCAGGTGCCGGGACGCCTCGGCCAGCGCCCGCGCCGGCGAACCGCCCAGCCGCGCCGCCACTTCCAGCACCGTCATGGTGCGCGCCATGAACAGCGCCGCCGGCACGCCCTTGTCCGACACGTCGCCGGCCACGAACCACAGCACCCCGTCGCCCTGTTCGAAGAAATTGTAGAAGTCGCCGCCGACCGCCTTGGCCGCCTTGAGCAGGGCGCCGGCCTCCACCCGCGCGCCGGCCGCGCGCACCTGGCGGGAAGGCGGCAGCATGGCCAGCTGGATGTCGCGGGCGATGTCGAGTTCGCTCTCCAGCTTCTGGCGCTCGCTGGCCATGCCGGCGATCTCCTCGAGCTGGAAGCGGATGGAATCGCGCGCCCGCTCCAGCGCCCGCGCCATCACGCCCACCTCGTCGCCGCGGGTGTCGTGCGGCACCGGCCAGTCGTATTCGCCGATGGCGAAGTGCCCCGCCGAGCCGGTGAGTTCGCTCAGCGGCACGGTGATGCGCGCCGCCAGCCGGCGCACCACCAGCGCCATCACCAGCACCGCCAGCAGCGCGCCCAGGCCCAGCCAGCGCGCCTGCCGGCGCAGGTCGGCCAGCACCACGTCGTAGTCGAGCGACAGCTGCAGGCCCCAGCCCGAATCGGCGATGGGCGTGTACACCGTGAAGCGCTCGCTGCCGCCCGCCGGCGAACGGTGCCGGAATTCCAGCGCCTGGCCGGCGGCGCGCGCGGTTTCCAGCGGCGCCAGGTCGCCGCGGCCGGCGATTTGCGCGTAGGCCGCCAGCGTGTGGTTCAGCGCCACGCCCGGCTCGGGGTGCAGGGCGATGGTGCCGCCGGGCGCGAACAGCATCACGTGTTGGCCGGGGATCTGCCGCACCGGGTCGAGCAGTTCGCCCAGCCGGCGCACCGGCACGTCCAGGCTCACCATGCCGCGGGCCACGCCGTGGACGTCGCGCAGCGGGCGGTTGAGCGTGACCATCCACACGCCGCCGGCGGTTTCGTTGAAGTAGGGCTCCGACCACCAGGGCGCCGGCGTCTGCAGCGTGCGCTGGTACCAGCCCTGCGCGAACAGGTCGTAGCCGTCGGCCAGCATGTCGCGGTCGGGCACGTTGAAGGCGTCGCGGCCGGCGTAATAGGCCATGGGCCGGCCGTCCACCAGCACGCCCGGCTCCAGCGCCACCAGGCCGCCCGCGGCCGAGCCGTCCGCCGCCACCAGCGCTTCCATCGTGCCCGCCAGGTCGGCCTGCTGCAGGCCCAGGCGGTTGAACAGGCCCACCACGCCGTCGGCGGTGATGCGCACCGACTCCATGGCCGCCGCCATGCGCTCGGCGGCCTGGCGGGCTTCGAAGCGGGTGCGCTCCTCGGCTTCGCCCAGCAGCTGCTGGCGCGCCACGTAATAGGCCACCACGAACGCAGCCAGCAGCACCAGCGCCAGCAGCGCGCCGAACCAGCCCATCAGCTGCGTGCGCAGGCTGTGTCGCCAGTGCACGACGTGGGTGGCGGCGGCGGAAAGGTCGTTCATGGCGCGTCCCCGGCCTGGTAACGCAGCGCCAGCAGCGTGATGTCGTCCGACTGCGGCGCCTCGCCGGCGAAGGATTGCACGGCCGCGTGAAGCCGGTGGCAAAGCGCCGCCGGGTCGGCGCCTGCTTCAAGCGCCCGCAGCAAACGCGCCTCGCCGAAGGCCTGGTTGGCCGCGTCGAAGGCTTCGGTCACGCCGTCGGTGTACAGCAGCAGCGTGTCGCCCGGCGCCAGGCGGCCGCGCCAGGCGGGGTAGTCGCCGGCCACGTCCACGCCCAGCGGGCCGGTGGTGGGCACGGGCAGGAATTCGCGGCGGCCGTCGGCGTGCAGCAGCACCGGCGGTTCGTGGCCCGCGCTGGCCAGCACCAGCTGGCCCGTGCCCAGCTCCAGCACGCCGCACAGCACGGTGGCGAACATGCAGGTGTCGTTGCCTTCGGCCAGGTGCAGCGCCGCGGCGCGCAGCGCGCTGCCCGGCGAACCGCCGGCCTGCGCCGCCACTTCCAATACCGTCATCGTGCGCGCCATGAACAGCGCGGCCGGCACGCCCTTGTCCGACACGTCGCCGATGGCGAACCACAGCGCGTCGCCCTCGCGCCCGAACACGGTGTAGAAATCGCCGCCCACTTCCTTGGCCGGGTCGAGCAGCCCGTGCCAGGCCACGTGGAAACCGCCGCCACGCAGTTCGCCCGGGCCCGGCAGCAGCGCCTGCTGGATGTCGCGGGCGATGCCCAATTCGCTTTCCAGCCGCGAACGCGCCGCTTCCATGCCGGTGATCTCCACCAGCTGGCGCTTGATGGAGCCGCGCGCGGCGTCGAAGGCGCGCGCCATCACGCCCACCTCGTCCTCGCGTTCGACATGGCGCAGCGGGTAGTCGAATTCGCCGCGGGCGAAATGGTGCGCGGTGTCGGTGAGGTCCTCCACCGGTTGCGCGATGAGCCCGGCGTGCCGGCGTACGGCCCACACGCACAGCACCACGCCCAGCAGGCCCGCGCCCAGGCCCCACAGCGTCACCGCGTTGAGCTGGGCCAGGATGACGTGCTCCGGCACGCTGAGCGCGAAACTCCAGCCGGTTTCGCCCACCGGCAGCGCGAAGCTGTAGTGGCGCTCGCCGGCGCGCGGGCCACTGCCGGCCAGCGTGTGCTGCCATTCCAGCGGCAGGCGGCGGCGCAGGGCGTCGGCCAGCGGGGCCAGGTCTTGGCGCCCGGTGCTTTCGATCACCTCGGGCAACGGGCCGCCGCCGCTGAAAGCCGTGTCCGGGTGCACCACGGCGCGGAATTCCGGCGAAAACAGCATGGGCACCAGCCCCGGCGCGTCCACCAGCTGGCCCAGCTGCCCGCGCAGGCGCTGCACCGGTACGTCCAGGCTGACCATGCCGATGGCACCCATGCCTTCGCCACCGGGCCGGAACAGCGGCAGGTTGTAGGTGACGAACAGTTCGCCGCCGGTGGCGTCGTTCGCATACGGCTCGGACCACCACGGCCGCGCGGTGCCCACGGTGCGCGTGTACCAGGGCAACACGCGGTAGTCGTCGTAGCCCAGGCCCTTCAGGGGGGTGTTCACCAGGCCCAGGCCTTCGCGGCGCACGTACCAGTCGAAGCCCGGGTCGTCGTCGCCCAGGCGGCCCGGTTCCATGGCCACCATGACGCCGGCGATGTCGGGGTCGGCGGCCAGCGTGGCCTCGAGCAGGGCGCGCAGGTTCAGCGGCTGCCGGCCCAGGCCCGAGGCCGTGCCGGCCAGCGTGCGCCCGCTCACCTGCACCGAATCGAGCGTGGCCTCCAGGCCGCCCGCGGCCTGCTGCGCCAGCCCGCGCATTTCGGCCTGGGTGTTGGCGATGAGCACGCCGCGCAGGGCCACGTAGAACACCGCCGCCACGGCCACCAGCAGCAGCACGCTGGTGAGGCTGGACCACAGCAGCAGGCGCGTGCGCAGGCTCCGGCGCCAGGGCACCTGGCGCCCGCCGACCGACCCGTGCCGTGGCTGCTGGTCCGTCACGCTTCCCTCCGAAGCCGCCCCCGGAGCATACCCTGCGGTAAACTTCCGGTCCTTATCCGGAAACGACGACGCGCCGGGCCGCCGGCCGCGAGGAAGAGAGAAGAATGAACTGGCTGACCGACGCCCTGGAAAACGACCTCGACCCCGTCGAGACCCGCGAGTGGATGGAATCGCTGAAGGCCGTGCTCGACGCCGACGGCCCCGAGCGCGCCCACCACCTGCTGCAGCGCATGGTCGAACTGACCCGCCGCGCCGGCGCGCACCTGCCGTTCCAGCCCACCACCGAATACATCAACACCATCCCGCCGCACCTGGAAGCCAAGAGCGACGGCGACGCGATGATGGAATGGCGCATCCGCTCCATCATCCGCTGGAACGCCATGGCCATGGTGGTGCGCGCCAACCGCCGCCCCGGCGACCTGGGCGGCCACATCGCCTCGTTCGCCTCCGGCGCCACGCTCTACGACGTGGGCTTCAACCACTTCTGGCGCGCGCCCAGCGCCGGGCACCCGGGCGACATCCTTTACATCCAGGGCCACAGCTCGCCGGGCATCTACGCCCGCAGCTTCCTGGAAGGCCGCATCAGCGAAGGCCAGCTCGACAACTTCCGCATGGAAGTGGACGGCAAGGGCATCTCCAGCTACCCGCACCCGTGGCTGATGCCGGACTACTGGCAGACCCCCACCGTTTCCATGGGCCTGGGCCCCATCAGCGCCATCTACCAGGCGCGTTTCCTGAAGTACCTCGAGCACCGCGGCCTGATCGCGCCCAGCGACCGCAAGGTGTGGTGCTTCCTGGGCGACGGCGAGACGGACGAGCCCGAGAGCCTGGGCGCCATCGGCGTGGCCGGCCGCGAGGGCCTGGACAACCTCATCTTCGTCATCAACTGCAACCTGCAGCGCCTGGACGGCCCGGTGCGCGGCAACGGCAAGATCATCCAGGAGCTGGAAGGCAGCTTCCGCGGCGCTGGCTGGAACGTGCTCAAGCTCGTCTGGGGCAGCTACTGGGACCCGCTGCTGGCGCGCGACGCCGACGGCACGCTCAAGAAGCTGATGATGGAAACCGTCGACGGCGAGTACCAGAACTGCAAGGCCTTCGGCGGCGCCTACACGCGCGAGCACTTCTTCGGGAAGTACGAAACCACCAAGCGCATGGTGTCGAACCTGAGCGACCAGGATATCGCCCGCCTCAACCGCGGCGGCCATGACCCGCACAAGGTGTACGCCGCCTACGACCGCGCCGTGAAGCACACCGGCCAGCCCACCGTCATCCTGGCCAAGACGGTGAAGGGTTACGGCATGGGCAGCTGGGGCGAATCGCTCAACCCCACGCACCAGACCAAGAAGCTCGACGACACCGCGGTGAAGGCCTTCCGCGACCGCTTCCAGATCCCGGTCAGCGACGACAAGCTGCCCGAGGTGCCGTTCTACCACCCGGGCGAAAAGTCGCCGGAAGTGGAATACATGCGTTCGCGCCGCGAGAAGCTGGGCGGTTTCCTGCCCCAGCGCCGTCGCACCACCAGCAAGAAGCTGGAAGCGCCGAAGCTGGAAGTGTTCGAGCGCCTACTCAAGAGCACCGGCGAGCGCGAGAACTCCACCACCATGAGCTTCGTGCAGGCGCTGAACATCGTGCTGCGCGACAAGCAGGTGGGCCCGCTGTGCGTGCCCATCGTGGCCGACGAGGCGCGCACCTTCGGCATGGAAGGCCTGTTCCGCCAGATCGGCATCTACGCGCCGGAAGGCCAGAAGTACAAGCCGGTCGACGCCGACCAGCTGATGTACTACCGCGAGGACAAGGCAGGCCAGGTGCTGGAAGAGGGCATCACCGAAGCGGGCGCCTTCAGCTCGTGGATGGCGGCCGCCACCAGCTATTCCTCGTCCGACCAGCCCATGCTGCCGTTCTACATCTACTACAGCATGTTCGGCATGCAGCGCATCGGCGACAGCGCCTGGCAGGCGGCCGACATGCGCGCGCGCGGCTTCCTGCTGGGCGCCACCGCCGGCCGCACCACGCTCAACGGCGAAGGCCTGCAGCACGAGGACGGCCATTCGCACCTGCTGGCCGGCGCCATCCCGAACTGCAAGGCCTACGACCCCACCTTCGGCTTCGAAGTGGCGGTGATCCTGCAGCACGGCATGAAGCGCATGCTCGAGGACCAGGTGGACGAGTACTACTACCTGACCCTGATGAACGAGAACTACGCGCACCCGGACATGCCGGAAGGCGCGGCCGAGAACATCCTGAAGGGCATGTACCTGCTGAAGGACGCCGGCAAGCCCAAGAAGGGCGAACTGCGCGTGCAGCTGATGGGCAGCGGCACCATCCTGCGCGAGGCCATCGCCGCGGCCGAGCTGCTGGACAAGGACTTCGGCGTGAGCGCCGACATCTGGAGCTGCCCCAGCTTCACCGAGCTGCGCCGCGACGGCTTCGACGCCGAGCGCTGGAACCGCCTGCACCCGGAAGACAAGCCGCGCGTGCCGCACATCACCCAGTGCCTGGAAGGCCGCCAGGGCCCCGCCATCGCCGCCACCGACTACGTGCGCGCCTTCGCCGACCAGGTGCGCGCGTTCGTGCCGATGAAGTACACGGTGCTGGGTACGGATGGCTTTGGTCGTTCCGACACCCGTGCCAACCTGCGCCGGTTCTTCGAGGTGGATCGCTACTACATCGCCCACGCGGCGATTGCCGCGCTGGCTGCCGAGGGCAAGATGAACGCGAAGGATGTGGCGCGGGCGATCAAGCAGTACAAGATCGATCCCGAGAAGGCGAATCCGATTGGGGTGTGAGGCGAGTTGAGAGGGTGGAATGCTAGGGCCGCTCTCTCAAGACGGGAGTCAAAGCAACACCCGATCCCCGTTGGGCTGATGTGTGCTGCCCCGATTCCTTGCTCGGATTCGCGTCGGCGCGACAATCAAGACGTACAACCCATGCTTGGCTAATGCATCGCGGGCGAAATCAGTTCAGTGGCATTGCGGCTAAGTGGCCAAGCAGTGTCTCCGCCGCTTCTCTTGTGGCCCTTCTCACGGCGTCGTCGTTAAGCCAAGCTGCAATAACCGCTGTTCGCACTGTTGCTGCACTAGCATGCATTCCAAGTGCGTCGATAAGACCATTGATGAAATCGTGGTGGTCGAGGTGTGAGACTCTGTCTAGGGCGGCGACCACTTGCTTTTCTTCAACTCCAATGGCTTGGCTGAAGGCCCCGACATCCCGTTGAATCTTTGCCCGGGCTGCGGCAATTGGATCGTTGTCCTCGGGGAGAAAAATCAGGTCCTCGGCGGTCTTGAACTCGGTGCGTTTGTCGCCGTCGAGTAGTCCGTAAGCTCTGAATGAGCCGCTTGATTTCGGAAACTGGCGGACGAACCTCGCCAGCTCCGTGGCTCCGCCCTCAACAATTTGAATGTCAAAGTAACGAGCTAGGCCGTCGCCCCAGAGATTAAGAATCTGCCGAGCTGCCTCTTTGGCGTCGACATCCTCAACAACTACCAAAATGCGTGCGGGACGCGATAGACCTAGTCCTCTTAGCGCATGCCTCTTGCTTGTGGCGCGGGAGACGTTGCTCCTCGATCGAGCCAACCGATCTGGCAGGACAACCAGAATTTCAGACTCCACCAAGCGATCTAGCAGTTCAGCAGAATGAGTACTCAAGATTACTGCGTGCTTCTTATCGCTCGCAGCAAGGGCGATGATATCAAGTAGTTCGTTCCTGGACGACGGAGATAGGTGAGAGTCTGGTTCATCTAGCACCAGAATCGTGCTCGAAGTGAATCTATAGACCCACCAGATCACATAGCAAGCACACAGCTCCCCAAACCCCATTGATGTGGAATCATAAGAAATCCCATCACAAGAGACTTCAAAGTAAGGAACTACTTCCTCGCTCTCATCCTCTTCCGACCCCAGCTCTGAGCTCGTTGGGGCCTCAATCTCTCTTATTCTCAGAGAATCATAGTTCTTTCGGCATACGTGCCGGTAGCGATCGAGTTCGTGGCCTGTGACCTGGCGCGGCCCAAATTGTTCGATTAGTTCACCCAGGTTGGCCTGGTTTTCAAAGAGTGTTATTGCGAAGTGAGCTTCACGTGATGCATCGAGGTAGGCAAGCGGAGGAGTGGTTTCACCGGCCATGGAGGGAATCCGGAATCGTTGCCCTCGATACTCTCCTGAGATGTACCGAATAGCATCGCCATCCTGTGGCGGCAATCCTGCCGCCAGTAAGCGAAGACTAGATAGAAGGCGAGTCTTTCCCGCCCCATTCGGCCCAACAAAGCCAACTATTCGAGAGCCGACTTGGTGCTCATGCTCAGGCGCAGTTTCATCTGTGGCGATAGAGTCGATGCGAAGCGTGGCTCGATCTTGGCGACACTTGAGCCAGCCGATTTCGATGTCGGCGATGCGCATACTAGAGACTTTCCCCCCAGCTGCAGTAATCAACGAATCGCATCGCATACGAGTCGCTTTGAAACTCGCTTGGCGCTGAAAGAAACTCGGAAAGGTTGCGGTAGGCAGGGTCCGTGCAGCCAGCAAACGAGCTAAATCTCGATGCATGCCAGGCGACCCAAAGAGAGAAGTCTCTGGCTGTCACGGAGGACACGTCCGATACGCGTGATGTTGCCCTGTCTGTGAAAATCTGCAGCACGCAGCGTACTGCACTAGTGCTTTCGATGAACTTCTGAACCTGCATTGCGCCGAATCTGCCCCCGTCGCCGGAGATTTCGGCTCGAAGAGTCTCAAATGCGGACATGAAAAGCGCCAAGCTTGATGGGTCGACTTTCCTGTCGAGCCGGGAAATAAAGACAAGCCAAGAGTAAAAGGTTGCCTTATTAAGCTTTGGGAGAGGTGCGTGGTGTAGATGGCTACGCATTGCCCTGAATGCGTTCTCAGCTACGTCAATACTGTAGGAAAAACGATCCCATGAATCCTGTCTTAGCGGCGTATCCCGTCGGTACAGGTCATTTACTGCTGAGGCGGTCAGCTTCTTGCGGAGAGTGCCAAACTCAATCGTGCATGCAAATCTAGCGAAGACATCGTCGTACGCCATGCGACTGTTGCTGAACCCAATCCACTCCGATGCTTTTGTCGCATCTTCAAACCGAAGGACTTGGTCTCGAATTTGATCGCGAACAGGGCCGAAAAACGCGTTCCTCTTTTCGGCAGAAGTGAGTGTGGTTGGCTGGTTAAGCCGAAAAAAGATCTCTGCAGGTTCTTCGGGCTTGTAGTCTGCGACTTCATAGATTCGGATTGTGGTTCTGTCAAATGCCTTTCGGGTTTCAAGCGGCAGTTCGCTGAAGCGGGTTCCGTGCAATGACTGAATGTGCGCGTCTGCGGGCTTGATCTTGCCGTCGACGCAGAACCTGTCTAGCTTGAAGTCTCGAATCGCAGCCAATCGCTGCTGCCCATCCAAGACTTGCTGCTTGCTCGAGCTCGATGGGTCTTGCACCAATAGGACCGGCGGAACAACCCATCCTCTCAGGATCGTATCGACCAAGCGTTGCTGCTTGGATGTTGGCCAGACCTCTCCACGCTGAAAGTCAGGTTGCAGGTCAATATCACCATCCTGGATCCTGTTGAAAAGGGTTGAGATGTCTGGCTCGGCTGGATAGAAGCGCATATGGTTTGGCTGCCAATTCAGATTGTTTTTTTGTGACTGCTAAAGGCGACTAGTTGCTGTAGGCAATATAGTGTCCTATTTGCCATACCGCTCGAGCGGAACTGATTTTGTTCACCCATCCCCGCTGGTTAGGTGTGTTGGCAGGCTGGATTTGTGGATTTTCCGACGCCGCATTGCTACTTATTCGGCGAGGAGTCTAACCTCTTAGCGTGGGTCCGCCACGCCCTCGGCGACAATGCGCGAGCGGCACTGAAGGCTCGCGACAGCGCCGCTGCGCTTCCATAACCCACTTTCTGTGCAATTCGATCCAGGCCCTCACCGCGCAGCAACGCCTGCTGAGCCAGGGTGATTCGATACTGCGCCAGGTAGGCCGCAGGGGTTTCGCCCACCACTTCCGCGAACACCTCTGCAAACCGACTACGCGACATGCCGGCCCGCCCGGCCAGCGTCTCCAGAGTCCACGGCTCTGCCGGTTCGTCGTGCATCGCCACAATGGCCTTGGCCAGCTGCGGGTGCCCCAGGCCCGCCAGCGGACCCTCGGTAATGTGCCCGCTGTCGAGCAGGTGCCGCAGCAGCAGCACCACGATGGCGTCGAACAGGCGGTCCACCACTATCTGCCGGCCGCAGCGCTGGGCGAAGGCTTCGTCGAACAGCAGGTCCAGCACGGGCGCGGCGCCGGGCAGGGCGGACAGCGGCAGGCACACGAAGCGCGGCAGCGAACGCGCGAT
The DNA here is from genome assembly GCF_000747075.1 of Arenimonas malthae CC-JY-1. GTDB lineage: Bacteria > Pseudomonadota > Gammaproteobacteria > Xanthomonadales > Xanthomonadaceae > Arenimonas > Arenimonas malthae. The sequence goes on from NZ_AVCH01000172.1 coordinate 40,914, forward strand.
GGGGTGGCCGGCGCCGGTGGCCACGCCCGCCGAAACCGCGCCGCCGAAGGCCAGGTTGGCGCAGGCCATGTCGGCGCCCACGTGTTCGTCGCTCACGAAACGGTGCGCCAGCGGGCGCGGGTAGAACAGCAGGCTGGGCTCGTCCACGCGCACCACTTCGCCGGCGTGGTGTACCTCCAGCGGGCCGCGCCGCACCAGGTGCAATTGCCCCAACCCGTTGTCGGCGAAATCGTTGATGCCGCACAGCGGGCCGCTGTGGAACAGGCGCGCGCTCACCGAGAAGCGGCTCAGCAGGCCCTGCAGGCGGTCCACGGCCATTCCGGACGCTCCATCAAGTAATCGGGACGAATCGTCACCAAGAACCCGAGCCTAGGCCCGATCCTGTGTTGGCGCAATCGGCGCGACCCTTTCGGAGAAACCCCATGTCCCGCGTTCCCCTGCACACCGCCGCCACCGCCCCCGCCGCCAGCCAGCCGCTGCTGGCGCAGGTCCAGGGCGCGTTCGGCGCCACCCCGAACATGTTCCGCGCCGTGGCCAATTCGCCGGCCGCGCTGCAGCTGATGTGGGCCGGCTTCGGCGCGCTCGGCGGCGGCTCGCTGCCCGCGAAGCTGGGCGAGCAGGTGGCGGTGGCCATCGCCGACCGCAACCGCTGCGACTACTGCCTGGCCGCGCACACCGCCCTGGGCCGCAAGGCCGGCGCCAGCGCCACCGAAATGGCCGACGCCCAGGCCGGCCACAGCACGGAGCCGAAAACCGCCGCCGCGCTCGCCTTCGCGCTGAAGGTGGTGGAACACCGCGCCGCCGTCACCGCCGACGACGTGCAGGCCCTGCGCAACGCCGGCTTCGACGACGAAGGCATCGTGGAGCTGCTGGCCCACGTGGCGCTGAACCTGTTCACCAACTACGTCAACGTGGCCCTCGGCGTGCCGGTGGATTTCCCGAAGGTGGCGTTGCGGCAGGCGGCGTGAAGGATGACGCCGGCAGGCGGCGAAGACTGATGCCCGAGCTTTAACCGTCAGACGAGAGTGGGGCGGTTCCCATCGGAGCCGCCCGATGCTCAGTGCCAAAGCCGCCATCCGCAGCCACGCTCCCGGCGCGGCACTTGCACGCCATACGCCAATGGCGCATAGTTGATCCCAGTGCTGACTGTCATCGAGTCAGCTCCTTTCTCTCGGCTCTGGCCCGAGTACTGGTCGCCCGAGGAGTACGGCGACTTCATTCTCCACCTGGCGCTGGACCCCGAAGCCGGCGACGTCATTGCCGGTTCGGGCGGCTGCAGGAAGATCCGGTGGTCCAGGCCGGGTATGGGTAAGCGCGGCGGCGTTAGGGTCATCTACGCACTGAAGCCGAAGGCGGGCACCGTGATGTTGCTGACCCTATATTCCAAATCGGCCCGCGACTCGCTCTCCCCTGGTGTGCTCAAGAGATTGTTGGAGATGATGAAGTGAAGGCAAGGAAGAAATCCCTCTCGGTTCGCGATGCCGGTCGCGACATTGGCGAGGAACTGGTCCAGGCTCTCGAGGAGCTCAAGGCGGGGAAGATTGGCCGCAAGTTCGAGGTGTCGCTGAACGACGTGGTCAAGGCCCGTCTCGGTACGGGCTTGTCCCAATCGGAGTTTGCGGCGGCGCTGCGCATCTCCCCCCGCACCCTGCAGCAATGGGAGCAGGGGCGACGCATGCCTTCGGGTGCGGCGGAAACCTTGCTGCGGATCGTCGCCCGGCATCCGGGTGTTCTGCGGGATATCGCCTGACGTAGCCGGGTGGCACCAACGCTATCGCCCGCACCGCGCACCATAGGCAGGCCGGTTGCCGGCTGCCGTCGCGTCGGCTTCCGACATGAAGCGCCCGCGTTTCGTTGTTCCGTAGTACCGAGTTCCTGGGCAGTGGTAAACGCCCGAACTGGAATTGACCCATACTTCGGTGCTGGCGCTTGGCACCGCGGCTGCTGCCTGGATCGTCGGCGTTGATGCCACGCTCCGGGCTCCAGAGGAGCAGCGGCGGCCGTACGCAGGGCGATAGTTCGAAGCCATGGCATCGGACTCCGCCAGGTACTTCCCCCGCTGCGTATTGCCGTAGTACTGGGTACCCGGGCAGTGGTAGACGCCGGAGCTGGTGTTTACCCAAACCTTGGCCTCTTCGGCAGATGCAATTACTGGGCTCCAGAAGCCGAGTAACACAAACGCGGCCAGTACCAAGCCGGGCCAATTAAGACTAATAGAGCGCCCGGTTCTCATGGGTAACCCCTTGCCCCTGCACCGTTGATTACCTGGAGGCACGCATCCCGAACGAAGCGGCGGCCATATCCAGCCTTTCCGGCGTCAGTTGCCGAACCTCTGGTGCGGGTGCATCCTCCGGCGGATACGCGCCCGGAGACCTCACCATGAACCTCGGCAACTTCTCCCTCAGCCTCGCGGTGAAGGACATCGCCGCCTCGCGCGCCTTCTACGAAGCGCTGGGGTTCACCGCCTTCCACGACCAGATGCACCACGGCTGGCTGATCATGAAGAACGGTGACACCGTGGTCGGGCTGTTCCAGGGCATGTTCGAGAAGAACATGCTGTGCTTCAACCCGGGCTGGGACAACAACGGCCGGAACGTCGACCCCTTCACCGACGTGCGCGAACTGCAGCGCCAGCTGAAAGCCCGCGGCATCACGCCGGTGACCGAAGTGGACGAAACCACCACCGGCCCCGGCCACTTCATCGTCGTCGACCCCGACGGCAACCCGGTGCTGGTGGACCAGCACCGCTGAGCAACCCGTTTCCAAAAACTGGCACACTCCCCTGCACCCCGGTCCGGAGTTCGCCGATGCGCCTCTTGCCCCTGTGCCTGCTGTTGCTGCTATCCGCCTGCGCCTCCACGCCGCCCGCGGAACCCGCGGCCGCCGCGCCGGCGCCCAAGCCTGAAATTGCGCAGCCCAGCGAGCACACCGGCACCATCGCGGGCGCGCCCTGGCGGCTGGACGTGCCGGCGAACTGGAACGGCGAGCTCATCGTCTATTTCCACGGTTACGCGCCGCAGGAACAGCCCATCCCCGAAGTGATGCCGCGCAACGGCTACGAAGGCTGGCTGTTCGACGCCGGCTTCGCCGTGGCGCAGTCCGACTATTCCGCGCGCGGCTGGTCGGTGGCCGAGGCCCTGGCCGACAGCGAGGCCCTGCGCCGGCACGTGGTGGGCCTGCTGGGCCAGCCCAGGCGCACCTGGGCCATGGGCCATTCCATGGGCGCCCACCTGGTGCTGGGCACGCTGGAAACCCACGGCCAGGCCTACGACGGCGGCCTGGCGCTGTGCGGCGCCAACGCGCCCGCCGAAGAATTGTTCAACGGCCCGGTGCTGGGCGCGCTGGCCGTGTTCGCCCACCGCTACCCGGGCGTGCTTGCCCCGGGCGGGCTGTTCGACCCCGGCACGCCGCGCTGGCCCGACGCCGAAAAGATCGAAGCCGCGCTGCAGTCCGACGAACCCTTCGCCGCGCGCTTCGGCCAGGTCTTCGGCATCCCGCGCGAGGGCATGGCCGGCGGCCTGGTGCTGCGCTTCGCCGTGCTGCACGAGCTGGCCGAACGCGCCGGCGGCGTGCCGGTGGACAACACCCAGGTTACTTACGGCGGCTTCGCCGACGCCGCCGCGCTCAACGCCGGCGTGCGCCGCTACGAAGGCAACCCGGCCGCGGTGGCCTACGCCAACGCCCGCCTGCGCCTGACCGGCCAGGCGGCGCGCCCGGTGGTGCTGCGCGCCAACGCCACCGACGAAGTCATCCCGTCGCAAACCTCGTCGCGCTACCTCGACCTGGCGCGCAACGCCGGCCGCGGCGACCACGTGTTCGAACTGCCGCCGGTGGGCGCCGGCCACTGCCGCTTCCCGCCGGGCGCGGAAGCCGAAGCGCTTTCCGCGCTGCGTGCGTGGGTGCTTGAAGGCCGCCACCCGGGGCAGGCGAACCCTGCGCGCTGAGCGGGATCCTCAGCAGCGCCCGTACCAGTCGCCATGCGCGATGTGCGCGTCGGCGGCTTCGCGGGGGATTTCCAGCGTCTTCTTGCCCTTGTGGCAGACGAACACGGTGTCGCCGCCGGCCTTCTGGACCCTGTGCCGGTGGTGCATCTGTCCGCAGGCGGACACGGCGAGCACCAGCACGAGCGCGGTGAAGAGTTTCATGGCACCCCTCCTTTCGTTGGTGGAGCCCCTGTTCCAGCAGCTCCACGCTAGTCCTGGCGGCAGCGCGGCGCAAGCGGCGCACGATTGACCCGCCAAGCACGCGGCCGGCATCCTGAGCCCCGCACGAACCCCGCCGGCCCGGCGTCGGGTCGCCAGGGGGCATTGCATGGATCGTCGCCATTTCCTCGCCGCGGGCGCCGCGGCCACCGCGTCCACGCTGCTGCCGGCCAACGCCGCGGAAGCGACGAACGACGGCCTCTTCCAGCAGGTCAACTTTTTCTCCGACGGCCAGGCGCTCACGCCGCGCGAATACGCCGTCCTGCTCGAAAAAGCCGTGCAAGGCGCCAACTTCGCGCCCGACTACTACTCGCGCGGCGGCGCCATCGAGGCGCTGGAAGCGAAGTTCGCCGAACGCCTGGGCAAGGAAGCCGCCATCTTCCTGCCCACCGGCACGCTGGCCAACCAGCTGGCCGTGCGCAAACTCGCGGGCGAGCACCGCCGCGTGCTGGTGCAGGCCGAAAGCCACCTTTACAACGACAGCGGCGACGCCGCGCAGGTTCTCAGCGGCCTCAGCCTGCTGCCGCTGGCCCCGGGCCGCGCTACGTTTACGCTGGACGAAGCCAAGGAATGGGCCGCGCGCTCCGCCGGCGGCCGCGTGGAAAGCCGTATTGGCGTGCTCAGCATCGAAAGCCCCGTGCGCCGCCGCCAGCACGAATTCGTGCCCTTCGACGAATTGGTCCGCCTCACCGCCTGGGCGCGCGAACAGGGCATGCGCTGCCACCTCGACGGCGCCCGCCTGTTCAACCTGCCGCAGCACACCGGCCATTCCGTGAAGGAACACGCGGCGCTGTTCGACACCGTGTACGTGTCGCTGTGGAAACACTTCAACGGCGCCAGCGGCGCCATCCTGGCCGGGGACGCCGCTTTCATCGAAGGCCTGTACCACGTGCGCCGGCAGTTCGGCGGCGGGCTGCCCTACGCCTGGCCGCTGGTGGCCTTCGTCGACACCTTCCTCGACGACTACGAAGCGCACTATGCCCGCGCCTGGCAGGCCGCCGACAAGGTCATCGCCCGCCTGGAAGCGAGCAGCCGCTTCACCGCGCGCAAGCTGGAAAACGGCACCAGCACGTTCCTGCTGCAGGCCCGCGGCCTCACCTCCGCCGCCCTGGCCGAACGCGCGCAGGAGCACGGCGTGCTGCTGCCGCGCCTGCCCGACGAGGCCACCGACATTCCGCTGCAGGTGAACACCTCGCTGCTGCGCAAGGCGCCGGACGCCGTGGCACGGGCCTTCCTCGGGCCGTAAGGCACGCTTTCCCCGACAGCATTACCCCATGCAATCGCGGTGCCAACCGGCGCCGCGGATGCAGGAATTACACACCGGTGTAAGATCGACCCAGCCCCCCGGAATTGTGATCGTCTGCCGCCTGCGCGCGCCCGCGTTGGAACAGACTGCATCCTCCGGAGGTCGCTGCCATGACCCATCCATCCGTCCTGCTGATCGTCGACGACGACGTCGGCTTCGTGCGGGCCGCCGCCGAAATCGCGCGGGCCCTCGGCTTCGACGTGGTGATCGCCGGCAGCCTCGGCCAGGCCCGCCAGCGCCTGCGCGAACACGCCTTCGACGTGGCGCTGGTGGACCTTTCCCTGCCCGACGGCAGCGGCTTGGAACTGCTGGAACACCTCGACCTCGGCGGCCGCACGCAGGTGATCCTGATCACCGGCCACCCCACGGTGGAATCGGCGCTCAAGGCCATGCACCTGCCCATCGTAGATTACGTGGTGAAGCCGCTGCAGGTGGCGAAGTTCCGCCAGCTGCTGCAAACCGCCGCCGCCCGCCAGCCCGCCACCGAAACGCCGCCCAGCGAACCCTGGCACGGCATCGCCGGTCCGTCGCCGGCCATGGACGCCGTGCGCCGGCAAGTGCGCCGCGTGGCGCCCACCGACGCCTCGGTGTTCATCGAAGGCGAAAGCGGCGTCGGCAAGGAGCTGGTGGCCGCGGCCATCCACGCCGAAAGCGGGCGTCCGGGCCCGTTCGTGGCCTGCAACTGCGGCGCGGTGCCGCCCGACCTGCTCACCAGCCAGCTGTTCGGGCACGAGCGGGGCAGCTTCACGGGCGCCAACGCGCGCCACGTGGGGTTGTTCGAGCAGGCGCAGGGCGGCACGCTGTTCCTGGACGAAATCGGCGAAATGCCGGCGCACCTGCAGGTGCACCTGCTGCGCGCGCTGGAAACCCGGCACATCCGCCGCGTCGGCGGCAGCGAGGACATCCACCTCGACGTGCGCATCGTTTCCGCCACCAACCGCCCGCACGCCGACGCCATCAGCACCGGTCGCCTGCGCGAAGACCTGTACTACCGCCTGGCCGAATTCCCCATGTCGGTGCCGCCGCTGCGCGACCGGCCCATGGACATCCTGCCCATCGCCCAGCTCTTCCTCGACCGCCTCAACCGCCGCTGCGGCACCGCGCGCGTGCTCACCCGCGAGGGCGCCGACCGCCTGCGCCGCTACCGCTGGCCGGGCAACATCCGCGAGCTCAAGAACATCATCCAGCGCGCCTACATCCTGGCCGACGGCGACCTGGTGACGCCGGGCCTGCCGGTGGAAGACCCGGGCCCGTCGGCGGAGACCGCCAGTTCCATCACCTTCGTCGTGGGCACGCCGCTGCACGAAATCGAGCGGCGCATGCTGTTCAAGACCCTGGCCTATTTCGACAACAACAAGGCCAAGGCCGCGCAGGTGCTGGGCATCGCCACCAAGACGCTCTACAACCGCCTCAACAGCTACCAGGCCGCGCCGGCCGGCCCGCCGGCGCTCGACGACGGCGACGACCAGGGCAACGACCCCGCGGCCGAGGCCGCGGGCGTCGGCGACACGGGGGAAAACCATGGAGACCACGCCTGAGCTGGCGCGCCTGTTCCCGGCCACGGTGCGCACCTGGCTGGCGGCCCGCGGTTGCGACGACGCCCGCTGGGTGCCTGCCACCGGCGCCTTGCCGCCCGAAGACGGCAGGCCCTGCGAAGACTTCCCCATGGACCTGCCCACCAGCCCGCTGCGCTGGCTGGTGCTGCGCCTGCACTTCCAGGACGGTGGCGGGCTTGGCGCGGACGAGCGCGCCGCGCTGGCGGCTTACCTGGCCGCGCTGGCGCCCTTCCTGTCCGCCCGGCCGCCGGCCCAGCGCGATCCCTGGGTGACGCTGTCGCGCGAGACGCTGCTGGTGGTGGAACACCAGGTGCGCAACTTCCTCAATTCGCTGCTCATGAACGCCGCGGTGCTCAGCCTGCACACGGGCCACCAGGGCCGCGACCCGGTGCTCGAGCAGATCGAGCTCGACGGCCAGCGCTGCCTCGACGTGGTAAGGCAGCTGCTGCACCCGCCCGGCTGAGCGCGCGGCATCAGTGGCCCCGGCGGCGACGGTCGAGCTGCAGCGGGCGGCAGTCGAAGCGCTGCAGCCGCGCGAAATCGGGGTGGCGCGGGTTCACCAGCAGGTTGAATTCGCCGGGGCAGGTGGGGCTGGGCACCTGCAGCAGCAGCGATTCGGCCTGCGCGGCCCAGTGCATCACCTGCCGGCGCAGCCGCGCCTGCGCCAGCGCGTCGTCGTGGGCCGGGCCCGGGTCGACGCTGCGCAGCAGGTGCGGCGCGAACGCCAGGCGTGCCAGGCAGCGTGGTTCTTCTTCGCCGAAGCCGTGCAGGGTGAGGCAGTCGAGCAGCGCCAGCGCCGGGCTCGCCGCCAGCAGCAGCGCCGGCATGTCGGTGGGCAGCCAACGCTCCTGGCCGCGCGTGCGCCACTCGGCCATGGGCAGGCGCGCCATGGACGCGCGCAGCACCACGAAGGCGGGCACCAGTTCCAGGTCGAGCCGGGCGGTCGAATCCTCGTCGGCGTGGGCGGCGGCGTCCAGCGCGGCGTCCAGGCCTTCGGGCAGCGAGGTGTCGTCGGACAGGTAGGCCCAGGCGGCCATCACCAGCCGCCGCGCCTGGGGCCAGGGCAGGCGCGAGAGCGGGGCCAGGTCGGCCCACTGCAGTTCCAGCTCCCACTCCACGCTCGGGTCGAAGGCGCCGCCGTAGGCCGCGTGCGACAGGCAGGCCAGGGCGTAGGCGGGCGCGGCGTCGGCCCAGGTCACCGCGGGGTCGCCCAGCTGCCGGTGGTGCCACTGCGCGAAGGCCGGGAAGCCGGAAGGAATACGCGCCATGGCCTGGTGCGGCAGGAACTTGGACACGAAGTCCGATTCCACCGACAGCACGTCCTGCATGGCGCGGCGCAATCCTTCCGGCCCCGGCGCCACCGGCGGGGGGGAGGGGGCGTCGACGGGCATCTCGAGCTTGAGCATGCGTTTCTCCAGGGGGCGGGGACCTGGAGGAAGTGCTGCACGAACCTTGCCAAGCCGGGAACCGCGCTGCATCAAGGCCACCCGGCGGGGCAAGCGCGTAAATCCTGCAAGCGGCGCGTCGGAATTGCCGGAACAGGGCGTTGCGGGCATCGCCCCGCGAATCGCGCGACACTGCGCGCATGTTCGAACACACCTATGCCGCGCTGCCGGCCGGTTTCCATGCCGCCGTCGCCCCCACCCCGGTGAAGGCGCCGCGCCTGCTGGCCTGGAACGAGGCGCTGGCCGCCGACTTGGGATTGGACGCGTCGCTGGCTTCGCGTGCGGCCGACGTTTTTTCGGGCAACGTGGTGCCGGACGGTGCGCAGCCGATCGCGCTGGCGTATGCCGGCCACCAGTTCGGCCATTTCGTGCCGCAGCTGGGCGACGGGCGCGCCATCCTGCTGGGCGAAGTGGTTGATCCGCAGGGCCGCCGTTTCGACGTGCAGCTCAAGGGCGCCGGCCCCACGCCGTTCTCGCGCCGCGGCGACGGCCGCGCGGCCATCGGCCCGGTGCTGCGCGAATACCTGGTGAGCGAAGCCATGCACGCGCTGGGCATTCCCACCACGCGCTCGCTGGCGGCGGTGGCTACCGGCGAAATCGTGGTGCGCGACGAGCTCCTGCCCGGCGCCGTGCTCACCCGCGTGGCCGCCAGCCACGTGCGCGTGGGCACCTTCCAGTATTTCGCGGCGCAGGGCGACGACGCCTCGGTGGCGCGGCTGGCCGATTACGTCATCGCCCGCCATTACCCGGCGCTGCGCGACGCGCCGAACCGCCCGCTGGCGCTGCTGCAGGCCGTGGCCGAACGCCAGGCACGACTGGTGGCGGCGTGGATGCACGTGGGTTTCATCCACGGCGTCATGAACACCGACAACGCGGCGGTGTCCGGCGAAACCATCGACTACGGCCCCTGCGCCTTCCTCGACGAATACCACCCGGGCAAGGCCTTCAGCGCCATCGACCGCCAGGGCCGCTACGCCTTCGGCAACCAGCCGCCCATTGCGCAGTGGAACCTGGCGCGGCTGGCCGAATGCCTGCTGCCGCTGTTCCCCGGCGACCCCGACGTGGCGCTGGCCGACGCACGCGCCGCCATCGAAGGATTCGCCGACGTGTATCGCGGCTACTGGCTGGCCGGCATGCGCCGCAAGCTGGGCCTGGCCACGGCGGAAGACGGCGACGAGGCGCTGGCGCAGGCTTTCCTGGAAGCGCTGCAGGCGGTGGAGGCCGACTTCACCCGGTCCTTCCGCGCGCTGGTCGCTGCGGCCGAAGGCGGGGCGCCCGCCACGCTGCCGAAGTCGCCGGCGATGGACGCCTGGCTGGCGCGCTGGCGCGAGCGCCTGGCGCGCGAAGAAACGCCCGCGGCCGAACGCATCGCGATGATGCGAGCCGCCAACCCGGCCGTGATCCCGCGCAACCACCGCGTCGAAGCCGCGCTGGCCGCGGCGGCGGAAGGCGACCTGGGCCCGTTCGAGGCCCTGCTGGCCGCCGTGCGCCGCCCCTTCGACGACGGTCCCGCGCAGGCGCCCTTCATGACGCCGCCGGAGCCGGCCGAGCGCGTTCGCAGCACGTTCTGCGGCACCTGAGCCGTATGCCGGGATTCGCGATTCGCCGGGCCTGATTGCCGGCGGCCCCGCGTGTCTGCCAGAGTCCGGCAGGTCATCACCACCCGGGGAGCGGGCATGGACGAAGCGAACGCGGCACCGGCCCCGGCGGCCCAGGTGCAGGTCGGCGGCAAGACGCTGGCGGTGGAAGAGGCGGCGCGCATCGTGCGCAGCTCGGCCTCGTGGTTCTGGTGGGTGGCGGGCCTGTCGCTGGCGAACTCCATCGCCACCATGACCGACGCCGGCTACGGCATGGTGCTGGGCCTGGGCATCACGCAGATGGTGGACGCGCTGTTCTTCTACGACTTCGACGGCGTGTTCACGCCGCCGTCCGCGGGCGGCCGCGCCTTCCACGCGGTGGCCGTGCTGGCGCTGGCGGGGTTGTTCGTGGGCTTCGGCGCGCTGGCGCGCCGTTTCGTGCTGTGGGCCTTCGCCGCCGGCATGGCCGTGTACGCGGCCGACGCGCTGCTGTTCGTGCTGGCCGGCGACTGGGTCGGCGTGGGCTTCCACGCCTTCGTGCTGTTCATGCTCTGGGGCGGGTTCGGCACCCTGCGCGCCCTGCGGGCGCAGGGCGCGGTGCCGGTGGCCGCGGCCTGAGGCCGCAAGGCCTCAGCGCACCACCAGCACGGGCACGGTGCTCTGCGAGAGCACCTTGTTGGCCACCGAGCCCAGCAGCACGCTGCTCAGCGCCGTGCGGCCGTGCGAGCCCATGATCACCAGGTCGAACTTGCCGGCCTTGGCGGCCTTGGTGATGCTTTCGGCCGGGTCGCCCACGGTGGTCTTTTCCTCGAAAGCCACGCCGGCGCGCTTGAGCACGGCGCGCGAGGGCTTGAGCGCGAGGTTGCTGTTGCCCTCGTGGTACTTGCGGGTGGCGTCCAGGCCCAGTTCCGCGGCGACGCGGCGCATCAGCGGCGCATCCGAATGCATCAGCACCAGGGTGGGCGGCGCGGCCAGGGCCTTGGCCATCTGCGCGGCCAGCTTGGTGGCCGCCTGCGCCGCCTTGCTGCCGTCCACCGCGAGCAGGATCTTCATGGGCGTTCTCCGTCGGAAGGATGACGGGAGAAGCTTACTCCCCGCGTGATAGCGTTGCCGGCATGGATGGGCACGACGCGCTGTGGCGCCAGGGCAACACCGAAGCGGCGCGGCGCAACTGGCCGGCCGCGGCGGCGTGTTTCCGCGCCCATGCCGAACGGTGGCCGGAGCAGGCCGCGGCGTGGATCGCGCTGGCCAAGGCCGAGGGCCTGGCGGGCCACCCGCGCCGCGAACGTGCCGCCAGCGAACGCGCCCTTGCCTGCGCCACGCCCGAATGGCCGCAGGCCCTGGCGCTGGCGCGGCAGCTGCAGTCCCAGCACGAGGTGCGCGCGCTGGAGGCGCTGGCCACCCGCCTGTGGCCGCATGCGGGCGACGCCCCGGAGGAAAGCCTGGTCGAACTGGCCGACCTGCTGGGCCAGGCCGACGCGCACGCCGCGGCCTTGCCCTGGCTGGACGCCGCCCTGGCGCGCGACGCCACCCGCGCCCCGCCCTGGTACCTGCGCGGCACCACCCGGCTGTTCCTGGGCGATTTCGCCGGGGCGCGCGCCGACCTCGAACAGGCCGTCGCGTTGGCCCCGCACTTCGCGCACGCGCACTGGCGCCTGTCCGAACTGCGCGCGCACGACCGCGCCGGCGCCCCGGCGCGCATCACCCGCCTGCGGGCCAATCGCGACCAGGTCGCGCCCGGCTCCGAACACGACATCCACCTGAGCTTCGCCCTGCACGCCGAGCTGCACGACCTGGGCCGCCACGACGAGGCCTGGGCCGCCCTGGAACGCGGGTGCACGGCCAAGCGCGCGCGCCTGCGTTACGACGCCGCGGCCGACCAGCGCCTGTTCGAAGCCCTGCCGCGCCTGTGCGACGCCCGCTTCGTGCACGGCCCCGGCCACGCGGGCGAAGGCGAACCCGTGCCCGTCTTCATCGTCGGTTTGTTCCGCGCCGGCAGCACCGTGCTCGAACGCCTGCTGGCGGGGCATTCGCAGCTGGCCGACGGCGGCGAGAGCCGGCAGTTCAGCGCAAGCCTGCGCGTGGCCGCCGACTACCGCCCGGCCGGCCTGCTCGACGAAGAATTGCTGCAGCGCGCGGCCGGCCTGGATTTCGCCGCGCTGGGCGCCGACTTCATGGCGCGTTCGGCCTGGCGTGCGCGTGGCCGCGCCGGCTGGACCGAGAAGCTGCCGTCGAACCTGCTCAACGCCGGCCTCATCGCGCGGGCGCTGCCGAGGGCGCGTTTCATCCACGTGCACCGGCCGGCCATGGACGCGTGTTTTTCCAACCTGCGCCAGCTCTACGGCGAGATCTGCCGCTACAGCTACGAGCAGCGCGAACTCGCCGCCTACTGGCGCGGCCAGCACGCGCTGGCGGCGCACTGGCGCAGCGTGCTGGGCGAACGCTGGCTCGACCTGGCCCACGCCGATTTGCTGCGCGACCCGGAAGGCCAGCTGCGCCGCGTGCTCGCGCACCTGGGCCTGGATTACGAACCGGGCATGCTCGATCTCGCGACGCGCGGCGGCGCGGTGTCCACCGCCAGCGCCAGCCAGGTGCGCGGCGGCCTGCGCCCGCCGTCGCCGCCGGACTGGCTGCCTTACCGCGCCGCGCTTGCGCCGCTGGCCGGGGCGCTGGGCGAATTCGCCGGGTGATTCAGTCCTGCGCGGGGGCGGCGGTGTCGAGGAACCACACCTCGACCTTGCCGTTGGCCTTCATGGTCATGGCATTGCCGCGGCGGTCGAGCGACTTGCCCACCGGCAGCCGCACCCAGCCTTCGGACACGCAGTATTCCTCGACATTGGTGCGCTCGGTGCCGTTGAAGCGCACGCCGATGCCGCGCTCGAGCATGGCTTCGTCGTAGAAGGGGCTGCGCGGGTTCACGCACAGGCGGTCGGGAGGGGTGTCGCTCATGGGGCGGTTCCTGGGGTTCGGGTGGCGCATTCTAGCGGTTCGCCGGACAGCGCCCAGGCCACCGCGCCGCGGGCGTGCAGGGCGGTGGTGTCGAACAGCGGCAGCGCGGTGTCGGCCGGCGAAACCAGCAGGCCGATCTCGGTGCAGCCCAGCACGATGCCCTCGGCGCCCCGCGCGGCCAGGCGGTCGATGACCGCCAGGTAGGCCGCGCGCGAGGCGTCCTCGATGCGGCCGCGGCAGAGCTCGTCGTAGATGACGCGGTGCACGAGCTCGCGGTCGGCCTCGTCGGGCACCAGCACCTCCAGGCCGTGTTTTTCCTCCAGCCGGCGCCGGTAGAACTCGCCTTCCATGGTGAAGCGCGTGCCCAGCAGGCCGATGCGCGCCAGGCCGGCGGCGCGGATGGCCGCGGCGGTGGGGTCGGCGATGTGCAGCAGCGGCAGGCCGGAGATCGCCTCGATGTCGGCCGCCACCTTGTGCATGGTGTTGGTGCACAGCACCAGGGCCTCGGCGCCGGCGGCGCGCAGGGCTTTCCCGGCCTCGCCCAGCAGGCGGCCGGCGTCGTCCCAGCGGCCCTCGCGCTGCATGTGCTCGACCTCGGCGAAGTCCACGCTGTAGAGCACCAGCCGCGCGCCGTGCAGGCCGCCCAGCGCCTCGCGCACGGCTTCGTTGGCAAGGCGGTAGTAGGGCAGGGTGGATTCCCAGCTCATGCCGCCGATCAGTCCCAGGGTCTTCAAGTTCGTCCGTCCATGCCGTCGCGGAAGGGCATTTTCCCCCGGCCAAACCGGCCTGCCTATACGCAGGCAGCGTCAAAAACCGGCCCGCGGCGGCCCCGGTTTGCCGGGCTTGCGAAAAAACACGGGTTTTTCGCCATTTTCCACTTGGCGGCGCGCTTCACTTGCCCTACATTCGCTGGGCCGGGGGCGATTCCCAGGCACCCCAATTACCCACCGAGAACCACGGGAAAAAATAATGGCTACCAAGAAAGCTGCGAAGAAGAAGGCTGCCCCGAAGGCCGCTGCCAAGCCGGCCGCGCCGAAGCCGATCAAGGAAGCCCTGACCAAGTCGGGCCTGGTGTCGCACATCGCCGAGTCCACCGGCGTCGCCTCGAAGGACGTGCGCGCCGTGATGGCCGCGCTGGAAGGCGCCGTGCACGGTTCGGTCAGCAAGAAGGGCGCGGGCAGCTTCACCCTGCCGGGCCTGCTGAAGATCACCGTCGTCAACGTTCCGGCCAAGCCGAAGCGCAAGGGCATCAACCCGTTCACCAAGGAAGAGCAGTGGTTCGCCGCCAAGCCGGCCACCGTCAAGGTGAAGGTGCGTCCGCTCAAGAAGCTCAAGGACGCCGCGGCCTGATACGGTCGTTGCACTGACGCCGCGCCCGCCGGGCGCGCGCGTCGCGGAAAACACGGGGTGGGCACGCGCGAGCGGCCCGCCCCGTTTTTTTCAGGCCCCGCCGGCGGGATTGTCGATGCCGTAGACCACGAGCGCCTGGCCCCCCACGGGCTGCAGTCCCTGCGAGTGCATGCCGAGCGATTCCAGCAGCCGGCGCGAGGCCAGGTTGCCCTCGTTGACGATGGCCAGCAGGCGCGGCATGCCCAGCGGGCCGAAGGCATGCGCCAGCGTCGCGCGCGCCGCCTCGGCGGCCAGGCCGCGGCCGCGCCAGGCGGGCAGGAAGGCGTAGCCGAGGTCGGCGTGCTCCAGGAAATCGCGTCGCACCAGCCCGCACATGCCGGCGAGTTCGCCGCCGGGTTTCATCTCCACCGCCCACAGGCCGTAGCCGTGTTTCGCATAGCTCGCCGCCGGGCCGGTGGCCAGGTAGGCGCGCGCGTCGTCCTCGCTGCGCACGCCGCGGTCGGCGATGTTGGCGATGAAGTCGGGGTCGTTGAGCAGTTCCAGCAGGAACGGCGCGTCGCCGTCGTGCAGTTCGCGCAGTCGCAGGCGGGGCGTTTCGGGAAGCGGGTGCGGCATGGGCGGCTCCGTGGGGCCGCCCGATTATGCCGTGGCTTACGGGCGGGCCAGCGTCACCAGCTGCATGTTGCCAAGATCGGCAACCTGGCGCTGTTCCGGCGGCGAGTTGCGGTCGTTGCGCACCACGTTCGCGACCAGGTTCTTCTCGTCCAGGCGGACCGTCTCGCGCACGACGATGCGGAACGTCACCGTGGCCGAGGCGGCGACGCGGCCGCCTTCGGGCTGCACCGCCAGCTGGCCCTGGGCGAAGGCAGGCGCGGACATCGCCAGCAGCAGCGCGGCGACGGCCGCGAGGCGGGGGAGGTGGGGGCGCTTGAACTGGCGATTGGCGTTCATGCTGCTGCTCCGCTGGAGGGGGGCCGGGCTTCCATCGGGGAATCCCTGATCCGTGGTGAGCAGTCTAGAAAGCGCCCTAACTTGTTGATGCGTAACGCCTCACAGTTGGCAACTGTGGGAGGTTGCGCACACTTCCATGCGTTTTGCGGGGCGCCTGCACGCTTTGCGCGGGGCTTGGGTCACAGTTCCGGGGTCATTCGCCGGAAAGGACAAAACGCGGGCTGAACGTGCTGGTCTTCCGAGCAACGCGGGCGCAGGCGCGCCCCGGCCAGTCAGGCGGTCGGAACGGCGCCCGGGGCGGTGTCGAGGCCGTGCACGTGCACGCGGTCGCGGCCTTCGCGCTTGGAGCGGTACAGGGCGTCGTCGGCGCGGCTGAGCAGGGTGAGGAAGTCGTAGCCGCAGCCGCGCGTGCCGGCCACGCCGAAGCTGGCGGTGATGCGGAACACGTGGCCGGTGGGCGCGGTGTCGATGGCGGCGATGCGCTTGCGGCACTCCTGCGCCAGCGCGATGCTCGAACCCAGGTCGCAGCCGACGAGCAGGAAGGCGAACTCCTCGCCGCCCAGGCGGCCGAACCGGTCGTGCTTGCGGCAGATGGCGCTGCAGGCGTCGGCCACCTGCTTGAGCACCCAGTCGCCCACGGCATGGCCGAAGCGGTCGTTGATGGCCTTGAACTCGTCGAGGTCGAACATCACCAGGCCGGCGTCCTCGCCGTCCTTGCGGCAGTACTCCAGCGCCTCTTCGGCGCGGCGGCTGAAGTGCATGCGGTTGGAGATGCCGGTGAGCGCATCGGTTTCGGCCAGGCGCCGGAACAGCAGCTGCGCCTTCTTGGTGCGCCAGGCCCAGAAGGCGATGGTGCCCAGCAGGCCGGCCAGCAGCGCCACCAGCAGCAAGGTGTTGCGCTGCTGCTGCGCGTCCACCTGCTGCTGCAGCTGCAGCACCTGGTTCTGGCGGCTGAGCAGTTCGATGGCCTGGGTCTTTTCGCGGGTTTCGCCCATGACCTGCTGGTAGGCGTAGGCACGCGCCTTCACTTCGTCCACGTAGGCCTGGTTGGCGTCGAAGTAATTGATGTGGTGCGCCAGCGCCGCGGCGGTGTCGCCGCGCTGGAGTGCGCTTTCGAACAGCACGCGATAGGCGGTGACCAGCGGCGCCGAGCTGGACATGGAGGCGCCCTGCGACAGCGTGCGCCGGGCGTGGTGTTCGGCGCTGCCGAAGTCGCCGGCGGCGAGGTAAATCGCGGCCAGCGTCGAATGCACCTCGCCGATCAGGCGCGGATAGCGCGTGGCCTCGACCTCGGGCAGGAACTGGCTGAGGAAGACCACGGCTTCGTTGCGGTCGCCCAGGTCGGCCATCTGGCGGGCGCGGTAGGCGCGCGCGTAATTGATGAAGATGGGTTCGCCGGCGGCGACGCACTGGCTGATGAGCGCATTGAGCTCGTCTTCGCGGTCCTTGAGCTGGCCGAGGTTGTACCAGGCCTCCATTCGAAGGGCGCCGGCAAAGCAGGCGGTGCGCGGGCTGGGCGAGTCGCCCAGCATGAGTTCGGCGTAGCGGATGCCGTCCTCGTAGCTGCCCACGTGGTTGCTGATGGAACCGCCGGCCGCCCAGGCGTGGTGGCGCAGTTCCGGGTCCTTGATCTGGTCGATCAGGGCCAGGGTCTGGTTGAGATAGCGCAAGCCCTCGGCGAAATCACGCGTGGAGGCGTAGGAGTTGACGATCAGCGAGCCGGCACGGAAACGCACGCTCACGTCCCGGCTCTTCTCGAACAGCTCCTTGGCGGCCTGGATGCCCAGGTCGTAGCGGCCGCTGTAGGACAACTGGTAGGCCTTGAGGTAATCGAGCTGCTCGCGCTGCGCGGCGCTCGCCGAGCCGATGCTGGCATTGAGCTGGCCGAGCAGCGCTTCGAACTGCTTGGGCTCCGAACTGCGCACGGCCTCCGCCTGCCGCAGCATGGCCTCGAACGCGGGCGAGGCCAGCAACCGCGGCGGCGCCAGGAGCAGCGCCGCCGCGGCCAGGCCGATGGCGAACTTGCGGATCATCGTTGCCTGCGCAAGCCGCGCCTCAGTGCAGGCCGATGCGGCGGACGGATTCCTTGCGGTCGTCCTGGTCCGGCTGGTCGCTGTCGTCCTGGTCGTCGTCCTTCTTGTTGTCGTCGTCGGCCGGGAAGAGCATGCAGGTCATCGCCAGGCGCCCGCCGAGCAGCGTGTTGAGCGCCTCGTGGTCGCGTGCCAGCAGCGCCTCGCGCGGCGCGTCGTCCAGGCCCAGGGCGTCCACCGCGGCGGCGAACTCCTCGCCCTCGAGCCGCGACAGGGCCGCGTTCTTGCCCATCTGTTCCAGGAACATGATCACGTTCGACATCCGATTTCCCCTTTCAAGTGGTGGTGGTTTCGTCGCGTCGCGCGGCGTCGTCGAGCAAGGCCAGGCGGGCGAGCAGTGCCTCGTTCCTGCGCAACGGCGTGGCCGGCGGCAGGACCAGGGTGGAATGCGCCGCCAGCGATGCCGCCGGCAGGTCGCGAAGGGCCAGTGTTTCGATCCGCGGCGACTGCAGCGGCGACGTCGCGGCTTCGTAGACGGTGCACTCGTGGTCCAACGGATAGTCTTCGGCCAGCAGGTCAACCAGCACCTGCCGATAGGCGGCGGGCGTGGAGAAGCGGCGGTAGCCGCGGTCGCCGGCGACGCCGGGCTGCCAGACCACCAGGTAGGCGCTGGTGTCGATGCGGCGCTGGTAGAACATCAGCTGGCTGGCTTCGTAGTGCTGGCAGCCCGTTTCGCCGGGGTCGATGCCCAGGTCGGCGTACAGGCAGTCCTCGGCGGAGATGCCCGGCTCCATGACCGCGTCGAAACCCTCGCGGCGCGCCTGCGCCACGGCACGGTGCGGCGCCTGCGCGAACACGCCGGGGTGGCCGTAGAAGGCGCCGCAGACGGTGCTGCCTGCGCGCACTTCGGCCAGCATCACGTCGACCATTTCTCGGTAGGTATCGGTGCGCGGCTTGCCTTCGCGGTACAGCGGCTGCAGCGAACGCACGTCCCGGTTCATCTGCTGCACCCAGAGCTCGACCAGCGGGTCGGAGACCGCGACGAACACGACGTCGGCCTGCTCGATGTGGCTGCGCGCGCGCGGCGCGAGGTGTGCGCCAAGCGTCATGCCCAGTCCCACGCACGCGAGGCTGCCCCGCTTCCCCATGTTCTCCGGTACCCCTGCCGATAGCCGCCCGAGCGTAGCCGAATGTGCGTTACTTGTCGCCTTGCAGGGCCTGCCAGCGCGCGCGGGAAAGCCGCCACCGCACCGGGTGCGGGCCGTCCTGCCGCGGCGCCGGCTCGAAGCCCAGCCGCCGCATCAATCCTTCCGCCAGGCCATGGCCGTCGGCATGGCGGGTGTGCAGTGACACCAGGCCGAGCTCCTTGAACGCGTGTGCGGCCAGCAGGGCGAGGGCCTCGGTGGCGTAACCCTGGCCCTGGCGTGCGGGTGGGATCATGGCGCCCACCTCCGCGCCGCCCAGGCCGTCCGGGTCAAGTCCGACCAGGCCGAAGGCCTGGGTTTCCGGCGGCCGGACCAGGGTCCAAACGCGCGCCGTTGGCCAGGGGCGAGTGGAGGCGGCAAGCGCGGCGTCGAAGGCGCGACGTGCCCGCTCCCCGGCGGCGGGCGGCAGGACGTGGCGCATGGTGTCCGGGTCGGCATACAGCCCGGCATAGAGCGCGGCGTCGCCAGGCGACAGCGGGCGCAGGTGGAGCCTGGGGCCGGCCAGCGTGTCCATTCAGCCAGGTTGCCGGGCGTCGGCGAAACGCACCACGCCCAGCCCGCCGCCCGCGCTGCGGTCGAACACGGCGTAGCGCCCCGCGAACAGCGGCAGGCCCAGGATGGATTGGCGGGGGAAGTGCGGCAGCTGGCCCATGAGCAGGCACAGCCGCTGCCCGGTGCGCAGCGCATTGCCCGGCCAGTAGTGCGAGGCGGGGATGCGCAGCACGCTGTCGCGGCCGTCCGGTGCTTCCAGGCCCAGGTGCAGGTCGGGCCAGTGGCGCGGGTCCACGTTGCCCTCCGGCAGGCCGGCGCCGGCGGCGAGGGCGTGCCGGGCCTTTTCGATGAGCCCCGGGAAGTTCGGATTCCTTCGACCCAGCGACGCCAGCAGCGCTTGCCAGGTGCCCGCTTCGAACACGAGGAAGCTGCTGCCGCTGTCGAGCAGGGCGTTGCTGTAGTGCGTGGCGGCGTCGCCCGGCGCAAGCGGCGGCACCGGGATCGGGTCGTCGTCGCCGACGCGCAGCCAGCGCAGGTTCGCGTTGTAGTACAGGTCGTGCAGGATGCGCACGTCCTGGAAGCCGCCGCGGTAGAGGTGCTGCTGTTCGCTGCCGCCGCCCAGCACCAGCGTGCCGCGGTTGAGCGGGTCGGCGGCGCGCTGGTGGGCCGTGGCAGCGCTTTCGCGCGCATGGGCTACGGCGCGGCCGACGCTGAGCGCGAAGCGGTTGGCCACCACGCCTTCTTCCTCCAGCGCGGTGAAGGCGGGCGTGAGCCAGGTGCGTGGCGCACCGGGCGCGCCGGCGGCCACACTGGCCGGGTCCAGGCCGGCGTAGGCCAGGCCCCAGAAGCCGTCGGCGTCGCGCAGGAAGGACGTGTCGGTTTCTATCAGGGCGAACAGCGCATCGTCGATGGCGCGGGCGTGGCGGCCGTGGCCGATGGCCAGGCGCGAGCGCAGCACCGGCCCGGACCAGGCGCCGCCGCCATATCTGATTTCCTGCACCCAGGGCGTGGGCTGCCGCGCGCGGTCGCGTTCCGGCTGGTAGGCGCGGGGCGTGACGGCCAGGGTGCTGCTGCCGGTGTCCAGGACCAGCTGTGCGGTGTCGCCCTCGCTGCCGAACGCGGCGGCGACGGTGTAGGCGCCCTGGGCGTAGGCGAGGGTGGTTTCGAGTTCGATGCCGGCGGCCATGGCCGGAGCATAGCGGCGCGCCAAAAGGAAAGGGCGGCCCGGAGGCCGCCCTTTGGATGCGCGTGGAAGGATCGCTCAGTTCGAAACGATCGCCAGCTCGCTGGTGATGCGCGCCGCCGGTTCGATGGCCACGGCCACCGAGGACGGGGTGAAGCGCTGGCCGGCGGGACCCTGCCAGTCGCAGGCCTGCGGCTGCGCCGAGTGGGCGCGGAAGCACACCGGGATCATCACCGCTCCAGCCACGGCCTGGCCGTTGGCGGTTTCGGGGATGAAGCGCCAGTGCTTGGCGGCGGCGCGGGCGGCTTCGGTGAACTCGCGCTTGGGGCTGGAGCCCGGCTGGGTGGCGACGCCGCGCACCCGGCCCTGGGTGTCGAGCTTGAGCTTGAGCACCACCAGGCCGCCTTCGCCGCGGCGCAGGGCGGCGGCCGGGTAGCCGGGCGAGGTCATGGAGGCGATGGCCGGGCCGGTGGTGGCCGAGACGATGCGCGCCAGCGAGGGGTCGAGGCCGGGCGCCGACACGCCCAGGCGCAGGAAGGTGCGGGTGGGCACCGGCTGGCCGTCGAGGTGGGCGGGGCGGAAGCTCCAGCCGCGCACCTCGGTTTCGATGCGGGTCTGCAGTTCCGGGCTGTCGAGCGCCGGCTGCGGGGTGAGCGAGACGATCTGGCCGGCGCGGTCGAGTTCGAGCGCGTAGGTCAGGTTGAAGTTGCTCTCGGGCGGGGCGTCGCTGGCGGCGGCGACGCCGGCCGAGAGGGCGAACAGGCTGGCGATCAGGAGTTTCATGGGTGCCTCCGCGGCGGGGTGGTGGGGCCTACCACCCGGACGTTACTGCCGCATGACAGCCCCGGCTAGCACCAAACCATGAATTTTTCGTGACATTCCAAAGCCTTGCCTCCGGCATTTGCACCCCGGGGCCTTTGCCGGCAGTGTTTCCGGCATTCCCGCCGCCCGCCCGACGACCGCCGTGAGCACCGACTCCGAGATCCTCAGCCGCCTCGAGACCCTCAATGCCATCGGCGTGGCCCTGTCGCACGAGCGCGACCTGGCCACCCTTCTCGAACGCATCCTCGAGGCCGCCCGCGACTTCGCCGACGCCGACGGCGGCACGCTCTACCTGGTCGAGGGCGACCACCTGCGCTTCGAGGTGCTGCGCAACGATTCGCTGGGCTATTTCATGGGCGGCCGCCACGGCGCGCCCATCCACTTCCCGCCCATCGCCATGCACGGCCCGGACGGCCGCGCCAACGATTCGATGGTGGTGGTGCACGCGGCCCTGACCGGGCGCACGGTGAACATCGCCGATGCCTACGACGCCGAGGGTTTCGACTTCAGCGGCACCCGCGCCTTCGACGCGCGCACCGGCTACCGCTCGCAGTCCTTCCTGACGGTGCCCATGAAGGACCACGACGGCCACGTCATCGGCGTGCTGCAGCTGATCAATGCCAAGGACAAGGCCGGCGCCATCCGGTCCTTCGACGGCGCCATCCAGCAGCTGGTGGAATCGCTGGCCTCGCAGGCGGCCATCGCGCTCAACAACCGCCGGCTCATTGACCAGCTCGAGGCCCTGTTCGAGGCGCTGATCAACCTGATCAACACCGCCATCGACGAAAAATCGCCCTACACCGGCGGCCACTGCGAACGCGTGCCGGCGCTGACCAACCTGCTGGCCGACGCGGTGGCGCGCACCACGGTGGGCCCGCTGGCCGACTTCACCATGGACGAGGCCGACCGCTACGAGCTCAAGATCGCCGGCCTGCTGCACGACTGCGGCAAGATCACCACGCCGGTGCACGTGGTGGACAAGGCCACCAAGCTGCAGACGCTGTTCGACCGCATCGAGCTGGTGGACACGCGTTTCGAGGTGCTCAAGCGCGACGCCGAAATCGCCCACCTGCGCGGCGAGCTCGACGCCGCCGCCTACGCCGCGCGGCTGGAGCAGATCGAAGACGACCGCGCCGCCGTGCGCCAGGCCAACACCGGCGGCGAATTCATGGACGACGACCGCATCGAGGCGCTGCGCCGCATCGCGCGCCATAGCTGGCGCGGGCCGGATGGCCGCGAGCAGCCCTTCCTGTCGGCCGACGAGCTGGAGAACCTGTGCATCCGCCGCGGCACGCTCAACCACGCCGAACGCGAGATCATCAACCACCACATCACCATGACCATCCGCCTGCTCGAGGCGTTGCCCTGGCCCAAGCACCTGCGCAACGTGCCCGAGTACGCCGGCGGCCACCACGAGCGCATGGACGGCAAGGGCTACCCGCGCGGCCTGACCCGCGAACAGATGAGCGTGCAGGCGCGGGTGATGGGCATCGCCGACATCTTCGAGGCGCTCACTGCCAGCGACCGGCCCTACAAGCCGGGCAAGACGCTGAGCGAATCGCTGTCGATCCTGGGCCGCATGAAGCTCGACCACCACGTGGACCCGGACCTGTTCGACGTGTTCCTGCGCGAGCGCGTGTACCTGGAATACGCCGAGCGTTTCCTGCCGCCCGAACAGGTGGACGCGATCGACTGGCACCGCATTCCTGGCGTGTCGCCCGAACTGGCCGCCGAGCTCACCGCCCGCGACGCCGCGGGCTAGCGGAAAGATTTTGTAGGAGCGGCTTCAGCCGCGAAGCTCTTCGCGAGAAGCTTCGCGGCTGAAGCCGCTCCTACAGGTTCAAGGCGGGGCGGCGGCGTTCCAGCCACCACAGCGCGCTGCTGAGCAGCAGCCAGGCGACGAACCAGGGCCAGCGCGGGCTGGGCACGGGTGCGGGTTCCGCGGTAGCGGTGTTGTCGCCGGCCACCAGCGCCAGCGTCGCGACTTGGTTCTCGCGCGCCGCCATCGCGGGCAGTTCGGCGGGGTCGCGCACGAGCAGCGGCAATGCCTGGTCGTCCACAAGCACCGCGTGCCGCCCCGGCTGCGCCGGCCAGAAGCCTGCGCAGCGCGCGTGGCCGGTAGCGGGGTCGGGCCAAAGCGCGGATTCCGTGCCGTCGGGCGCACGCACGCGGGCACCCTCGGGCAGGCCGCAGAGCGCGACGCGCTGGTTGAGCCAGGCATGCGTCGGCAGCTCCGGCAAGGCGGCTTCCGTGCCGCGCGCCAGGGTGTCCACGGCGTTCGCCCAAAGCTGGCCGTAGGCGCTGCGTCGGCCGGCCAGCCACAGCCGGTAGCTGTCCGACAGCGTCCACAGCGCCACGCGGCCGCGGCCTTCGGGCCGCCACAGCGCCAGCGCCGCGCCGTCGCCGGCGCGCAGCAGCACGGCGCCATCCGCGGCCGACAGTGCCAGCGCGCGGCGGCTGAGCAGGGGCGCCACGTCGGCGGCGCGGGTTTCGGCGTCCAGCGCCACAGTGGCGTCGGCGTGTTCGGTGCCGGGCAGGCGCACGCCGCGGGCGATGTCGGCGGTTTCCGCCTGCAGGCCCCAGGTGCGCAGCGCGGCGTGGTCGGCCGGGGTCAGTTCGCCGGTGATCCGGAGCAGGACGCCCAGGCCTTCGCGCATCGCGGCCTTCAGCGTGGCCCGGCCGCCTTCGCCCAGGTCGCGCCAGGTGCGTTCGTCCAGCAGCACCAGGTCGAATTCGGACAGCGTGGCCGCAGTGATCGGCAGCGGCGGGTCGCCCAGCTCCACGCCGCCGCCGAGGCTGATCACGCTGTGCAGGCGCAGGCCGGCGTCCACCGCCCAGCGGCGCAGGTATTTCACTTCCGGCGACGCGCCGCCGGCGAGCAGCAGCACGCGGCGTGGCGCGGCGTCGCGCACCTGCAGGGGCAGGGCCAGCGATTGCGTGACGGTGTCTTCGGCGTTGTGCAGTTGCAGCGTGTAGTCCACCTGGCCGGGCAGGCCCGCGGTGGTGGCCAGCGTGAAAGCGCCGGTGTCATCGAGTTCGGTGCTTGCGACCACGGCGTCGGCCGGGTCGCGCAGTTCGGCGCGGCCGCCGGCCAGGCCGGTGGCGAGGCCGCGCACTTCCCACTGGCGGCCGGTGACGACGCTCACCGGCGCCTCGAGCGCCTGCAGGCCGTCGGGCAGCGGCGTGGGTTCGAAGGCCAGCGCCCGGCCGCGCGCCGCATCGTGGTCGCGCGCTGGCAGGCCCTGGCCGAGCACGCGCACCGGCGAACGCCCGGCGTGGCGGCGCAGCGCGGTGCCCAGGTCAGGCACGCGTTCGGCGTTGGCCACGTCGCCGGCTTCCGGCAGCGCCACCCGCACGTCGCCGGGCGCCAGGTCCGCTGGGGTTTCCGCGCCTGCCGTCAGCACCACCAGCGCGCCCTCGCGGCCGGGTTGAAGCGGCGGAAACAGAACGAAATACAGCAGGGCCGCGCTGGCCGCCTGGCCCGCGAAGCGCAGCAGGAAGCGCGGCCAGGGCAGCGTGCCCGCGCGCAGCTGCCACGCCAGGCGGGCGCCCGACAGCAGCACGACGGCGGTGAGCGCGAGCGCGACCAGGTTCGGCAAGCTCATGGCGACGGTTCCTCCGTGAGCGCGTCGAGGTAGGCAGCGCCCGCGGCATCCGGCGCGGCGCGCGGCGCCACGCCGGCCACCGGCGCCGGCAGCAGCGGCCAGAGCAGGGCGCGCAGGCGCTGGCGGTGTTCGCGGCTCTCGGGCTTTGCGCGCAGGGCATCGAGCGCCGCCACCAGCGACAGCGGGTCCTCGAGCTTGGTTTCGTTGGCCTGCAGCCAGTCGGCGAACGGCGGCAGGTCCAGTGCGCCATCGCCTTCGAGCGCGCGCCACAGCGCCGGCACCGGCGAATCCTTCGTTTCCGCGGGCACCAGGCCCGTGCGGCGATCACCCAGGCCTTCGCGCTTGCCGGTCATGCGCCGCGCTTCGTCGATCGGCGGCAGTTCCAGGCCCACGCGCGCGAGGTAAATGCGGCTGGCCTGCTGCACCTGCTTGATGAAACCCAGCGCGCGGTAGGCGTGTGGCAGCGCGCGCGCCGGTTGGCCCTGGCGCAGTTCGCCTTCCGACGACCACATGGCGTCCAGCGCCTGCTTGAGCAGGGCGCGGGTTTCCGGGTCGAGCAGGGTGGCGGCCTCGGCGTCGTCGTGGGTGTGGCCGTATTCCTCGAGCACGCTGATGGCGCTACCCAGCGCCGCGCCGCCTTCGTCGCCGTGGTCGTGGCCGTCGTCCTCGGTGTGTACTTCGCCGTCCTCGTCCGGCGGCGCTTCCGGCTGGCCGGCGTTTTCTTCGCCCAGGAACTGGCCGTAGCGCATGCGCAGGATGCGCTGGTCCACGCCGATGGCGTCGGAGCGGTCGAGGAAGGCGTCGGCGGCCAGGCGGCCCTTTTCCGCCACCAGCGCCTCGGCGTCGATGATGATCTGGCGCTGGCTGCGGAAATAGGCCGGCAGCGTCTTCTTCACCAGGCCTTCCATGCCGGTGGATTCGCCGCTCGGCGGCATCGGCCAGCGCAGGATCAGGCTGGCGCTGCGCGCGCGCTGCGGCGCCGGCGCACGGTTGTCGGCCACTTCCAGGCGCACGATCAGGTCGTCGCCTTCCGCCAGTCCAAGCGAGGCCAGGTCGAGCGACTGGCGATAGCGGCGCAGCTTGGGTTCGCCTTCGCCGCGCAGGGCCAGGCTGCGTTCGGTCACCGTCACCTGTTCGCCGCTGCCCTGCGCCAGCGTCACCTGCAGGCGCGCGGGGCCGAGGCCGTGGTCGTCGTTGGCTTCGAATTCCAGCGCCCACTGCCGCTGGCCTTCGCTGCGCAGGCTGAGGCTGCGTTCGGGCGCGATGACGCGCAGCTGCGGCGGCTGGTCGGGCTGGGCGTCGAGGCGGTGCAGGGTGTCCTCCTGCAGCGGCAGCGGGCCGGTGGGCACGAGGCGGTAGAGCGTGGAGCGCGTGAGCGTGTGTTCGGCGATCCAGTCGTCGCCCTCGCGCTTCATCGGCAGCGTGCTGCCGTCGTGCAGGCGCAGCGCCAGCCCCTCGGGCTGGGGCGTGAAGCGCAGCCGCCAGCGCAGGCGCGCGCCCTCGGGCGCCTGGGCCGAGAGCGAGGTTTCGGTGCGCACGGGCAGGCCGGTGTAGGCGGGCGGGGCGATGTCGAGCTGGCTGGCGACCAGCGCGAGGTGCGTGGCTTCGTCGTTCGGCGTTTCGATGGCCGCGCGTTCGGCGGCGGCGCGTTCGCCCGGCGTGGCGGGCCACAGCAGCAGGGCCGCGGTGGTGGCCAGGCCGGCGAGCCAGGCCAGCGTGAGTGCACGCGCGGGCCAGTTCGCGCGAAGGTCCAGCTTCGGCGTGGCGGCGAGGTGGTGCTCCAGCCGCTCGCGCTGCAGCTGCTGCAGCGGGCCGAGGGCGGTGGTGTCGGCGAACAGCAGGTCGGCGCTGTCCTGCATGCCGGGGTCGGCGTTGAGCCGGCGCGCGGCCCAGCGGGCGTCGAGCGCGCGCCG
>NZ_AVCH01000173.1 GCF_000747075.1 Arenimonas malthae CC-JY-1
GACAGAGAGAAACCGCCCAGGCCATCCCAGACTTGGGAGAAGAACCCCTTTCAAAGGAGGGTGACGCCGGGGATCAGCCAGAGGGATAGCGAGGCGAGGGCGATGGCGATGGCGGTGGCGGCGAGCACGTCGCTGGGGTAGTGCAGGCCCAGCACCACGCGCGAGACCGCCACGCTGGCGGCGAAGGGCACCAGCAGCGGCGCCAGCGCGGGGTAGTGCGCCAGCGCCACCAGGGTGAAGGCCACGGCGTGCAGCGTGTGCCCGGACGGGAAGCTGAATTCGTCCAGCGGGGCGATCCAGGGCCGGATGCGGCCGTCGGCGGCGAAGGGCCGCGGCCGGCGCGTCCAGCGCTTGAGCTTGCGGTACAGCAGCAGCGCCACCAGCCCCGTGGCCGCCAGGTGCGCCGAGGCGCTGAGCCCGCGCCAGCCGTCGAAGAGCACCAGCGCCGCCATCAGCGCATACCAGAAGGCGCCGTCGCCCAGCCGGCTGACGGCGCGGAAATAGGCGCGCACCGCGGCGCGCGCGCCCCAGCGGTTGGCGGCCAGGCACCAGCCCTGCTCGCGGTCCACGAGCCGGCGGGTGCGGGCGTTCACGCCGCCTGCTCCCGGTCGCCCAGCGCCGCCAGCAGCAGCGCGAACTCGGCGGCGACGGTGTCGGGGTGCAGGTGCTGCACCGCCGCCCGGGCGTTTTCGCCCAGCTGGCACAGGTCGGGCCGCAGCGCGGTGCCCACCAGGGCGTCGGTGAAGCCCGGCTCGTCGCCGAAGGGCACCGTGGCGCCATGGGCGCCGTGCGCCAGGTGTTCGCGCGCGGCGCCGTAATCGAAGGCCACCGTGGCGATGCCGCTGGCCATGGCCTCGAGCGTGACGTTGCCGAAGGTCTCGGACAGGCTGGGGAAGCAGAACACGTCGGCGCTGGCGAAGCAGCGCGCCAGCGCGTCGCCGCGCTGCACGCCGGCGAAGATGAAGTCGGGGTTGGCTTCCTGCAGCGCCGCGCGCGCCGGGCCGTCGCCAACCCACACGAAACGCGCCTCGGGCCGCGCCTGCTGCAGCAGCCGGAAGCTGCGCACGGCCAGCGGCAGGTTCTTTTCCGGCGCGATGCGGCCGACGTGGATGACGACCGGGGTGCCGTCCGTGGCGCCCCAGCTATCGCGCAGGGCCGGGTCGCGCCAGCCCGGGTGGAAGGCGCGGGTGTCGACCGCGCGGCCCAGGCGCACGGCGCGGTGGAAACCCTGCTGCGACAGCGTGTCCTGCAGTTCGCGGGTGGGCACCAGGGTGGCGTCGGCGCGGTTGTGGAAGCGGCGCAGCCAGGCAAACACCCAGGGGCTGAGGAAACCGGCGCCATAGCGGCCCACGTAATCGTCGAAGCGGGTGTGGAAGCCCGTGGCCACCGGGATGCCCAGGCGCCGGCAGGCCTTGAGCGCCGACCAGCCCAGCGGGCCTTCGGTGGCGATGTAGACCGCGTCCGGCCGCTGCGCGGCCCAGCGCGCCGCCAGCCGCTTGCCGGCCGGCAGGCCGAAGCGCAGGCCCGGGTAGCGGGGGATGGGCGCACCTTCCACCAGCATCAGCGAGGGGTCGGGCCGCGGGCTGTCGTCCTCGCGTTCGGGCCGCACCAGGCCGACCGTGTGGCCGAGCCGGCGCAGCCCGTGTTCGAGCGACTGCACCGTGAGCGCCACACCGTTGACGTCGGGCGGGTAGGTTTCGGTGACCAGTTCGATGTGCAGGCGGGGGTCCATGGCCTGCACTGTGGCGGCGCCGCATGGATACCGCGTTACGGCGCCATTGCGCCGGCGTGACAGCGGCTCAGATGGCCTTGAGCACCAGGCGCCGGCCGATCTCGGCCAGCTGCTCGCGCTCGCCCTCGAGGTCCAGGCGGGTCAGGGGGTGGCCTTCGAGCCAGCGGCGCGGCAGGCGCAGCAGCAGCTCGTCGCCGTCCACGTCCAGTTCCACCACCGGCAGCGGGTCGCTGTCGTGGCTGCGGTGCATCAGCACGGCCAGGCGCAGCAGCAGGGCGCAGCGCAGCACGTTGGCCACCAGGCGGTCGGGCAGTTTGTCGAAGCTGGGCAGGTGGAAGCCGCGGCGCTGGTTGCGCACCAGCGCGGCCAGGGTTTGCTGTTCGGTGCGCGAGAAGCCGGCGATGTCCGAATGTTCCACCAGGTAGGCGCCGTGCTGGTGGTACTGGCTGTGCGCGATGGCCAGGCCGATCTCGTGGATGCGCGCGGCCCAGGCCAGCTGGCGGCGGTTGTCGGCGTCGAGGTTCCAGGCCGCCTCGGCCTGGTCGAACAGGCTCAGCGCCGTGGCTTCGACGCGCGCGGCCTGCGCGGCGTCCACGCCATAGCGGTCGCACAGGGCGCGGATGGAATCCTCGCGCGGGTCGGCCTCGCGGTCGCGGCCGATCAGGTCGTAGAGCACGCCTTCGCGCATGGCGTGGTCGCTGACGTACATGCGCTCGATGCCGAGTTCGGTGAAGGCGGCGTCCAGCACCAGCAGGCCGCCGGCGATGATGGGGCGGCGCTCGGCCGACAGGCCGGGCAGGCGGATGGCGTCGAGCGTTTCGAACTCCAGCAGCTTTTCGCGGATGACGCTGAGGCTGGCGTCGGTGATCGAGACCTTGGTGAGCTTCATCTTCACCGAGATGTCGCAGATTTCCTTGATGGTGCCCGACGAACCCATGGCGTCGTGCCAGCCGCGCTGGCGGTAGGCCGAGGCGAACTGCTGGAACTCGGCGGTGATCTCGGTGCGCGCTTCCTTCCATCGCTTGCGCGTGAGCTTGCCGTCGGCGAAGAAGCGGCGGGTGGTGGCGATGCAGCCCATCTGCAGGCTCTCGCGTTCGATGGCGTCCAGGCCTTCGCCGATGATGAATTCGGTGGAGCCGCCGCCGATGTCCATCACCAGCCGGCGCTTGCCGGGCTCCGGCGGGTTGCCGTGCGCCACGCCAAGGTAGATCAGGCGCGCCTCCTCGCGGCCGGCGACCACTTCGATGCCGTGGCCAAGCGCCGTTTCCGCCGGCATCAGGAAGGCCTGCGGGTTGGCGAGCTGGCGCACGGTGTTGGTGGCGATGGCGCGCACGCGCCGCGGCGGGATGGTGCGCAGGCGCTGGCCGAAGCGGGCCAGGCAGTCGAGCGCGCGCGGCATCACGGCCGGGTCGAGCCCGCCGCGGCCGTCGAGGCCCTCGGCCAGGCGCACGGTTTCCTTGATGCGGTCGACGATGCGCAGCTGGCCCAGCACGTAGCGGGCGACGACCATGTGGAAACTGTTGGAGCCGAGGTCGACCGCCGCCAGGAGGTCTCCGTCCTTCAGCGGCGGGGAGTCGGTCGGCATTCGGTCATCCGCAGAGTTTGGCCAGGAGCGCGCCCTGCGCAGAATAAGGCATCTCGCCCTCGGCCGGGGAGACCTGCGCGTAGCTGCCGTCCTCGTGCAGGGTCCAGGCCTGCAGGTTGTCGGCCAGGTAGTTGGCCAGCTCTTCCTCGAACACGCGCTCGGCCAGCTTCGGGTCCAGGATGGGGAAGCAGGTTTCCACCCGGCGCATCAGGTTGCGCTCCATCCAGTCGGCGCTGGAACAGTAGATCTCCGGCTTGCCGTCGTTGCCGAACCAGTACACGCGGCTGTGCTCGAGGAAACGACCCACCAGCGAACGCACCGTGATGTTGTCCGACACGCCCGGCACGCCCGGGCGCAGGCAGCAGGCGCCGCGCACGATCAGCTCGATCTTCACGCCGGCCTGCGAGGCCTCGTACAGGGCCCGGATGACCGTGGGTTCGTTGAGCGCGTTCATCTTGGCGATGATGTGGCCGCGCTTGCCTTCCCGGGCCAGCTTCGCCTCGTGGCCGATCTTGCGCAGCAGGCCCTTGTGCAGGGTGAAGGGCGACTGCAGCAGCTTGCGCAGCTTGATCGCCGGCGCCAGGCCCGAGAGCTGGTGGAAGATGTCGTGCACGTCGGCGGCGATGTCCGGGTTGGCGGTCATCAGGCCGATGTCGGTGTAAACGCGGGCGGTGCCCGCGTGGTAGTTGCCGGTGCCCAGGTGCACGTAGCGCTGCAGCTTCTTCCCCTCGCGGCGCACGATCAGCATCATCTTGGCGTGGGTCTTGTAGCCCACCACGCCGTACATCACCTGCACGCCGGCTTCCTGCAGCTGGTCGGCGAGGCGGATGTTGGCCTCCTCGTCGAAACGCGCGCGCAGTTCCACCACCACCGTCACGTCCTTGCCGTTGCGGGCGGCGGCGATCAGGTGGTCGATGATCTTGCTGTCCTTGCCGGTGCGGTAGAGCGTCTGCTTGATGGCCAGCACGTCCGGGTCGTGGGCGGCGTGCTGGAGCAGGTCGAGCACCGACTGGAAGCTCTGGTAGGGGTGGTGCAGCAGCACGTCGCGCTGGCGCAGCGTTTCGAAGGGCGCGTCGGCGTCCAGGGCCACGGCGCCGGGCTTGAAGGCCGGGAACTTCAGTTCGGGGCGGTCCACCAGGTCGTACACCTGGGTGACGCGGTTGAGGTTGACCGGGCCGTTGATGCGGTAGACCGCGTTTTCGGTCAGGCCGAAGTTCTGCAGCAGGGTGTCGACGATGGCCTTGGGGCAGTGCTCGGCGATCTCCAGCCGCACCGCCGGCCGGAAGCCGCGGCTGGCCAGTTCGTCCTTGAGCGCGCTGGCCAGGTTCTCCACTTCCTCCTCGTCCACGAACAGCTCGGAGTTGCGGGTGACGCGGAACTGGTAGGCGCCCTTGACCTTCATGCCGGTGAACAGGTCGTCCACGAAGGCGGTGAGCACCGCCGAGAGCAGCACGAAGTCGTGCTTGCCGCCCGAAACTTCAGGCGGCAGCTGGATGATGCGCGGCAGCGAACGCGGCGCGCGCACGATGGCCATGCCGCCGCTGCGCCCGAACGCGTCCTTGCCTTCCAGCACCACCACCACGTTCAGCGACTTGTTGAGGATGCGCGGGAACGGGTGCACCGGGTCCAGGCCGAGCGGCGACAGCACCGGCAGCAGTTCGTCCTGGAAGTACTTGTGCAGCCACTTCTTCTGGCGCGCGTTCCAGGACGAATGCGCCAGGATGCGGATGCCGGCGGCGTTGAGCTCGGGCCGCAGGGTTTCGTTCCAGTAGCGGTACTGCTGGTCGACCAGTATCGCCGCCTTGTCGTGGATCAGCTCCAGCGCGCGCGTCGGCGCGATGCCGTCGGGTGGCAGCGGGCCGCCGAACTGCTGGGCGGTGCGCACGGTGGCGGCGCGGATCTCGAAGAACTCGTCGAGGTTGGTGCAGCTGATGCACAGGTACTTCAGGCGCTCGAGCAGGGGCACGCGCGGGTCGCGGGCCTGGGCCAGGACGCGGAAGTTGAATTCCAGCTGCGACAGCTCCCGGTTGAGGTACAGGTCCGGGGCGTGCAGGTCGATCGGTTCGGGGCTGTCGGGGCTCATGCCGCTACTTTACGTGTTTCCCGCCGCCGGCGGCCTCAGGCTTCGCCCGGCGCCTGCCGCATGCGCACCCGGGCCGGGCCGAACACGCAGGCGAAGGTGCTGCCGCGGCCGACCTCGCTTTCCACTTCCAGCCGGGCCTGGTGCAGGCTCAGCACGTGCTTGACGATGGACAGGCCCAGGCCGGTGCCGCCGGATTCGCGCGAGCGGCTGGTGGAAACCCGGTAGAAGCGCTCGGTGATGCGCGGCAGGTGCTGCTCGGGGATGCCGTAGCCGCTGTCCTGCACCGCCAGCCGGGCGCCGCCGTCGGCGGTGCGCTCGAAGCGCACGGCGATGCGGCCGCCGGTGGGGGTGTAGCGCACGGCGTTGCTGACCAGGTTGGAGAAGGCGCTGTGCAGCTCCTTGGTGGAGCCGGTGAGGTCGCAGCCGGCCCGGTCCTCCACGCTCACCTGGTGCCGGCCCTGGCTCAGGGCCTCGGCCTCGCGGCGCAGGGTGACCAGCATGGGCGCCATGGCCATCGGCTCCTCGGGCAGGTGCTCCTGGGCCTCGAGGCGCGACAGGGTGAGCAGGTCTTCCACCAGCTGGGTCATGCGCTGCGACTGCCGGCGCATTTCCTCGACCATCACGGCCAGGTCGGGGTGCTCTTCCGGCTCGATCATGTCCAGGTAGCCGTGCACCACGGTCAGCGGCGTGCGCAGTTCGTGCGAGACGTTGGCGACGAAATCACGGCGCACCTGCTCGAGCCGCATCAGCTTGGTCACGTCGCGCACCACCAGCATCCACTGGGTGGCGGAGTAGGGGATCAGGCGCAGGCTCAGGCGCACCATCGGGTCGGTGGGGCTGGCCACGTCGGTGAGCGGCTCGTCGGTCTGGGCGGCGGCCAGCCACTCGCGCACGCGCGGGTTGCCGGCGAAGAAATCGACCAGGGGCTCGCCCAGGCTCTGGGGGTAGCGCAGGCCGACGAGGTGGCGCGCGGTCTTGTTGAACCAGACCAGGCGGCCGTCGCGGCGGTGTATGACCAGGGCGCCGTCGGGCATGGCCGTGGCGGCCTGGCGGTAGGCGCGCAGCAGGCGCACCAGCCGGCGGCTGCGGGTGCGGTTTTCGGTCTGGCGGCGGTGGATCAGGGTTTCCAGCGCGGCCCACAGGCCCTGGCCGTCCACCGTGCGCAGCTGCTTGCGCCAGTCCAGGAAACGCAGCACGCGGTAGAGCCGCCAGTAGGCACGCGCCGCCAGGGCCGCGGTGGCCAGGCCCAGGGCCCACCAGGGTTCGCCCACGAGCAGGCCAATGCCCAGCGCGACGGCGTAGTACAGCAGCAGCCGGATCAGGGACTGGCGCCAGGCCAGCCGCAACAGCATGGACACGCTCATCCGGCCGGGCGCTCCTTCAGTCCGCCGCCGCGGAGAAGCGGTAGCCGGCGCCGCGCACGGTCTGCACCATGTCGTCGAGGTGGTAGGGCTCAAGCGCCTTGCGCAGGCGCCGGATGTGCACGTCCACGGTGCGTTCCTCGACGTAGACGTTGCCGCCCCAGACATGGTCGAGCAGCTGGGTGCGGGTGTACACGCGGTCGGCGTGGGTCATGAAGAAGTGCAGCAGGCGGTACTCGGTGGGGCCCACGTGCACCGGCTGGTCGCCGGCGAACACGCGGTGGGCGGCGCCGTCGATGCGCAGGCCGCCGACGGTCACGGAACCGTCATCCTCGTCGTCGCGCGAGCGGCGCATGACGGCGCGGATTCGGGCCAGCAGTTCGCGGGCCGAGAAGGGCTTGACCACGTAGTCGTCCACGCCCGATTCCAGGCCGGACACCCGGTCGTTCTCCTCGCCGCGGGCGGTGAGCATGATGATCGGCACGTCGCGGGTGAGTTCGTCCTTGCGCCAGCGCCGGGCCAGCTCCAGGCCGCTGCTGCCAGGCAGCATCCAGTCGAGCAGGATCAGGTCGGGCACCCTTTCGGTGATCGCCACCTGGGCCTCGCGGGCGTCGCCGGCGTGCACCGGCTCGTACTCGGCCTTGCGCAGGGCGTAGGCCACCATCTCCCGGATGGCGGGTTCGTCGTCAACGATGAGGATGCGTTTCTGCACAGGTTTACCGTGTCACCGGAGGGGCCTGCGTGCAAGTAGATAAAACTTTTGTGACCGGTCGGTGACAGGGCCGGCGGACGGCCTCAGCGCATGTCGGGGCGCTGTTCCTCGGCGCGGATGCCCTGGCGGCGCATCTCCAGCACCACCGGGGTGATGGCGGCCATGCGGGCCTCGATGCGGGCGCGCTGGTAGTACGTGAGGTCTTCCCGCTGCTTTAGCCGGTCGAGCTGGTTCAGGGCGTCCACCGCGCGACCGTTGAGGAAGGCGGCCTCGGCATAGGCCTCGCTGGCCCGGACCTCGTCGCCGGCCAGTTCGCTGGCGCGGGCGAAGTTGCGCTGGAACAGGGGGTCGTCGCCGCTTTCGGCCAGCAGCGGGCGCAGCACGTCCTGGGCCCGGCGGCCCGCCTCCGGCGTGGCCCGTTCGCCCAGGGCCTGCGAGTAGGCCAGGCGCACCGGGCGGCTTTCCGGGTGGCGCCGCAGCAGGGATTCGAAGCGTTCGGTGGCCAGGGCGTCGTGGCGCGCCAGGGCTGCGGCCTCGGCCTGGGCCAGCTCCAGCCAC
Source organism: Arenimonas malthae CC-JY-1 (assembly GCF_000747075.1). Taxonomy (GTDB): domain Bacteria; phylum Pseudomonadota; class Gammaproteobacteria; order Xanthomonadales; family Xanthomonadaceae; genus Arenimonas; species Arenimonas malthae. The sequence goes on from NZ_AVCH01000173.1 coordinate 8,032, forward strand.
AGGTCGCCGGGGTGGCGCTCCACCAGCCCGGCCAGGGTGCGTTCGGCCTCGGCGTGGCGGCCGGCGCGCGACAGGGCCAGGGCCAGGCCGTAACGCTGGGCGTCGTCGACCTGGTTGCCGGGGGCGCGGGCCATGGCCTGGTATTCGAGGACGGCGGCGCTGGCGCTGACGGCGCTGAGCACGCGCAGGCGCTCGCGCGCCCAGGGGAAGGTTTCCTCGCGGCCCGGCAGGGCGTCGTCGGCGCCGGCCAGGCTCAGGCTGCCGGGCAGCAACAGGGGCGAGGGCGCCCGCACGGCGGCGGTACCGGCGGGGCGTTCCTGGAGCAGGCGGCCGGCGCGCTGGCGCGTTTCGCTGATGCGGGTGGTGGTGACCGGGTGGGTGCGCAGGTATTCCGGCACCTGGTAGCCGCCCGAATTGCTGCGGCTGGCCCGCTGCATGCGCTCGAAGAAGTCGGCCATGCCGTTGGGGTCGTAGCCGGCGCGGGCCAGGGTCTGGATGCCGATGCGGTCGGCCTCGGACTCGTTCGAGCGGGTGTAGTTGATTTGGCGCTGCTGCATCAGCGCCATCGCGCCGGCCACGGCGGCCATGCTGGCGTTGCCGCTGGAGTTGTCGCGGCCGCCGCTGTCGCCCACCGCCTGGGCGGCGGCGATGGCGCCCAGCATGGCCAGCATGATCGGCACCTGGTCCTTCTGCGCGCGCTCGTAGGCGCGCAGCACGTGGTGCTGGCTGACGTGCGCGACCTCGTGCGCCATCACGCCCGCCACCTCGGCCTCGTTTTCGGCCGTGAGCACCAGGCCGGCGTTCATGCCGACGTAGCCGCCGAGGGTGGCGAAGGCGTTGATCTGCCGGTCGCGCATCATGAAGAAGGTGAAGCCGTGCTCCGGCGTGTCGCTGCTGGCGGCCAGGCGGTAGCCCATGCCCTGCAGCCAGGCGTCGACCAGCGGGTCTTCGACCAGCAGGTTGAGGCGGCGCAGTTCGTAGATCAGGTAGGCGCCGTATTCGGCCTCGGTGCCCGGGTCGATCATCTCCGCCGCCGACGAGCCGATGTCCGGCAGCTGGCCGTCCTGCGCACGGGCGCCGCAGGCCAGGGCGAGGGCCAGGGTGAGGGCGGCGGGGGCGAGGATGCGCACGGCGACTCCGTTGGGGTGACGGCTCAGGATAGCGGCTCGGGCCTTCGGCGCGGGTGAATCCGCCGTTAATCCGGCCGCCGTGCGCGCCGCAGCGTTGCGCGCCGCGGCTGGAAATGCCGGCGGCGCGCCGCCACACTGGCCGGGTCAATCCGGAGGAACCCCGTGCCCAAGGTCGTGATGTACACCACCGCCGTCTGCCCCTACTGCGTGGCGGCCAAGAATTTCCTCAAGTCCCGCGGCGCCAGCTGGGAAGAAGTGCGCGTGGACCTCGACCTCGAGCGTCGCCAGGAAATGATGGCCCGCGCCAGGCGCACCTCGGTGCCGCAGATCTTCATCGACGACACCCACGTGGGTGGCTACGACGACCTGGTGGCGCTGGACCGCGCCGGCGGCCTGGCCCCGCTGCTGGAGGGCAGGGCATGAGCGCCGGCGAGAAGGACCGCGTGCGCGAATTCACCGAATTCCGCCAGCGCATGAACGAGCGCATCCTGGGCCAGGACAACCAGGTGGTGCGGCGCTTCTTCGCGCTCGACACCCAGACCTACAAGGCCGGCGCGCTCGACCTCAAGACCAAGGAACTGATGGGCCTGGTGGCCTCGATGGTGCTGCGCTGCGACGACTGCATCAGCTACCACATCGCCCAGTGCAAGGAAGCCGGCGTCAACCGCGACGAGTTCTTCGAAGCCTTCAGCGTGGCCCTGGTGGTGGGCGGTTCCATCGTCATCCCGCACCTGCGCCGCGGCGTGGATTTCCTCGACCAGCTCGAGGGCGCGGGCGCGCACGCCCCGGCCCCGGCCGAACACGGGCACTGAGCCCCGGCCCCGCCCGGGACCCTACCAAGGTCCAGTGGGCGGGGGTGGCGTGGCTTCTGGCATAATACTGCGCCCCACGCGGCCGCCCGGCCGCGAAAACCCTTTGGAAGAACAAGAACTTATGACCCAGACGATCGCGGTGATCCGTGGCGACGGCATCGGCCCTGAAATCATGGACGCCACCCTGTCGGTGCTCGACGCGATGAAGCTCGGGCTGCAGTACGACTTCGTGGAAGCCGGCCTGAAGGCCTACGAGACCCAGGGCGAGCTGCTGCCCGCCGCCACGCTCGAGGCCATCCACAAGCACCGCGTGGCCCTGAAGAGCCCGCTGACCACGCCGGTGGGCGAAGGCTTCTCGTCCATCAACGTCGAGCTGCGCAAGCGCTTCGACCTGTACGCGAACGTGCGCCCGGCGATCACCTTCCCGAACACCAAGTCGCGCTACGAGAACATCGACCTCATCACGGTGCGCGAGAACACCGAGGGCGCCTACATCGGCGAGGGCCAGAACCTCACCGCCGACGGCGAGACCGCCACGCTGGTGCAGAAGATCACCCGCCGCGGCTCCGAGCGCATCGTGCGCTACGCCTTCGACCTGGCCCGCCGCGTGGGCCGCAAGAAGGTCACCATCGTGCACAAGGCCAACATCCTCAAGTCCACCTCGGGCCTGTTCCTGAAGGTGGCGCGCCAGGTGGCGGCCGAGTACCCCGACATCCAGTGCAACGAGATGATCGTGGACAACACCTGCATGCAGCTGGTGATGAAGCCCGAGCAGTTCGACGTGATCGTCACCACCAACCTGTTCGGCGACATCATCTCCGACCTGTGCGCCGGCCTGGTCGGCGGCCTGGGCCTGGCCCCGGGCGCCAACATCGGCACCGAGGCGGCCATCTTCGAGGCCGTGCACGGTTCGGCGCCGGACATCGCCGGCAAGGGCATCGCCAACCCGGTGGCCCTGCTTTTGGGCGCGGTGCAGATGCTCGAACACATCGGCAAGGTCGCCGAAGCTGCGCGCCTGCGCCAGGCCATCGTCGACACCATGGCGGCCAAGGACAACCTTACGCCGGACCTCGGCGGCACCGGCACCACCCAGTCCTTTGCCCAGGCCATCGCGCGCCGCGCCGCGGCCTGATACCGGGCGGGGCTTGCCACGCGGGGGCGCCTTCGGGCGCCCCTTTGCGTTGGGGCCTTCATCGCGCCACCACGCCCGGACGATATGCTCGCCCCGACCGCGCCCGCATGCGCGGCGGGGAGATGCGCATGGCACGTCGGCGGCAGCGGGGCGGCATCGCAAGGATCCTGGCGTGGGGACTGGCCGGGCTGGGGCTCCTGGCCCTCGCGGCCTGGCTGGCTTTCCAACTCAGTCCCTGGCCCTCCGTGCTGCTGATCCGGCGCGCGTTCGACCAGGGCGCGATCGAGGCCTCGGCCGCCCTGCAGAAGCACGTACCCCCGGGCGTGCGCGAGTGGCGCGACCTCGCCTACGACCCCGCGGACCCGGACGGGCGCCTGGACCTGTATGCCCCGGCCGGTGCCGACGGCCCCTTGGCCACCATCGTCTGGATCCACGGCGGCGGCTTCATCTCGGGCGACAAGCAGGACCTGGCCAACTACGCCCGGGTGCTGGCGGGCCAGGGCTTTGCCGTCGCCAGCGTGCAGTACACGCTTGCGCCCGAAGCGAAGTACCCGACGCCGGTGCGGCAGGCCAACCGCGCGCTGGCCTACCTGGCCTCGGCGCCCGACGGCCTGCCGGTCGACCCCTCGCGCCTGGTGCTGGCGGGGGATTCGGCGGGCGCCCAGGTCGCCGCCCAGCTGTCGGCGGCCATCGCCGCGCCGGCCTATGCGCGGGCCATCGGTTTCGAACCCGCGCTGCCGCCGGGCGGGCTGGCCGGCGCCCTGCTGTACTGCGGCCCCTACGACGCGGCCCTGGTCGGCGGCGAGGGTCCCTTCGCCGGCTTCATGCGCACGGTGTTCTGGGCTTATTTTGGCCTGCGCGACGTCCGCGGCGACCCGCAGGTGGCGCAGTTCTCCGTGCCGGCGCACGTGACGCCGGACTTCCCGCCCACGTTCATCTCGGTGGGCAACGCCGACCCGCTCGCGCTGCATTCGGTTGCGCTGGCCGAGGCGCTCGAGGCACAGGGCGTGCCGGTGACGCGGCTGTTCTTCCCCGACGACTACACGCCGGCGCTCGGCCACGAATACCAGTTCAACCTCGACGGCGAGGCCGGCCAGCGCGCGCTGCGGGAGAGCATTGCCTTCCTGCGCGGCCTGCCGGCGAAGGACGCGCCCTAGTCGAGATCGAACAGCGCGGGCTCAGCCATGGCCCCGGGACACGAACCAGGCCAGCGCCCCGAGGTTGAGCAGGACCGTGGTCCAGAACATCGCGAGGAAGGAGGCTTTCACCGACTTGTGCCGCAGCCACTGCTGCGCCACCAGGGCGCCCGGCCAGCCGCCGAGCAGCGCGAACAGATGCAGGGTGTTTTCGGGGATGCGGCGTCGGTTCGCCTGCGCCGCCGATTTGTCCACGGCATAGGCCGCAAGGGTGGCCAGGCTCATGGCCAGGTAAACCAGGGACACCAGGACCGGCAGGCCCGCGAACCAGGCCCCACCGGCGAGCACCAGCAGCGAGCCCAGCCCAAGCGCCGCCTTCGGCAGGCGGCCGGCCGACGCGCGCGGCCGCACCGGCCGGCGCGCGTTCCGTGCCATGCGATCGGCCTGCGTCAGTCGCGCGACTGCAGCTTGGCCAGCAGGCGCAGGATTTCCAGGTACAGCCAGACCAGCGTCACCACCAGGCCGAAGGCGCCGTACCACTCCATGTACTTGGGCGCGCCGGCTTCGGCGCCGGATTCGATGAAGTCGAAGTCCAGCACCAGGTTCAGCGCGGCGATCACCACCACGAAGGCGCTGAAGGCGATGCCCATCAGGCTCGACTCGTGGATGAAGCCCATGCCCTCGAACCCGAACAGGCGCATGCCCATGTTCACGAGATAAAGCAGGGCGATGCCGCCGGTGGCGGCCACGACGCCGAGCTTGAAGTTCTCGGTGGCGCGGATCAGGCCCGACTTGTAGGCCAGCAGCAGCGCCGCCAGCACGCCGAGCGTCAGCATCACCGCCTGCATCACGATGCCCGGGAAACGGGCTTCGAAGAAGGCCGAGATGCCGCCCAGGAACAGGCCTTCCAGCAGCGCGTACATCGGCGCGGTCACCGGCGCCCAGGTCTTCTTGAACACCGTGACGATGGCCACGATGAAGCCGCCGATGCCGCCCACCAGCATCCAGGGCATCACGGCGCCCGGGTTGAGCGGGTCGAACAGGCTCCAGGTGTAGGCGGCGGTGGCGACCGCGAGCAGCAGCAGGAAGCCGGTCTTGTTGACCGTGCCGTTGAGCGTCATCACCTGGGATTCGTCGCGGGAGACGACCTGGCCGCTGCCGACGTCGAGGAAGGTATTTTCGTTGAGGGCGGGGTTGCCGCTGCGCATCGTGGGGCTCCGGTGGCGTGGTGCCCGGATGCTAGCCCATGCCGGGGGGCGCGGCCAGCGTCCGGGCCAGCGCCAGCGCGGCCGGGAAGTCGGGCACGCGGTGCACCAGGCCGGCGTGCGGCAGGTGCATGCGGTCGAGCACTTCGGTGGGCTGGGGCTGCAGGCCCGACACCACCAGCACGATGCCCTGGCGCCGGCAGCGTTCGGCCAGCGCGTGCAGCGCATGCACGCCGCTGGCGTCCACGAAGGGCACCTGGCCCATGCGCAGGATGAACACCCTGGGCGGGGTGGGGAAACGGTCCATCAGGTTGTCGAGCCGGTTGGCCGCGCCGAAGAACAGCGGGCCGCTGAAGCGGAACACCTCCACGCCCTCCGGCAGCGCCGCGCGCTGGCCGGAATCTGCGCCGGCCTCGTCCTCGTCGCCCGCCTCGAACAGCTTCACGCCCGAGCTCACCTCGAACAGCCCCGCCATCCGGTGCATGAAGGCGAAGGCCGCCACCACCATGCCCACTTCGATGGCGAGCGTGAGGTCCACGAACACCGTGAGCCCGAAGGTGAGCAGCAGCACGAGGCGGTCGGCGCGCGGCGCCGAGCGCAGGATGTGCCGGAAGGCGCCGTGTTCGCTCATGTTCCAGGCCACCACCACCAGCACGCCGGCCAGCGCCGGCAGCGGCACGTAGCTGGCCAGCGGCGCGGCCACCAGCACGAAGCCCAGCAGGAAGGCCGCGTGCAGCATGCCCGCCACCGGCGTGCGGCCGCCGGCGCGGATGTTGGTGGCGGTGCGGGCGATGGCGCCGGTGGCCGGCAGCCCGCCGAACAGCGCCGAGCCGACGTTGGCCGCGCCCTGGGCGATGAGCTCGGTGTTCGAACGGTGCTTGGCGCCGGTCATGCCGTCGGCCACCACGGCCGAGAGCAGCGATTCCACGCCGGCGAGGAAGGCGATGGTGAAGGCCGCCGGCAGCAGTTCCAGCAGCCGCGGCAGGCTGGCGTCCGGCAGGTGGAAGCGGGGCAGGGCGCTGGGAATGCCGCCGAAGCGCGTGCCGATGGTGTCCACCGGGAGGCCAAGCAGCGCCACCGCGGCGGAAGCGAGCACCACCGCCACCAGGAAACCCGGCGTGCTCGCCGACAGGCGCCGCAGGCCCAGGATCACCGCCACGCAGCCCAGCGCCAGGCCGAGCGCCCAGGGATTGAAGCCGCCGAGGTTCGCGGCCAGCACCTGCAGCTTCGGCACGAACGCCGCCGGCACGTCGCGCAGCGGCAGGCCCAGCAGTTCCTGCAGCTGGCTGGCGAAGATGATCACCGCGATGCCGGCGGTGAAGCCGGTCACCAGCGGCTGCGGCATGTATTTCATCAGCGCGCCCACGCGCAGCAGGCCGGCCAGCACCAGCAGCACGCCGGCCATGGCGGTGGCCAGCACCAGGCCGTCGAAGCCGTGGGTGGCGATGATGGCGTAGACGATGGGGATGAAGGCGCCGGTGGGGCCGCCGATCTGGAAGCGCGAGCCGCCGAGCGCGGAAATCAGGAAGCCGGCGACGATGGCGGTGGCCAGGCCGGTGGCCGGGTCGGCGCCGCTGGCCACCGCCAGGGCCATCGCCAGCGGCAACGCCACCACCGCCACGGTGAGCCCGGCGACGGCATCGGCGCGCAGCGTGCCGGCGCCGTAGCCCTCGCGCAGCACCGTCAGCAGCTTGGGCTGGAAGACGGGCGTGCCGCGCGGGGGCAGGGGGTTCATGGCGCCTGTGGCCGGCCCTTGGCTAGCCACCAGAGGTGGTCGAGCACCGCGGCTTTGCCCTTGCCGGGGCGGTACGCATTCGCCAGCGCGCCAGCCACGTAGTCGGTGGCGTTGGCGCAGGCCTCGGGCAGCGCCTGGCCGCGGCACAGGTTGGCGGCGATGGCCGAGGCCAGGGTGCAGCCGGTGCCGTGGCCTTCGATGTCCAGGCGCGGGTGTTCGAATTCGAGCAGCACGTGGCCGTCGTCGAAGCGGTCCACCATGGCGCCGGTGCCGGGCAGGTGGCCGCCCTTGAGCAGCACGGCCCTGGCGTCGAGCGCCAGCAGTTCCACCAGCGCGGCTTCGGCCGCTTCGTCGTCGGGGATGGCGTGGCCCAGCAGCAGTTCGGCCTCGGGGATGTTGGGCGTGAGCACGGTGGCCAGCGGCAGCAGCCGTTCGCGCAGCGCCTGCAGGGCGTCGTCGGCCAGCAGCTTGGCGCCGGAGGTGGCCACCATCACCGGGTCGAGCACCACGGCGGCGGGGCGGTGCGCCTCGAGCGCGTCGGCCACGGCGTGGATGATGTCGGCGGTGGCGAGCATGCCCAGCTTCACCGCGCCGATGCGGAAGTCGTCGAAGCAGGCGTCGATCTGCGCGCGCAGGAACTCCGCCGGCGGCACGTGCACCGCGGTGACGCCGCGGGTGTGCTGGGCGGTGAGCGCGGCCAGCGCGCTCAGGCCGTGCACGTGGTGCGCGGCGAAGGTCTTGAGGTCGGCCTGGATGCCGGCGCCGCCGCCGGAATCGGAGCCGGCGATGGTCAGGGCGCAGACGGTGCGGTGGCTCATGGCGCGATTGTGCCCGCGACCACCTGCCGGTGGCGATAGACCGCGTACCCCAGGCCGGTGGCGCCGGTGAGCGCCGCCGGCAGGTAAAGCGCCGCGTACTGCCAATGGCCGAAGGCCAGCGCGCCGAGCACGCCGCCGCCCAGGAAACTGCTGATGATCACCAGGCACAGCCAAAGCCGTCGTCGCGCCACCGGCAGCCCGCGCAGCGCGTGTCCCACCATGATGCCCAGGTCGGTGAACATGCCGCTGACGTGCGAGGTGCGCACCACCGCACCGCTGTAGGTGGTGGCCATGGCGTTCTGCAGGCCGATGGCGCCGGCCGCCAGCAGCGGGCCGGCGAACAGGCCCTTCTGGAACAGCGGCACCGCGCCGGCCAGCAGCGCCGCCTCGATGGCCAGCGCCACGCCGTAGCGCCGTCCCAGCCGCAGCACGCTGTCCTGGATGAGCAGCCCGCCCAGCGCCGCGCCGCCCACGAAGGCCAGCACCATGCCCGCCAGCTGCCAGGCCGCGGTGCCGCGCCCCTCGGCCAGCGCCGCGCCCAGCAGCGTGGTGGTGCCGGTGAGGTGGGTGATGGCCTGGTGCTCGAAGCCCAGGTAACCCACCACGTTCACCATGCCCGCCACCAGGGCCAGCGCCGAGGCGCCGACCCAGACCCAGGTGGCCAGCCGCTCCGCCATGGCCTCAGAGCACCTCGGAGGCGTAGTCGGCCAGGCGCGAACGTTCGCCGCGGCGCAGGGTGATGTGCGCGCTGTGGTTCCAGTTCTTGAAGCGGTCCACGGCGTAGGTCAGGCCCGAGGTGGTTTCGGTGAGGTAGGGCGTGTCGATCTGCTCGACGTTGCCCATGCAGATGATCTTGGTGCCCGGGCCGGCGCGGGTGATGAGCGTCTTCATCTGCTTCGGCGTGAGGTTCTGCGCCTCGTCCACGATCACCCAGCGGTTGAGGAAGGTGCGCCCGCGCATGAAGTTCATCGAGCGGATCTTGATGCGGCTGGCCAGCAGTTCGTTGGTGGCGCCGCGGCCCCAGCTGCCGTGGTCCTCGGTGTGGGTGAGCACTTCGAGGTTGTCGGTGAGCGCGCCCATCCACGGCGTCATCTTTTCCTCTTCCGTGCCCGGCAGGAAGCCGATGTCCTCGCCCACGCTCACCGTGGCGCGGGTCATGATGATCTCGCGGTAGCGCTGGATGTCCATCGTCTGGGTCAGGCCCGCGGCCAGCGCCAGCAGGGTCTTGCCGGTGCCGGCGGTGCCGAGCAGGGTGACGAAGTCGATCTCCGGGTCCATCAGCGCGTTGAAGGCGAAGTTCTGCTCGCGGTTGCGCGCGTTGATGCCCCAGACCTGGTGCTGCGGGGCGCGGAAGTCGTCGACGATCTGCAGCACGGCCTTGTCGTCGTCCAGGCGCGCGACCTTCATTTCCACTTCGTCGTCGCCGGGCATGAACAGGAACTGGTTCGGGTACCAGCCGTCGTCGGCGGTGCGGCGCACTTCGTAGAAGGTGCGGCCGCGGTCGGTCCAGCTGCGCAGGTTGCCTTCGTGCCGCTCCCAGAAATCGGCCGGCAGTTCGGTCGCGCCGGTGAAGAGCAGGTTGAAGTCGTCGATGGCGCGGTCGTTCTCGTAATCCTCCGACTTCACGCCCGAGATCGAGGCCTTGATGCGCAGGTTGATGTCCTTGGACACCAGCACCACGGGCACGCCCGGGTTGTCCTCGATCAGCTGCAGGATCGAGCCCAGGATCTGGTTGTCCGGCAGCACCAGGCCGAAGCGCTTGCCCACTTCCACCGGGCGCAGCTGGAACAGCAGCCGGCCGACGGCCTCGGGCGCGCGCAGCTGCAGGCCCTGCGGCCGCACCAGCCTGACGCCGTCCTCGATGCCGCCGCTGCCGTGCGCCTCGATGATCTCGTTGAGGAAGCGGCTGACCTGGCGCGCGTTGCGGCTGGCTTCCGAGTGGCCCTTCTTGCCGTTGTCCAGCTCCTCCAACACCATCATCGGGATGAAGACGTCGTGCTCCTCGAACTTGAACAGCGCGGTGGGGTCGTGCATGAGCACGTTGGTGTCCAGGACGTAGATGCGCTTGGATCGGGTCATGGGCTTCTCGGGCTAGGGGTTTTCACCCCGGAAAGGACGGCGCCGCCGAGGCTCGCGGGGCGAGTCGGCGGCGGGGATGTGCACGGCGTGGGTCACTTTGCCTTGGCGGCCTGCTGGTGCTGCTTGAGCGCTTCGAACACGGCGTCGGCATGGCCGGGCACCTTCACGCCGCGCCAGGCCTGGGCGACCCGGCCGTCCGGGTCGAGCAGGAAGGTGCTGCGCTCGATGCCAAGCACCTTCCTGCCATACATGTTCTTCTCTTTGATGACGCCGAAGGCGTTGCACACGCTTTCATCGGCGTCGGAGACCAGGTCGAAGCGGAAACCCTGCTTCGCGCAGAAGTTGGCGTGCGACTTCACCGAATCGCGCGAGACGCCCAGCACCTCGCATTTCGCGCGGCGGAAGGAGGTAAGCAGGGCGTTGAAGTCCAGGCCCTCGGTGGTGCAGCCGGGCGTGGAATCCTTGGGGTAGAAGTACAGCACCAGCCACTTGCCGCGGTAATCGGAGAGCCGGGCGGACGCGCCGCTGCCGAGGGTGAGGGCCAGGTCGGGGGTCTTGTCGCCGGTTTCGATCATCGGTTCCTCAGAACTTCATCGGGTCCATGATGGCGTCGAGGTTGAGGTGGTCGCAGAACTCGAGGAAGTCGTCGCGCAGCGCGGCGATGTGCATGTTGGCCGGGATGCCGATGGTGACCTGGGCCGAGAACATGTCGGCGCCGGTCTGCATGGCCCGGTAGCGCGAGCTGTGCAGGCTTTCCACCGTGATGCCCTGGCGGTCGAAGAAATCGGCCAGCTGGAACAGGATGCCGGGCTTGTCGGCCGCCACCACCTCGACGATGTAGGGCAGCAGGTTCGACTGCAGGGCCTTGGGGCCGGTGCGGTACCAGACCAGCTTGAAGCCTTCCTCGCGCTCGAGCCGGGTGAGCATGGCCTCGAGCTTGGCCACGGCGTCCCAGGAGCCGGTGGCCAGCGCGGTCACGGACACGTCGCGGCCCACGGTGGACAGGCGCGCGTCCACCAGGTTGCAGCCACTGTCGGAAATGCGGCGGGTGACGGCCAGCAGCGGCGACTGCGGATGCGTGGTGTACGCGCTGATCAGCAGGTGGTTCTCGTTGGCGGCGGGGCGCGCGGCAGGGTCGGTCAATTCGGTGTTCCGTGGCGGCGCGCCGGTGGGCGCGCGAAAGGTTCGAAGCCAGCATACTTGCCGCCGCTTTCCGGCCGCAAGTAACATCGGCCAAACTTCCCGCAAGGCCCCTACATTGCACCTTTCCGGCAGCATCACCGCGCTGGCGACGCCGTTCACGGCCTCCGGCGCGCCCGATTACGACGCCTGGCAGCGCCTGCTCGACGCCCAGATCGAAGGCGGCACCGCCGCCGTGGTCGTCGCCGGCTCCACCGGCGAGGCCGCCACGCTCTCCGACGACGAATACGCCGCGCTGCTGCGCGCCGCCGTCGCCCGGGTGGGCGGGCGCGTGCCGGTGCTGGCCGGCACCGGCCTGTCGGGAACCGCCAAGACCATCGCCCAGACGCGCCTGGCCCGCGACCACGGCGCCAACGCCGCGCTGGTGGTCACGCCGCCCTACGTGCGCCCGACGCCCGACGGCCTGGTGGCGCACTACACCGCCGTGGCGGAGCAGGGCGGCCTGCCGGTGGTGCTTTACAACGTGCCCGGCCGCACCGGCTGCGACATGCAGCCGGAAACGGTGGCGCGCCTTTGCCGCCACCCGAACATCGTCGGCCTGAAGGAAGCCCGCGGCGACGAAGCGCGCTGGCAGGCCCTGTACCCGCTGGCCGGGCCCGGTTTCGCCCTGCTCAGCGGCGACGACCCCACCTTCGTGCGCGCCATGCTCGGCGGCGCCGCCGGCGTCATCTCGGTGGCCTCGAACGTGGTGCCGCGCGCCTTCGCCCGCCTGTGCGCCCTGGTGCGCGCCGGCGAGGCCGACGCAGCCCGTGCCCTCGACGCCCGGCTGGCCGGCCTCTACGACTTCCTGGGCGTCGAGCCCAACCCGATCCCGGTGAAGGCCCTGTTGGCCCGCCAGGGCATCGGCCACGGGCTGCGGCTGCCGCTGCTGCCCCTGTCCGCGGCCCATGAAGGCGAGGCCGCGGCCATGGCCGCCCTGGCCGAGCGCATCGAATCGGAACTGAAGTAACCTTGCCGCCCCACACATCGCGCCGCGCGCCCTCCCGCGCGGCCTGCCAGGAGAACCGCATGACCCCGTCCACGCTTTCCTTCCGCCCGCTGCTGGCCGGCGCCCTGGTCGTCACCGTGTTCGCGTCCAGCGGCTGCGGCTGGATCCGCAGCAAGTGGGGCAACGAGGCCGCCTACCAGGAAAGCCGCCAGAACCAGCCGCTGGAAGTGCCGCCGGGCCTGGACGTGCCGTCCACCGCCGGCGCCATCAGCATCCCCGACGCCCCGGCGGGCGCCGCCATGGCCGCGCCGGGCGAGGGCGTGCCGAGCTCCGTCGGCGATTCCGCGTCGCAGGCCGCCAGCGTGGCCGGCATCGAGTCGTTCATGCTGGCCGACTCGGTCGAGAGCAGCTGGCGCCGCATCGGCATCGCCCTGGGCAAGATCGAGGGCGCCACCATCGGCGACCGCGCGCAGCTGCTCAACAGCTACGAAGTGAGCTACCAGGGCGTGTCGATGCTGGTGCGCGCCGAAGCCGTGGACGGCCAGACCCGCGTCGTGGCCCTGGGCCAGGACGGCCAGCCGATCCGCACCGGCGTGGCGACCCAGCTGCTGGCCCTGCTGAAAGCCCGCCTGGGCTGAAACGCCGGCGAACCGGGTTCAGCGCTTCAGTTCGCCGAGCTTGCCGGTCTTGCCGTCCCAGTCGGCGGCATCCGGCAGCGGGTCCTTGCGGGTGGTGATGACCGGCCATTCCTTCGACAGCTCGGCATTGAGGGCGATGTAGCCCTCCTGGCCGGCCGGCACGTCGTCCTCGGGGAAGATGGCCTTGGCCGGGCACTCCGGCTCGCACAGGGTGCAGTCGATGCACTCCTCGGGGTCGATCACCAGGAAATTCGGGCCCTCGTGGAAGCAGTCCACCGGGCAGACCTCGACGCAGTCGGTGTACTTGCAGCGGATGCAGTTCTCGGTGACGACGAAGGGCATGGGGCGTTCCCTGGCACGTGGATTCAATGCCGCAATTCTAACGCCCGGGGCGCCGCCGCGCCCAGCGCGGACCGGAAACGAAGAAGGCCCGGCGTTGGCCGGGCCTTCTGGAATGAGTGGCGCTCCCTAGGGGACTCGAACCCCTGTTCCAGCCTTGAGAGGGCCGTGTCCTAGGCCACTAGACGAAGGGAGCGCGGATGGCGAAGCGATGATGCGGGCGCTAGTATACCGGGCTTGATCGCCTCCGGGAAGGGTTTCGCCGTTCCCGGGGCCACCCGCCGCCGCGCAAGGATCCCGCGCCGCCACCAGCCCATGACGGACACCGCCATCGCCACCCCGATACCGCCCCTGGTCGTCGCCCGCGCCGACCACGGCATCTCCCGCAAGGACATCAGCCCCAACGCGCTGCGGGTGCTCTACCGCCTGCGCGACGGCGGCTTCCAGGGTTACCTGGTCGGCGGCGCCGTGCGCGACCTGCTGGTCGGCGGCCACCCCAAGGACTTCGACGTCGCCACCGACGCCACGCCCGAACAGGTCAAGGCCCTGTTCCGGAACTGCCGGCTGATCGGCCGCCGCTTCCGCCTGGCGCACGTGGTGTTCGGCAAGGAAATCATCGAAGTCGCCACCTTCCGCGCCAACAGCGCCGACGACACCGACGACCGCTCCACCGACGACGGCGGCCGCCTGCTGCGCGACAACGTCTACGGCAGCATCGAGGACGACGCGGTCCGCCGTGACTTCACCGCCAACGCGCTGTACTACGCCATCGAGGACTTCTCGGTGCGCGACTACGTGGGGGGTTACGCCGACGTGCAGCAGCGCGTGCTGCGCCTGATCGGCGACCCGGTGGAGCGCTACCGCGAGGATCCGGTGCGCATGCTGCGCGCGGCGCGCCTGGCGGCGAAGCTGGGTTTCACCATCGCTCCCGAGGCCGCCGCGCCCATTCCCGGGCTGGCCGAGCTGCTGGGCGGTGCGCCGCCGGCCCGCCTGTTCGACGAGTGCCTGAAGATGTTCCTGGCCGGGCACGCCGAAAAGAGCTTCCTGCTGCTCGAGGAGCTGGGCCTGCTGCCGGCGCTGTTCCCCGAGACCGCCAAGGCCCTGGCCACCAACCGCAGCGGCGCGCTGCGCACGATGGTGCTGCAGGCCCTGCGCAACACCGACGCCCGCATCGCCGCCGACAAGCCGGTCACGCCGGCCTTCCTGTTCGCCGCGCTGCTGTGGCCGGCTTACTGCCGCGAACTGGCCGTGCTGCAGAAGTCGGGCATCGACCCGCTGGTGGCGCAGCAGCGCGCCGCCGACCGCGTCACCCTGCACCAGGCCCACCGCATCGCGCTGCCGCGCCGGTTCTCGCTGCCGATGCAGGAGATCTGGCTGCTGCAGCCGCGTTTCTCGCAGCGCGTGCGCAAGCGCGTGTTCCGGCTGCTGTCGCACCCGCGCTTCCGCGCCGCCTTCGACTTCCTCGAGCTGCGCGCCACCGCCGCGCCCGAGGTGGTGGAGGACGTGGCCTTCTGGCGCGAGGCCCAGGCCCAGGCGCCGGGTGAACTGGCCGACCGCCTGCAGCCCAAGGCGCCGCGCCGCGATGCCGACGGCGAGGCAGGGGATGACGCCATGGACGACGACGCCGGCGCCGCGCCCAAACGCCGCCGCCGTCGCCGCCGCCCGAGGCCGGGAGGCGGGGCAGGGGCCGCGGAGTGAACGCGGGCGCGCCGGTGCGCGCCTTCGTCGCCTTCGGCGGCAACGAGGGCGAGGTGCAGGCCAACCTGCTGGCCGCGATCGACGCCCTGGGCAGGCTGCCCGGCACGTCGGTGCGGCGGTGCTCGTCCTTCTACCGCACGCCGGCCTGGGGCCGCACCGACCAGCCGGATTTCCTCAATGGCGTGGTCGAACTGCGCACGGAACTCGGCGCCAGCGAACTGATGCAGGCCCTGCTGGCCGTCGAAGCCCGCTTCGGCCGCGTGCGCGGCGAAGGCGCCGAACGCTGGGGCCCACGCACCGTGGACCTCGACCTGCTGGTCTATGGCGACGAAGTGCGCGACGACCCGGGCCTGACCCTGCCGCACCCGCGCCTGCACGAGCGGGCCTTCGTGCTGGTGCCGCTGGCGGAAATCGCACCCGGCCTGGCGGTTCCGGGGCGGGGCCGGGTGGACCAGCTGCTCGCCGCGGTGGATGCATCGGGTATCCAAGCGATACCTTAGGACTCCCCACTTCCGGATCCCGCCATGTACGCCAACGATCCCAAGGCCCCGGCGCGCGCGCGCCTGACGGTGCCTGCCCTGCGGCGCATGAAGGCCGAGGGCCGGCGCATCGCCGCCATCACCGCCTACGACGCCGGCTTCGCCCGCAGCGTCGACGCCGCCGGCATCGACCTGGTGCTGGTGGGTGATTCCCTGGGCATGGTCTGCCAGGGCCACGACAGCACGCTGCCGGTGACGGTGGACGACATCGCCTACCACACGGCCTGCGTGGCGCGCGGGCTCTACACCGCGCTGCTGGTGGCCGACCTGCCGTTCCAGGCCGATGCCACGCCGGAGCGCGCGCTCGACGCCAGCACGCGCTTCCTGCAGGCCGGCGCCGCCATGGCCAAGCTCGAGGGCGCGGGCCACAAGCTCGAGGTCATCCGCCTCCTGTCCGAGCGCGAGATCCCGGTCTGTGCGCACCTGGGCCTGACGCCGCAGTCGGTGCTGCGCCTGGGCGGCTACAAGGTGCAGGGCCGCGAGGCCGCCGCCGCGCGCCGCCTGCTCGAAGACGCGAAGGCCGTGGCCGATGCCGGCGCCGACGCGTTGGTGCTCGAATGCGTGCCGTCCTCGCTGGCCGCGGAAATCACCGCCGCGGTCGCCATCCCCACCATCGGCATCGGCGCGGGCCCGGCCTGCGACGGCCAGATCCTGGTGCTGCACGACCTGCTGGGCATGAACAGCGGCCACCGGCGCCCGCGTTTCGTCAAGGATTTCCTCGCCGACGGCGGCTCGATCGAAGGCGCCTTCCGCGCCTACGCCGACGCCGTGCGCAGCGGCGCCTTCCCCGCCCCCGAACACGGATACGACTGATGCAGACCCACACCACGCTGGCCGCGCTGCGCGCCCAGCTGCGGCAATGGCGCCGCGAAGGCGCCAGCGTCGGTTTCGTGCCCACCATGGGCAACCTGCACGCCGGGCATTTCGCCCTGGTGGAGCTGGCGCGCAAGCACGCCGACAAGGTCGTGGCCAGCATCTTCGTGAACCCGACCCAGTTCGGGCCCAACGAAGACTATGCGCGCTACCCGCGCACGCCCGACCGCGACATCAACGGCCTGGCCGAGCAGCGCTGCGACGCGCTGTTCCTGCCGACGGTGGAGCAGATGTACCCGTTCGGCACCATCGGCTGCGTGCAGATGCACGTGCCGGGCATCACCGACATCCTGTGCGGCGCGCACCGGCCCGGCCATTTCAACGGCGTGGCGCAGGTGGTGGCGCGCCTGTTCAACATGGTGCAGCCCGACCTGGCGGTGTTCGGCCGCAAGGACTACCAGCAGCTGCAGGTGATCCGCTACATGGCCAAGGAGATGAGCTTCCCGGTGGAGATCATCCCGGCGCCGACGCTGCGCGAGGCCGACGGCCTGGCCATGAGCTCGCGCAACCAGTACCTCGAGGGCGACGAGCGCCGCACCGCGGTGCGCATCTACCAGACGCTGTGCTTCATGCGCGACGCCGCCCGCCAGGGCCTGCCGGTGCCGGGCATCGAGGACGAGGCCACGTCGCGGCTCGAGGCCGCGGGTTTCACCGTGGACTACGCCGAAGTGCGCCGCGCCGACCTCACGCGCCCGCGCTCGCCGGACGAACCCGGCCTGGTGGCGCTGGTGGCCGCGCGCCTGGGGCGCACGCGTTTGATCGACAACCTGGAATTCGACGCGGCCTGAGCCGCCGTCTCCGGGCAGGAGGAAGGATGCTGACTCCCGAACATTGGCTGGCGCTGGGCCGGCACGCACAGCGCCTGGAGCAGGTGCCGCTGCCGGAGCTGCTGGCACTGGAGCCGGCGCGCGCCGACGCCTTCTCGCTGCGCGTGGGCCCCCTCTATGCCAGCTTCGCGCGCCAGCGCATCGACGCCGTGGCCTGGGACGCCCTGTTGGAATCGGCCTGCGAGGCGGGGCTGGGGCAGGCGCTGCACGCGCTGTTCGACGGTGCCGTGGTCAACCGCACCGAGGGCCGGCCGGCGCTGCATTCGGCGCTGCGCGGCGACGTGGGGCAGGGCGACGTGGCCCGCGCGGCGGCGCGCGAGGCCCGCGCG
>NZ_AVCH01000174.1 GCF_000747075.1 Arenimonas malthae CC-JY-1
AGCACGCCGGGCAGCAGCGCCGCCGCCAGCACCGCCGCCGCGATGCCCGCGGCCCAGGGCCAGCGATGGCCGCGGCGCGGTTCGTCGGCGACGGCCTGGGCGATGCGCGCGGAGAGCGATTCCGGCATGCGCCGAAGCGGCTGTCCGCGCAGGCCGGCCGACGCCAGTTGCCAGCGTTCCCAGTGCGCGCGCAGCGCCGGGTCGTTGGCCAGGCGGCGTTCGAGGAAACGCGCCTCGTCGGCAGGCAGCTCCCCGTCCATCCAGGCACTGAGGTCTTCCAGCAGCTTCGCGTCGGTCTGGCTCATGGGCGCACCCGTTCGTTGTCCATCAGGGGCCTGAGGCGGGCATCGATCGCCTCGCGGGCCCGGAAGATGCGCGAGCGGACGGTGCCGATCGGGCATTGCATCAGCTCCGCGATTTCCTCGTAGCTCAGGCCGTCCACCTCGCGCAGGGTGATGGCCTGGCGCAGTTCCCCGGGCAGCGACGCCACCGTGTCGGTGACGGTCTGCTCGATCTCCTCGCGCAGCAGGTTGTGTTCGGGCGTGTCGTGGTCGTGCAGGCGGCCGGCGCCGGCGTGGTGCTCGGCGTCCTCGGCCGCGATGTCGGCGGTCGGGGGGCGGCGCTTGGCGGCGACGAGGTGGTTCTTGGCGGTGTTCACGGCGATCCGGTAGAGCCAGGTATAGAACTGGGCGTCGCCACGGAAGTTCGCCAGCGCCCGGTAGGCGCGGATGAAGGTTTCCTGGACGATGTCCTGGCTCTCGGCGTGGTCGGGCACGAAGCGGTACACGACGGCGCCGATCCGGTGCTGGTACTTGCGCACCAGCAGGTCGAACGCCGAGTTGTCGCCTGCCTGCACACGCTTGACGAGGGCCAGGTCCAGTTCGTTGTCGCCCATCCGGGCCGCTGCTCCTGCGGCCATCCGGGCCGCTGCTGGGACATCCGTGCCCCGGGAAAGTTCCGCAAGCCCGCCACGCGGCGTTGACCCCCCGGGGTCCTGCACCGATGATACGGCCTCCCCTCCCTACCCTGACGTATGGTGACCGCCATGTTCGACGGACTTCGCCTCGCCCACTGGCAGGCCGACCGCCGCCCCGACGGCATCCTGGTGCTGACCCTCAACCGCGCCGACCAGGGCGTGAACGCCCTGTCCCGGGCCGTGCTCGACGAGCTCGAGGCCATGGTCGAGCGCATCGCGCTGGAGCTGCCCAAGGGCATCGTCATCATTTCCGGCAAGGCCGCCGGCTTCATCCCGGGCGCCGACATCAAGGGCTTCGAGGAAATCGCCGCCAAGGGCCTGGTGGAAGACTGGATCCGCCGCGGCCAGCTGGTGTTCCAGAAGCTGGCCGAGCTGCGCTGCCCCACCGTGGCCGCCATCCATGGCCACTGCATGGGCGGCGGCACCGAGATCGCGCTGGCCTGCCGCTACCGCATCGCCAGCAAGGACGAAAAGACCCGCATCGGCCTGCCCGAGATCAAGCTCGGCATCTACCCGGGCTGGGGCGGCAGCGTGCGCGCGCCGCGCCTCATCGGCGCGCCGGCCGCGATGGACCTGATGCTCACCGGCCGCAGCCTCTCGGCTTCGGCGGCCAAGGCCATGGGCCTGGTGGACCGCGTGGTCGAACCCGCGGTGCTGCTCGACGAAGCCATCAAGCTGGCCCAGCGCGGCACGCAGCGCCCGTTCAAGCAGCGCTTCCTGGGCTGGGCCACCAACACCGGCCTGGCCCGCGCCGTCCTGGCGCCGCAGATGGCCAAGCAGGTCGCGCGCAAGGCCCGCAAGGACCACTACCCCGCCCCGTTCGCGCTGATCGACACCTGGCGCCGCAGCGGCGGCCTGCCCATCCACGCCGCGCTCAAGGCCGAGGCGAAGTCGGTGGTGAAGCTGGCTGGCACGCCCACCGCGCACAACCTGGTGCGGGTGTTCTTCCTGATGGACCGCCTGAAGGGCCTCGGGGGGAAGGACCATGGCATCCGCAAGGTGCACGTGGTCGGCGCCGGCGTGATGGGCGGCGACATCGCCGCCTGGTGCGCGCTGCGCGGCTTCGAGGTGACGCTGCAGGACCGCGAGATGAAATTCATCCAGCCGGCCCTGGACCGCGCCGCGGCGCTGTTCGCCAAGAAGGTGAAGGACGAGGCCAAACGCGCCGCCACCAGCGCGCGCCTGAAGGCCGACGTCGAGGGCGCCGGCGTGGCCGACGCCGACCTGGTCATCGAGGCCATCTTCGAGAACCTCGAGGCCAAGCAGGCGCTGTTCGCCAAGGTCGAGGAAACGCTGAAGCCCGGCGCCATCCTGGTGTCGAACACCTCGTCGATCCCGCTCACCGGGCTGCGCGCGGGCCGCAAGGACCCGGCGCGTTTCGCCGGCCTGCACTACTTCAACCCGGTGGCGCTGATGCCGCTGGTGGAAATCGTGCGCCACGACCAGCTCGACCCCGAGACCGAGCGCCGCCTCGCCGCCTTCTGCAAGGCCATCGACAAGCTGCCGGTGCCGGTGGCGGGCACGCCGGGTTTCCTGGTCAACCGCATCCTGGCGCCGTACATGCAGGAAGCGATCCTGTGCTTCGCCGAAGGCATCCCGGGCCCGGTGATCGACAAGGCGGCGCTGAAGTTCGGCATGCCGATGGGCCCGATCGAGCTGGTGGACACCGTGGGCCTGGACGTGGCCGCCAGCGTCGGCAAGATCATGGCCGACTTCCACGGCCAGGCGCTGCCGGAGGCCTTCAAGGTCGAAGCCGGCAAGCGCGGCAAGAAGGACGGCCAGGGCCTGTACAAGTGGGAAAACGGCAAGCCGGTGAAGCCCGAGGTGCCCAAGGACTACCAGGCGCCGGAAGACCTGGAGGACCGCCTCATCCTGCCGCTGCTCAACGAAGCGGTGGGTTGCCTGCACGACGGCGTGGTGGCCGACGCCGACCTGCTCGACGCCGGCGTGATCTTCGGCACCGGCTTCGCACCCTTCCGCGGCGGCCCCATCCAGCACATCCGCGCGGTGGGTGCCGCCAAGCTCAGGGCGCGGCTGGAAACCCTGGCTGCGCGCCACGGCGGGCGCTTCTCGCCGCGGCCGGGCTGGGACACCCTGGCCTAGGAAAAGCGCGGCCCGGAAAAGAGGTGGCGGGCGGGGGCCCCCTGTGAAGACGGCCCTGCCGGGCCCCCCGGCCCGTAGCCTCGCCAGCCCGCGCGCCACCAGCCGCCACGATGGCGCGGCGGGAGGCGGGCGGGAATAGCGATTTTATTTACCGGCCGCGGTCTTCGTCCGTGCCTTCGATGCCGACCAGGCCGAAGCGGATGCCCAGGCGCACCAGTTCGGCCTGGCTGCGGGCGCCGAACTTGTCGCGGATGCGCGAGCGGAACACGTGCACCGTGGCCGGGCTGATGTCCAGCGCCTGCGCCGTCTCCTTGGCGCTCATGCCGCGCGACATGCAGCGCAGCACCTCGCGCTCGCGCGGCGTCAGGTGGCCGGCACCGCCGGTCGCGGTGCCCTCGCGCCTCGCCAGCGCGCTGGCGGTACGCGAGCACAGGTAGGACTCGCCGCGGGACACCGCTTCGATCGCGGCGACGATTTCCCGCAGTCCCGACCCCTTGTGCACGTAGCCGCGGACACCGCGCTTCATGGCCTCCATGGCGAAGCCCGGGTCGCCGAACATCGACAGGATGACCACCGCCGGCGCCGGATCGACCTGGGCCTTCACCCGGTCGAACACGTCCAGCCCGCCGAGGCCGGGCAAGTCCACGTCCAGCACGATCAGGTCGGGGCGCAGGGCCGTCGCCTTCGCCACCGCGTCGAGGCCGTTGTCGGACTGGCCCACGACCTCGAAGCCGGGCCGGCCCGACAGCACCGCTTCCACGCCATCCCGGATGATCTGGTGGTCGTCCACCAGCAACACGCGGACGGGGCCCTTGCCTGCCCCTGCTTGCTCATTCATCGGCTGCATCCTCCGGAGCGTCGGTTCCCGGGATGTCCTTGGCGGGAAAATCAATGGTGAACCGGGAACCCCGTCCGGGTCGACTGTGGACCCGCAGCCGGGCACCCAGCAAGGCGGTGAGCATGTCGACCATGGCCAGGCCCAGCCCCCAGCCGGGCTGCGCGAGGGTGTCGGCGCCGCGCATGAAAGGCCGCGCCATGTCTGCCTGGTCCGCACGATGGATGCCGACGCCGGTGTCGCAGACGGACACGGAAGCGGCGAGGCCCGCGGGCTTCCGCACCGACACCCAGACCCGCCCGCCGTCGGGCGTGTACTTCACGGCGTTGGCCAGCAGGTTCACCAGCATCTGCCGCACGCGCACCGGGTCTTCGAACAGGCGCACCCGCGCATGCAGGCGCAGGGCGACCTGCTGGCCCTTTTCGCCCGCCTGTGATTCCACCATCGAGACCGCCTGCTCCAGCACGTCGTGAAGGTCCGTCCATTCCGGCGCCAGCGCAAGCTGGCCCGATTCGAGCCTGGCCGCGTCGAGCAGGTCGGCGATCAGGCGCGACGTGTGCAATCCCGTGGCGAGCGCGGAATCGAGCAGGCGGCGCTGCACCGCGCCCAGCTCCCCGAACTGGCCCTCGACCAGGGCTTCGAGCACGTTGTTCACGCCCGACAGCGGGCCGCCGATCTCGTGGCCCAGGCCGGCCAGCAGTTCGGACTTGAGCCGGGCCACGCCCTCGAGCCGGAAGCGCGCCGCCTCGAGCCGCGCGGTGGCGTCGACGCGGTCGTAGAGGGCGCCGATGGCCCGCAGGGTGATCTCGATCGCCGCGCGGTCGGTCGCGTCCAGCCGGGCGATGCGGGGGGAGTCGAGCGCAAGCACGGTGCCGGCGCCACCCACCCTCGGCGCCCGGCACAGCAGCACCGTGGCGTGGCCGGCGAGGGCCGGTTCGATCATGTGCGCGTCGCTGGCCGGCGCAGCGGCGAGCATGCCCGCGACGGCTTCGCCATCGAGCTCGAGGGAGGCGCGGCCGCTGAGCACGGTCACCGGCTGGCCTTCGCCGGTCCGGCCCAGCACGGCGCAGGCACCGGCTTCGTTCATCAGGCGGTCCAGCAGCAACTGCAGCCTCGAGCCATCGTCGAATTCCGGCGACAGCATCAGGTCGTTGACCTCGGAAGTGGCGCGCCCCAGGCGCCTCACCTTCTGCTCGGCTTCGTACTGGGCCGTCATGTCGAAGAGCGCGCCGACCAGCCTGATCGAGAGGCCATCGACCCCGCGCACGGCGCGGCCGGCCACCCGCAGCCGGATCGGCGACAGCATGGCGTCGCTGCGGAACGGCAGTTCAAGGTCGAAGTCCCGGCCCTCGAACCAGGCGCGCGTGAGGTCGCGCTGCAGCTCGCGGCGACCGGCATCATCCAGGCCCGCCAACAGGGGAGACCCCGGGTTCGCCGCCGCCCCGGCCGTAGCCACCTTGAGCAAGGCCAGCGCGCCGCTGGACAGGCGCATCGACGCCTCGGGCCCCTCGGCTTCCCAGAAGCCGACGCGGCCGGCGACCTCGGCCGTCTCCACGAATCGCTGCGTGCGCACCAGCGTGCGGTTGAGTTCCTGCAAGTCGCGCGTGCGGATGTCCAGCCAACGCTCCTGGTTCGCCGCGAGTTGGTCGAGCTCGGCGCGCAGCGCCCTCTCGTGCTCGAGTTTTCCCTCCAGGTCGGCCAAGGCCTCGCGCAGCCGCTGGGCCAGCGCTTCGAAGCTCATGACCAGGTTTGCACCCTCCAATGTCCTGGCCATCAGCGGCTTCGCGGGCACCGTCGCCCCGCCGGTCAACCCGGCGGCCACCCCGTGGACGTAGTCCACGGCTTCCAGCGCCCGCCGGCGGACCAGGCGGCTCGCCGCCAGCACCAGCCCGGAAACCAGCAGCAGCGTCGCCAAGGCGATCGCCACCGGGAACCAGAGGCGGTCGAAGAATTCGGCCGCCGTCTGGCTGTCGGGATGGAAAAGCCAGATCACCCAGCCATCGGCGGTGCGCACTTCCCGCTGCAGCAGTGGCGCATCGGCCAGGGCAAAGGGCCAGCGCCCGGCCAGGCGCCTGTCCAGCGGCTGCAACAAGGGCGCGGCGATGCCGCCCGATGAAGCGATGACCATGCCCTTCGAATCGGTGGCGACGTATTCAAACCCATGCACGCCGCGGTCCGCGGACAACCACTCGTCCAGCTCGTCGAGGTGGATCGAACCCTGCACCACGCGGTCCACGGAACCGTCGCTGCCGCGAACGCCACGCGAGACCGCGACCAGCAGGTCGTCGCCGTAGGTGCGCCCGCGGAAGGCATCGGACACGTACTCTTCGCGACCCGCCAGGATGCTGCGGTAGTACTCGCGGTCGGAGACATCCGCGCCCGTCCACACGCTGCGGCCGGTGGCCGGGTCGATGCGGTCGGGCTGGCCCGCGACGATGCGCCCGTCGGCGCCCACCAGCATGACGGTCACGAAGGCGGGGCTCGACCGCTTCAGCCGCTCCAGCGCGCCTTGCACGCGCGCGGGCGGCGGCGGCGGCCCGGCCAGGTCGGCCGCGGCGACCGCGAGCGCCTGGCGCTGGTCGCGGATGAACTCCTCGACCATGATTCGCGTCGTCTCGGCCGAATGGCGCAGCTGTTCGCGGCGGAAGTCATGCTCGCGCCGCACCTGGTCAAGCAGCATGGCGATGCCCAGCACCAGCATGGGCAGCATGCCAACCGCCACCAGCAAGGCGGCCAGGTAGGCGGATACGGACCGGAGCCCGGCCTTGCGGAGCCTCATGGCGCCTCCGTGGCGCCGGCGACCGCATCAGTCCGGCCCTCGCACCAGGCGACGAACTCGCCGAAGGGCATGGGGCGCCCGACCAGGTAGCCCTGGATCTCGTCGCAGCCGAGCGAGCGCAGCAGGTCGGCCTGCTCCTGCCGTTCGACGCCTTCGGCCACCACGCTGCACGACAGCCCCCGTGCCAACCGGATCACCGTGTCCACCACGATCAGGCTGGCCTTGTCCTCGATCATGCGCCTGACGAAGGACATGTCGATCTTGACCTTCGAGAGCTTGAGCCGGATCAGCGAGCGAAGGTTCGAGTAGCCGGTGCCGAAGTCATCCAGCGAGAGGACGAAGCCGGCGCCGAGCAGGGCATCGATCGCCGCGCTGGTCATGTCGCTGCCGTCCACGAGGACGGACTCGGTGATCTCGAGCACCACCCGGGACGGATCCACGGCGTGCCGCTCGCAGGTCTGCCTGGCGAAGTCCGCCAGCTCGGCGTCGGCGAACTGGGCAGGCGAGACGTTGATCGAGACCTGGGGCACTTCCAGACCCATCCGGCGCATGCGGGCGAAATCGGCGATGGCGCGGTCCAGCATCCAGCGGCCGATGGAGACGATTTCCCCACTCTCCTCCGCCATCGCGATGAACTCCCCCGGGCTGATCGCGCCGATCGTCGGCGAGGCCCAGCGCACCAGGGACTCCAGCCCGCGCAGCTCGCCACCGCTGGCCGACACGGAGGGCTGGAACACGCACTGCAACTCGCCCCTGCCGGCCACGCCCGGCAGCAGGGTGTAGATCTCGCGCCTGCGCCGAAGACGCGCCGCATCGACGGGACCGAACAGGGCGGCCTTGCCCGGGCCCGCGGCGCTCATCATCTCGGCGGCGGCATCCACCAGCTCTTCGACGCTGGGAGCGGAATCGGCCGTCACCAGGCCCAGCCGGAACTTGAGTTTGATCAGCCCCAGGCCTTCGGGCTCGAAGGCACCGGTGATGTCCAGGATGCGCGCCATGCAGCCCGCGGCCTCGATGCCGTCCGCGATCGGCAACAAGCCCACGAACACGTCGCCGGACCGGCGAGTGAGCAGCGCCTCGGGCAAGTTCGAACGGAGGTGGCCGGCGAATGCCCGCAGGACGAGGTCACCCCGGCGATGCCCCAGCAGCGCATTGACCTCCCGGAACCGGTCTATGTTGATCTTGAACAAGACCAACCGCCGCGGGTTCGCGGCAGCGGCGACCTGCGCATCGGCGATGGCGAGGAAAGCGTCGAACGCCAGCAGTCCGGTCAGGGGGTCGAAATCGCCGCGGGTTTCAGCCACCGGGTCGGCGTCATCGCGCTCGATCCTGAGGAAGACCTTCCGCGCACCCTCGGGAATGCCGAAGGGCCAGAGCCGCAGGCGACGACCCGAGAGCGTGCGGATGGAAAGGCTGTGCGCGGCGTCGGCCCGGCCCTCGAGGCCATCGAGCCAGGCGCGAAGTTCGGCTCGCGACTCCTGGCTGAGCAGCGCCAGCAACCGGGCTTCGGCCCCACCGGCCGGCGCCCCCAGCGATTCGAGCAGGGCCGTCGCCGCCGCGGACGCCAGCCACTCCCCGCCCGCAAGGTCCACCTCCAGCCAGGCCCCGTCATCGCCCATCGGCATGGCTTGGGACGGCTCCGCGGACCCCAGCAGCGAAAGCGTGCCGCCAACGCGCCGCAGTTCGCCGTGCCTGCCCAGGGTGATCGCCCCGGTTGCACGCACGGGCAAGCGCCGCCCGTCGGCGCGAACCAGCGTCAGCAGCAAGTCATACGATTCGCCCGTTTCCGCAAGCCGTCGCACGGCGGCTTGCAGGCGGGCCAGCGATTCAGGGGCGTAGAGCTTCTCCTGGCCCTCGAGACCCGGCGGCGGGTCCTTCGGATCCCAGCCCGTCAGCTCGTAGATCTCCCGGGACCACCAGACCTCGTCGGTGCCCGGCTCCCAGGACCAGGCGCCTGCCAGGCCCGGCCGCAGGCTGCCGACGGGCTCGGCTTCCTCGCGCAAGCCGGCGAAAAAGGGTTCAAGGTCGATCTCGCGGATCTCGATCCGCACGGGCCGGCCATTGGCGGAACGCTCCGCCACGCGGGCCATGCCACCCATCTGGTGCCAGCGCGAATCGGCGAAGCGGAAGCGGTAGTTGAACGAGAAAGTATCGTCACCCGACGCCTGGAAAGCCTCGAACGCGCGATAGAAGCGCAACAGGTCGGCCGGATGCACGCGGTCCGACCAGAACGCGAGGGACCGGGCGTCCTCATGGTCCGGCGAATGGCCGGTCATCAGGTACCAGTCCTCCGACCGGTTCACTTCGCCGGTCCTGACGTCCCAATCCACGCGCGCGAAGACGCGTTCGAAGCCTGTGGCTGCGTTTATCTGACTGACTCCCTGCCTTTTGCCCGGCGCGGCCAATTGCCATGCCTGTGTCGTTATTGTCCGCGTTTTCCGGGCGCGGGTACTTGACACAGGTCATGATTTTAGGTACCGGCTGCGCGGACCCGTCAGGGTCCAGGCGGGATTCTCCCGCCGGTTCTCCGGGGCATGCAGGAAGTGTTTAGGAAAGCAGGGCGGACTTCCGTAATCGAAAGCTTTACGCCAGCAGTATTTCTTCGAAGCGGGTCACAAAGCGCGGCATGAACAGGCCCATCTCGTTGCTCAGGTCGTACGTGATCGGGCAAACGGAGGCATCCAGCAGGAAGGCGCCCGACGCGCGCACCGGCGTGCCCGGCTCCATCATTTCCACCGGGGGCGCGACCGACGCCGGCAGGGCCAGCGAAACGCCCCGGAACGGATGCGGGTGGTCGTTGCTCAACACGAAGGCCGGCTGGCGGCTGCCCGCCACCAGTTCCAGCAGCAGCCCCGCACGGCTTCGCCGCACCGAAGCCACCTCGCAGGGCCAGTCGGTGAACTGCCGGCCCGCCCGCTCCAGCAGCATGCCGCGCTGCACCTGCGCGGCGGCCAACCGGGGCACCAGGCCGCGACCCGGGTTGGCGAGGAACTCGTCGCGCTGGTGGAGCACCAGTTCGGTCAGCCGCTCGAAGCCACCCGAGGGCGCGCGGGGATGCGCGAGCAGGTGGGCCATCGGGCTCCACGGGGCGGCAACGAGGGTTTGGTTGTAGCGCATGGCGGGGCTCCTTCGGGATGCCCCACCCTAGTCCCATGCCCGCGGCGGCCCATCGCCACCTTCTGTACCCGGGCTAGTGAATTCCTTTAGGCCGGGCTCAACCGCAGCCCACCAACCTCAATCGCTGGCCGGCGCGGATCACGTAGGGCGCGCGCAGGCCGTTGGCCTTGGCCAGGGCGGTGGCGCCGCCGCAGCCGTGGCGGCGCGAGATGGAGCTGAGCGTGTCGCCGGATTTCACGCGGTAGCCGCGGTCCGGGCCGCGGGTGGCGGTGGCCGGCACGGTGGGCTTGCTGGCCGCCATCAGGGCCACGGCCTGCTGCGCGCGCGGGCCGCTCACGCAGTGCTCGCGGTACAGCGGCGGCACCGCCACCGGCACGCGCAGTTCGGTGCCGGCGGTGATCGCCACGTGCGGCTCGTAGCGCGGGTTGAGGTTGCGCAGCGCGCGGAAGAAACCCTCGCGCGGGCCGCCCAGGCAGATCGCCAGCTGGTAGATCGAGGCCGGGGCCTCGAGCCTGAGCACCGTGGCCGCGCCGTCCACCTTCGGGAATTCCAGGCCGTACTCCTCCGGGTGCAGGAACAGCCAGGCCGCCGCCAGCACGTAGGGCACGTAGTCGCGCGTTTCCGGCGGCAGCTGGGCCTGCACCGACGGGTCCCAGAACGACTTGTCGCCCGCCGCGCGCTTGAGCCGCAGCGCGCGGCCTTCGCCGCCGTTGTAGGCAGCCACCGCGAAGGCCAGGTCGTCGCCCAGCTCGGCGAAACGCTCGTTGAAATAGAGCACGCTCGCGCGCGCCGCCAGCTGCGGGTCGTAGCGGGTGTCGAAGCCTTCGCGCCAGCCCAGGCCGAAACGCGCACCCGTGGCCGGCATGAACTGCAGCGGGCCCGCCGCGCCCGCGCGCGACACCGCGTGCACGCGGCCATTCGATTCCTTGGCCAGGATGCCGAACAGCAGCGCCTCCGGCAGGCCCGCCTGCTCGTACTCGGGCCACATCAGGAAGCGCATCTGCTGGTAGTTCTCCCAGCTGGTGATCAGGCTCGGGCGCATCCAGGTCAGCCATTCTGCCAGCGCCGCCTTCACCGGCTCGTTGAGCTCGATCACCTGGCGCAGGTCGCGGCCGCGCAGCATCGCCACCGGGCGTGCCGCGGCGGGCATGGCGCCGAGCACCGGCGACGCTTCGTCGGCCGGGCGGCCACCGCCGGTGGGCGTGCTGAAGCCTTCGCCGCCGCCCGCCATGCCCGCGCCTTCCTGCACCAGCGCGTCGTAGGCGGCCAGGAAACGCGCGGTGTCGCAGCCGCGGGTGTCGCCGCAGCGGCGGGCGGATTCGAGCAAAGTGGCCGAGGCCTCGCGGATTGATTCGCGGCCCTGCACCGCTTCGCCGCGGCCGAGCTGGGCCAGGCCTTCGCGGAACTGTTCGCTGGCGGCCTCGAGCTGGTCGTAGAGCTTCTGGGCGTTGGCCGGCACGCGGCGGGCTTCGACGGGGGCGGACAGCAGCGCCGCGGCGGCGCACAGGACCAGCAGGAATGAGGGACGCATCGGGGCCTTCCGGGAAACAGGGCGGCAGACTAGCGAGCGATTGCCCGGCGCGGCAAGCGCGGCGCGCGCCCGCCGCCGCTGGCTGCGGCTAGAATCGGGGCGACACGACCCGACGGAGCCTTCCCTGATGAGCGACATCCTGATCGGCAAGGGCGAGCTGCCCGTGCGCCTGCTGGGCAAGTACGGCAACCGCCACGGCCTGGTCGCCGGCGCCACGGGCACCGGCAAGTCGGTGACGCTGATGGTGATGGCGGAAGGCTTCTCGCGGCTGGGCGTGCCGGTGGTGATGGCCGACGTGAAGGGCGACATCGCCGGCCTGGCCATGCCCGGCACCACGAACGAGAAGATCAGCGCGCGCGTGCAGCAGATCGGCGTCGAGGGTTATGCCAACGAAGCCAGCCCGGTGGTGTTCTGGGACCTGTACGGCAAGCTCGGCCACCCGCTGCGCACCACCGTGTCCGAAGTCGGCCCGGCGCTGATGTCGCGCATGCTCGAGCTCAACGACACCCAGTCGGGCGTGATGGACATCGCCTTCAAGCTGGCCGACGACCACGGCCTGCTGCTGCTCGACCTCGACGACCTGCGCGCCCTGCTCAACTTCACCACCGAGAACAAGGCCGAGATCTCGAAGCAGTACGGCCTGGTCAGCCCGCAGTCGGTGGCCGCGATCCAGCGCGCGCTGCTGCGGCTGGAGCAGGACGGCGGCGAGCAGTTCTTCGGCGAACCGGCCCTGCAGCTGGCCGACCTGATGCGCCAGGACATGTCCGGCCGCGGCGTGGTCAACCTCATCGCCGCCGACCAGCTCATCCTCCGCCCGCGCCTGTATTCGAGCTTCCTGCTTTGGCTGCTGAGCGAGCTGTTCGAGACCCTGCCCGAGGTCGGCGACCTGGACGTGCCCAAGCTGGTGTTCTTCTTCGACGAGGCGCACCTGCTGTTCGACGACTGCCCGCCGGTGCTGAAGCAGCGCGTCGAGCAGGTGGTGCGCCTGATCCGCTCCAAGGGCGTCGGCGTCTACTTCTGTTCGCAGAACCCCGACGACGTGCCCGATGAAGTGCTGGGCCAGCTGGGCAACCGCGTGCAGCACGCGCTGCGCGCCTTCACCCCGCGCGACCAGAAGGCCGTGCGCACCGCCGCCGAAACCTTCGTGCAGAACCCGAAGCTCGACGTCGCCCGCGTCATCGGCGAACTCGGCGTGGGCGAAGCGCTGGTGTCGATGCTGCAGGACAAGGGCGTGCCGATGCCGGTGGAGCGCGCGCTGATCGCGCCGCCGCGCTGCCGCATGGGGGCGATCACCGAGGCCGAGCGCGCGCTGGTGCGCAGCCGCAGCCCGGTGGGCGGCAAGTACGACACCGCCGTGAACCGCGAGTCGGCCTTCGAGATGCTGGCCAAGCGGGCGGAACAGGCGGCGGCGCCCGAAGCGCCCGCCGGCAAGGCCCCTGCGCCGGCGCCGCAGGCCGAAGCGAAGACGCCGTCGAAGCTGGACGAATTCCTATGGGGCACCAAGCGCCGCCAGGGCGCGGTCGAGGCCGCGGCCAAGTCGGCCACGCGCACGGTCGCCAACGGCATCGGCCGGCAGATCCTGCGTGGTTTGCTGGGCGGGCTGCTGGGCGGCAAGCGCTGAACCGCTAGCGCCCGCCGCCTCCGCCACCGCCACCACCGCCGCCGGAGAAACCGCCGCCGCCGCTGCCCGAGCTCGAGCCCGGCGGCGAGGCCGACGAGGAAATCGTCTGGCTGAGCGAACTCGACAGGGCCTGGTTCACGCCGCCCAGGCTGAAACCGGCGGCGCCGGTGCCGTGGTACCAGCCCAGGTTGCGCGCGGTTTCCGCCGCCGCCGCCGCGCCGACCGCAGCGGTGAAGCGGCCGGTCCAGGCGTCTTCCACGCCCAGCGCCATCGCGTAGGGCAGCAGGGTTTCGTAGCGTCCGGCGTCGAGCGCGGGCTCCTCGTGGCCGGGGCCGGCCAGGCGCGCCAGTTCGTCCTTCTCGGCCACGCTGAGGTAGAGCTTCAGGCCCTCGATGCGGTCGAGCAGCTTCCGGCCTTCGGCGGTGGGCGCCATCATCGCCCAGCCGGCCAGCACGTGCGCCACCAGCGACAGGCCCATCAGCACCAGGATGGCCGGCACGCCGTGGCCCTGGGCGACGACGAAGGCCAGCGCGCCGTACCCCACCGAAAAAGCCAGGCCGCCCAGCGCGGTGCCGCCGTTGCGCACGAAATACTTCGGCCGCAGGCGGCGCTCGATGGCCTGCATGTGCTGCAGGCGCGAATCGCGCAGCGGCGCGTGGTTGGCCTGCTTCAGTTCCAGGCGCGGGCCGCTGGCGAACAGCGGCGCCAGCAGGGCCGCCTCTGCGGCCAGCGCTGGTTCGGCGGCGCCTTCCACCTGCTGCAGGTACCACTCCTTGCCGCCGGGATTGTTGAGCGTCAGGGCGCCGCGCACGGCCAGGTCCACCAGGTCGGCGTTGTAGCAGGGCGCGTCGTAGAGCATGCGCGTCAGGCAGCGCAGTTCGCCCGGGGAAAACCCTTCCGGCGGCTCGTACTGCGGGAACACCGGGCCGGGCGCCGGGTCGCGGCCGTGCTGGTTCCAACGCCGCCAGTAGAAGGCCAGCAGCAGGCCCAGGCCCACCAGCGCGATGCCGACGCCGGCATTGTCGCGGAAGAACCAGGCGGCGCGCTGCGAGCGCGTGGGCTCGGGCACCACGCCCTTGGGAAAGCGCAGCACGATGGTCAGGCCCAGGCCATTGCCCAGCGTGCGGGTGGCGTCGAACCGGGCGCCGCCGTCGCGCACCTCGGCCCGGTAGTCCTGGCCACGCACGCCGTAGGCGCCGGTCTGGGCTTCGGCGCCGAGCTGCGCCGCCGGCACGGGCTTGGGCAGGGTCACGGTGGCGCCGGCGTGGTCGATCGGGAAGCCCCAGCCCAGGCCGGTGACGTTCCAGTACAGCTCGTCGTGCTTTTCGAAGAAGCCCAGCTGGCGGGTGGTGCGGTAGCGGATGACGTAGCGGTGCTCGGCCGGCACGTCGAGGAACTCGTCGGTTCCCAGGCTGATGCGCACGCCGTTGGCCACGCGTTCCACCGACGCCGCCTCGGGCCGGCCGTTGCGCTCGGCGCCCAGCAGCTCGAAATCCACCTCGACGCGGTTGCCCAGCGGGTCTTCGTAACGCGTGGGGAAGTCGCGGTAGATGCCGCGGCGGATCATCACGCCCTCGGCGCGCACCACGATGGTCTCGGCCACCAGCAGGCTGCCGTCGGGCTGGATGCGCAGGTCGGCGTCGAAGGACAGGATGCGCTCCTGCGCCGCCGCGCCCGGCGCCAGGAGCGCCAGCGCGAAGGCCAGGGCCAGGGCGAACGCGGCGCGCATCAGCCGCCCACCCGCGGTGCCTGCCGTTCGTCGTCGCCGGCCTCGAAGAACTCCGCCTCGCCGAAGCCGAACGCGCGCGCCACCAGCAGGTCGGGGAAACGCTGCACGCCGTCGTTGTTGGCGCGCACGGCGCCGTTGTAGAAGCGGCGCGCGTACTGCAGGTGGTCCTCGACCTCGACCAGGCCGGCCTGCAGCTTCAGGAAGTTCTCGCTGGCCTTGAGCTCGGGGTAGGCCTCGTTGAGCACCACCAGCCGGCCCAGCCCGACCTCCAGCTCGCGCTCGAGCCCGGCCAGCGCGGCCGGCGAGGACGTGGCCAGGGCGCGGGCGCGCAGCTCGGTGACGTTCTCGAGCAGGGCTTTCTCGTGCCCGGCGTAGGCGCGCACGGCCTCCACCAGCCGCGGCACCAGGTCGTGCCGGCGCATCAGCTGAACGTCGATGTCGCTCCAGCCGGCGCGCACCTGATTGCGAAGGCGCACCAGCCGGTTGAAGGCCAGCACGCCCCAGAGCACCACCACGCCAAGAACGACCGCCAGCAGGACCATGGTCCCCTCCCCCGCGATAACCGGCCCCGATTATCCACGCCTCACGTGCGTCGCGCGCGGCCTCGGTTATAGTCCCGGGCCCCGGGCCGAGCCTGCCCCACGACACCGGAGACCCCGATGACCGATTCCACGCCCGCCCGCCCCAGCGCGGTGGACCGCTTCCTGGCCGTGGTCGAACGCGCCGGCAACACCCTGCCCCACCCGGCGACGCTGTTCTTCCTGCTCACGGTCGGGGTGGTCATCGCCAGCGCCGTGGTGGCCCAGTTCGACGTGGGCGTGGTGCACCCCAAGACCGGCGACATCGTCACCCCGGTCAACCTGCTCAGCGTGGACGGCCTGCAGCGCATCATGGGCGGCCTGGTCACCAACTTCACCGGCTTCGCGCCGCTGGGCACCGTGCTGGTGGCCCTGATCGGCATCGGCGTGGCCGAACACAGCGGCCTGATCGGCGCCTGCCTGCGCATCGTGGTGCTGAACGCGCCGCGCTTCCTGCTCACGCCCATCGTGGTGTTCGCCGGCGTGATGTCGAACATGGCCAGCGAAATCGGCTACGTGCTGCTGGTGCCGCTGGCGGGCCTGCTGTACGTGGCCGCCGGCCGGCACCCGATCCTGGGCATCGCCGCGGCCTTCGCGGGCGTGTCGGGCGGTTATTCGGCGAACCTGCTGCTGGGCACCATCGACCCGCTGCTTTCGGGCCTGTCGCAGGAAGCCGCGCAGATCGTCGACCCGGACTACACCGTCAGCCCGGCCGCCAACCTGTTCTTCATGCAGGCCTCGACGCCGCTGGTGACCCTGCTGGGCTGGTTCGTGACCGAGAAGATCGTGGCGCGGCGCTTCCCGGACGGGAACTACGGCCGCGGCGACGAGAAAATAGATCCGCTCAGCCCGGCCGAGAAGCGCGGCCTGGCCTATGCCGGCATCGCCACCGCGGTGCTCACCGCGCTGGTGCTGTGGGCCACCGTGCCCGCCGACGGCGCCCTGCGCATCGCCGGCGAGAGCGACGTGCTCAAGTCGCTGGCGCCCTTCCTGCACGGCATCGTGGCGCTGATCTTCGTGGCCGGCGGCCTGGTGGGCATCGCCTATGGCGTCGGCGCCGGCACCATCCGCAGCGACACCGACGTGATCAACGGCATGTCCAAGTCCATGGGCACGCTGGCCAGCTACCTGGTGCTGGTGTTCTTCGCGGCGCAATTCGTGGCCCTGTTCAACTGGACCCAGCTGGGCCTGATCTTCGCGGTCGAGGGCGCCGAGTTCCTGAAGTCGGTGGGCCTGCCCAAGATCCCGCTGCTGCTGTGCTTCATCCTGCTCACGGCGGTGGTGAACCTGGCCATGGGCTCGGCCTCGGCCAAGTGGGCGCTGATGGCGCCGGTGTTCGTGCCCATGTTCATGCTGCTGGGCTATTCGCCGGAAGTCACCCAGACCGCCTACCGCGTGGGCGACTCGGTGACCAACATCATCTCGCCGATGATGAGCTACTTCGCCCTGGTCATCGCCTTCCTGCAGCGCTACGAGCCCAAGGCCGGCATCGGCACCGTGGTGGCGACCATGATCCCGTACTCGATCACCTTCCTGCTGGGCTGGTCGGTGCTGTTCGCGCTGTGGATCGCCCTGGGCCTGCCGCTGGGCCCGGGCGCGCCGCTGGTCTATCCGGCGGGCTGAGCCATGGCGCGCTGGCGGCCGCCGGGCGAAAAGTCCACGGCGATCATCACCCGCGCCGGCTTCGAACGCCTGCGCGCGGAGCTCGACGACCTCTGGCGGGTGCGCCGGCCCGAGGTCGTGCGCGCGCTGGCCGCCGCGGCGGCCGAGGGCGACCGGAGCGAAAACGCCGAATACACCTACCGCAAGAAGCAGCTGGGCGAGATCGACCGCCGGGTGCGCTACCTGAGCAAGCGCCTGGAGGTGCTGAAGGTGCCCGAGGGCCGGCCGTCCGACCCGGCGATGGTCTTCTTCGGCGCCTGGTTCGAGATCGAGCACTGCGACAGCGGCGAATGCCAGCGCTACCGCATCGTCGGCCCCGACGAGACCGACGCGAAGACCGGCCACATCAGCGTGGACTCGCCGCTGGCGCGCGCCGTGCTGCGCAAGCGCCTGGACGACGAGGTCGAGGTGCACCTGCCGGCCGGGCCGGCGCGCTATTTCATCATCGCCGTCGACTACGAGCCGTAGCGATCAGTCTTCGTCGTCGCCGACCAGGCCGAACAGGTCGTGCTCGTCGCTGCCCATGATGCGCACTTCGCAGAAATCGCCGGGCCTGAGGCCGGCGGCGGCGCCGTCCTGGATCTGCACCAGGCCGTCGATTTCCGGCGCGTCGGCCTTCGAGCGGCCGATGGCCAGCTCGCCGTCGATCTCGTCCACCAGCACCGTCTGCACGGTGCCGACCTTGCGCTCGAGCTTTTCGGCGCTGATCTGCGCCTGCAGCTCCATGAAACGCGCCAGCCGCTCCTGCTTCACTTCCTCGGGCACCGCGCCCGGCAGGTCGTTGGCGCTGGCGCCTTCCACCGGCGAATAGGCGAAGGCGCCGACGCGGTCGAGTTCGGCCTGGTCCAGGAAGGACAGCAGCTGCTCGAAGTCTTCCTCGGTTTCGCCCGGGAAGCCGACGATGAAGGTGCTGCGGATCGTCAGCTCGGGGCAGACGGCGCGCCAGCGCTGGATGCGCTCGAGGGTCTTGTCCACCGCGCCCGGGCGCTTCATGAGCTTGAGGATGCGCGGGCTGGCGTGCTGGAACGGGATGTCGAGGTAAGGCAGCAGCTTGCCCTCGGCCATCAGCGGGATGACGTCGTCCACGTGCGGGTACGGGTAGACGTAGTGCAGGCGGGTCCAGAGGCCCAGCTCCGACAGGCCCTCGCAAAGGCCCTTCATGCGCGTGGCGTACTGGCGGCCGCGCCATTCGCCCGGGGCGTACTTCAGGTCCACGCCGTAGGCACTGGTGTCCTGCGACACCACCAGCAGCTCCTTCACCCCGCCGCGGGCCAGCTTTTCGGCCTCGCGCAGCACGTCGCCCACCGGCCGCGACACCAGGTCGCCGCGCATCGAGGGAATGATGCAGAAGCTGCAGCGGTGGTTGCAGCCCTCGGAAATCTTCAGGTAGGCGTAGTGCTTCGGGGTCAGCTTCAGGCCGTAGTCGGGCACCAGGTCCACGAACGGGTCGTGTTTCGGCGGAAGGGCCTGGTGCACGGCGCTCATCACGCTGGCGTAGTCCTGCGGGCCGCTGATCGACAGCACGCCCGGGTGGGCCTCGCGGATCTGCTCGGGGCGCTTGCCCAGGCAGCCGGTGACGATGACCTTGCCGTTCTCGGCCAGGGCCTCGCCGATGGCGTCCAGGCTCTCGGCCACGGCCGAATCGATGAAGCCGCAGGTGTTGACCACCACCACGTCGGCGGCGTCGTAGGTGGGGACGATCTCGTAGCCCTCGACCCGTAGCTGGGTCAGAATGCGTTCGGAGTCTACGAGGGCCTTCGGGCAGCCGAGGCTGACGAAGCCCACCTTGGGGTGGCTGGCGGACATGGGGATGCGGGGTTCGGGCGGGGGGCGGAGTATACCCCTCGCGGGCGCCCCGGCCGGTGTAGGCTAGCCCATCGGACCAACGCGGCAGGGGAGCCAGCCATGGGCCAGACGATTTCCATCAGTACCCGCCACGGGCGGATTTCCGGCTGGCAGGCCAAGCCGCACGACAAGCCCCGCGGCGCCCTGATCGTGGTGCAGGAAATCTTCGGGGTGAACCCGCACATCCGCCAGGTCGCCGACCGCTTCGCCAACTACGGCTACATCGTGGTGGCGCCGGCCCTGTTCGACCTGGTCAAACCCGGCACCGAGCTGGCCTACGACGAGGCCGGGGTGAAGGAAGGCCGGGAACTGGCCGAGGAGCTGGGCTTCAACGGCGCCCTCGACGGCGTGCGCGGCGCCTACGACCTGCTTGAGGCCGAACACCGGGTCGGCGTGGTGGGCTTCTGCTGGGGCGGCACCGTCGCCTTCCTCACCAACACCCGGCTCGGCCTGCCGGCGGTGAGCTACTACGGCGGCCGCACCGTACCCTTCCTGCACGAGCGCCCCAAGGCGCCGCTGATGCTGCACTTCGGCGAAAACGACCCACTGATCCCGCCTGAGGACGTGGCCAAGCACCGCGAGGCGCTCTCTTCGGCCGAAATCCACGTCTGGCCGGGTGCCGGCCATGGCTTCAACTGCGACCAGCGCGCCGACTACAACGAGGACGTTTCCAAACAGGCCCTGGAGCGCACCCTGTCCTTCTTCCAGAAGACCCTGCGCTGACCGTGGGCGGCTTCGAACTCGACCCGCGCCTGGCGGGCGACACCCTGCTGGTGGCCGACGGCCCGCTGAGCCAGCTGCGGCTGATGGACGACGCCCGTTTCCCCTGGCTGGTGCTGGTGCCGCGCGTGCCCGGGGCGGTGGAATGGCTCGACCTGTCCGGCGACCAGCAGCGCCTGCTGCTGGCCGAACTCAACCTCGCCGGCCGGCTGCTGCGCGGCCTGGGGCCGGTGCACAAGCTCAACATCGGCGCGCTGGGCAACGTGGTGCGCCAGCTGCACGTGCACGTGGTGGCGCGCCAGGAAGGCGACGCGGCCTGGCCGGGCCCGGTCTGGGGCGCCGGCGCGCGCGAGCCTTACGTGGCGGAACGGCGGGTGGCGCTGCTATCGTCGCTGCGCCAAGGCCTGGGCGACTTCCCGGGCGACTGACCCGGAGCAGACCATGAAATCCAACCTCGTCCCCGCCCTGATCCTGATCGTGCTGGGCGCGCTGCTGCTGGCCAACAACCTGGTGCCCGAGTTCCGCATCTGGGCGGTGCTGGTCGACTGGTGGCCGCTGGCCCTGATCGTGCTGGGCGTGAGCATGCTGTTCAAGCGGGGCTGAGCCCCGCCCCGCGCTCAGGTGCGCGGCAGGGTGACGCCGGTCTGGCCCTGGTACTTGCCGCCGCGGTCCTTGTAGCTAGTTTCGCAGACTTCGTCGGACTGGAAGAACAGCATCTGCGCCACGCCCTCGCCGGCGTAGATCTTGGCCGGCAGCGGCGTGGTGTTGCTGAATTCCAGGGTCACGTGGCCCTCCCACTCCGGCTCGAGCGGCGTGACGTTGACGATGATGCCGCAGCGGGCATAGGTGCTCTTGCCTAGGCACACCACCAGGGTGTCGCGCGGGATGCGGAAGAACTCCACCGTGCGCGCCAGCGCGAAGCTGTTGGGCGGGATGATGCAGACGTCGGACTCGATGTCCACGAAGCTCGA
Organism: Arenimonas malthae CC-JY-1; assembly: GCF_000747075.1. GTDB lineage: Bacteria > Pseudomonadota > Gammaproteobacteria > Xanthomonadales > Xanthomonadaceae > Arenimonas > Arenimonas malthae. The sequence goes on from NZ_AVCH01000174.1 coordinate 20,468, forward strand.
CGGGTCGAACGCCTTGGGGTCGACGATGGTCGAGTTGATGTTGGTGAAGATCTTGAACTCGCGCGCGCAGCGCACGTCGTAGCCGTAGCTCGAGGTGCCGTAGCTGACGATGCGGTGGCCGTCGGCGGCGTGCTTGACCTGGCCCGGCTCGAAGGGCTCGATCATGCCCTGCTGCTCGGCCATGCGGCGGATCCACTTGTCGGACTTGATGCTCATGCGGTTCGGGCTCGGGGGCGAAAGGCCGGATTCTACCGGCTCAGGTGTTGCTGATGACGATGTTCGGGAAGCCGATGGCCTTGTTCCGGGCCTGGAGGGACAGCCGGGCTGCGGTGCGCCGGGCGATGTCGCGGTAGGCCAGGGCCAGGGGCGAGGCCGGGTCGGCGGCCACGGTGGGCACGCCCGAGTCGGCCTGCTCGCGGATGCGGATGTCCAGCGGCAGCGAGCCCAGCAGGGGCACGCCGTACTGGGCCGCCATGCGCTCGCCGCCGCCGGCGCCGAACACGTGCTCGGCGTGGCCGCAGTTCGAGCACATGTGCACGGCCATGTTCTCGACGATGCCCAGCACCGGTACGTCCACCTTGGAAAACATCTGCAGGGCCTTGCGCGCGTCGAGCGTGGCGATGTCCTGGGGCGTGGTGACGATCACCGCGCCCGAGACCGGCACGCGCTGGCACAGGGTGAGCTGGATGTCGCCGGTGCCCGGCGGCAGGTCGATGACCAGGTAGTCCAGGCCCTGCCAGCGGGTGTCGTTGAGCAGCTGCTGCAGGGCCTGGGTGACCATGGGGCCACGCCAGATCATGGGCGTGTCCTCGCCGATCAGCAGCCCGATGGACATGGCCTGCAGGCCGTGGTTGCGCTTGGGTTCGATGGACTTGCCGTCCGGGCTGTCCGGCCGGCCGTCCAGGCCCAGCATCTTCGGGATGGAGGGGCCGTAGATGTCGGCGTCGAGCACGCCCACCGTGGCGCCCTCGGCCTGGAGGGCCAGGGCCAGGTTCACGGCGGTGGTGGACTTGCCCACGCCGCCCTTGCCCGAGGCCACGGCGATGATGTTGCGGACTTCGGGCATCGGGGTCAGGTCCTTCTGGACCTTGTGGGCGTGCACCCGCGAGCCGACCGAGACCGTGGCCTGCTCCACCCCGGGCAGGGCCTCCAGGCAGGCGCGGGCCTCGGCCGCCAGCGCCTCGTGCCAGCCACGCGCCGGGTAGGCCAGCTGCAGCTCCACGGCCACCCGGCCGCCGTCGATGCCGATGCCGCGCACGCTGCCCTGGTCCACCAGGCCCTGGCCGGTGTGGGGATCGCGCAGGGCGGCCAGCGCGGCGGTGACGGTGGATTGGCTGGGGGACATCGGCAAACTCCTTGAAACCATGGGATTTCCCGGGCCGCCGGGGGAGGCGGATTCAGGTTCGCGAATTGGCAAGCGCTGCACATGTTTTCCGCAGCGGCGTTGTGTTACGTTCCGGTTAAGGCAGGAGGGGTTTCGACCTGCCCGATCGCAAAACAACCAGTTACAGACAACAACAGCGACCATTCTAGGGGGTCCAATGAAGACTGCTCCAATCGCCGGGTATCGCCGTTCGGTGCTTGCCCGTTCGCTCGCCCTTGCCCTGACGCTTCCGATCGCCTTCTCCGCCGCCGCGCAGGAAGCCACGGACGAGGACGAGGAATCCACCGATGAGACGACCCAGCTCGACGCCGTCGAGGTCGTGGGCTCCCGCATCAAGCGCGCCGAGATCGAAGGCCCGTCGCCGGTCACGGTGATCACCTCGGCCCAGATCGAGGCCGAAGGCTTCAACACCGTCTACGACGCGCTCAACACGCTGACCCAGACCACCGGTTCGATCCAGAACGAGCTGACCCAGAACGGCTTCACCCCGAACGCCCAGGTGCTGAACCTGCGCGGCCTCGGCCCGGGCCGCGTGCTGACCCTGATCAACGGCCGCCGCGCCGCTGACTACCCGCTGCCCTACAACGGCCAGTCGAACTTCGTGAACCTGTCCTCGGTCCCGGCCGCGGCGGTCGAGCGCATCGAGCTGCTGGCCGGCGGCGCTTCCGCCATCTACGGTTCGGACGCGGTCGCGGGCGTGGTCAACATCGTCCTCAAGACCAACTTCGAGGGCCAGTACCTCTCCTACCTCACCGGCAAGCCCAGCCGTGGCGGCGCCCCGACCAACGACCTGCAGTGGGTCGGTGGCAACACCGGCGACCGCTGGAGCCTGACCTACGCGGTGGAGTACTACGACCGCGGCGCGATGTACGCGTCCGAGCGTGACTTCATGGACTCCTACCGCGACGACCCGAGCGTCGACCCGTCCGCCGCCACCGCCGTGCAGGGCATCCGCCTGCGCGACCGCCTGATCGGCACCGGCGCCAGCAGCCAGGTCTGGCAGGATGGCGAAGACCTCGCCTCCACCTGCGCCCGCTGGGGCGGCGACTTCGAGATCGATGCGCGTCCCACCGGCTCCTGGTGCGGCTACTACGGCTACCCGGCCACCCAGGCCATCCGCAACTCGGACGAGAACATCTCGGGTTACGTCTACGGCACCCTCGACATCAGCGACAACCTGCAGGGCTTCGCCAGCCTGAACGTGTGGGATTCGCAGGCCTCGGCCGCGTCCGCCACCCAGTTCTGGTCGGTGCCGCTGTACTACGACGTGAACTTCGGCTCGATCATGGACGGCCAGCGCATCTTCACGCCGAACGAAGTCGGCGGTACCGACGCGCAGCAGACCGTGTTCAACGAACAGGCGATCGACTTCTCGGCCGGCCTGCGCGGCTCGATGATGGACAACCGCTTCGACTGGGATTTCACCGTCAGCCACTCGCGCTACGAGACCAACAACGACCGTCCGCGCTTCCTGGCCCAGGAACTGACCAACTTCTTCCTCGGCCCGCGCCTCGGCACCGTGTCCGGCTTCGCCGCCTACGCGCTGAACCAGGATCGTTACTTCAACCCGATCACCCCGGCCGAGTTCGCGGCGATGTCCACCATCGTCAAGACCCGCGCCGACTCCAGCGCCTCCACCGCGCAGTTCGTGCTCTCCGGCGACCTGTTCGAGCTGCCGGCCGGCCCGCTCTCCTTCGCGGCCGTGCTTGAAGCCGGCACCCAGGAGTACGAGCTCAACGCCGACCCGCGCATCCTCCCGGGCCAGAACATCATCTACAACCTGACCGGCACCGGCGGCGGCGGCGACCGCAACCGCTACGCCATCGGCTCGGAGTTCGCGATCCCGGTCACCGACACCTTCAAGGCCACGCTGGCGGCGCGCTACGACCTGTACGACGACATCACCCAGGTCGACAACGCGTTCACCTGGAACGCCGGCCTCGAGTGGCGTCCGTTCGACAACCTGCTGCTCCGCGGCGCCTACAGCACCTCGTTCCGCGCCCCGGACATGCACTTCATCTTCGCCGACGAGTCGGGCTTCTTCTCGACCGTGTTCGACGAATACGCCTGCCGCAACGCCGGCAACACCGTCACCCAGTGCGGCAACAACGCCACCTGGAACTACTCGGCGTTCGGCGTCCGCCAGGGCAACCCGGACCTCGAGGAGGAAGAGGGCAATTCGTTCACCGTCGGCATGGTGTGGGACATCGTCGACAACCTGTCGTTCACGGTCGACTACTACAAGGTCGAACTCGAGGGCGTGGTCGGCGACATCAGCTCGGCCTACATCCTGCAGAACGAAGCCGACTGCCGCCTGGGCACCGACCGCCAGGGCAACGCGGTGGACGGCAGCTCCGCGTTCTGCCAGTTCATCCTCGACAGCGTGATCCGCACCGTGGGTGGCCCGAACGACGGCCGCATCGAGCAGGTCAACCGTGGCCCGATCAACCGTTCGTACATCTCGAACGAGGGCATCGACGCCAGCCTGCGCTACGACATGGACACCGACCGCTACGGCAACTTCAGCTACCAGCTGTCGTGGTCGCACGTCCTTGACCAGAAGTTCGCCGAGTTCGCGGGCGAGCCGCGCGACAGCTACCGCGACGACCTGACCAACTTCGACTTCCGCTCCCGCATGCGCGGCAGCGTGTCGTGGGAGTACAAGGACCTGAACGTCACGGTGTTCGGCCTCCGCTACGGTTCGCTGCCGAACTGGGCCGAGACCGGCCGCATCGCGCCCTACCACGTCTACAACCTCAACGTTGGCTACGAGTTCACCGAGAACTTCAGCGCCAACCTGATCGTCAACAACGTGCTGGACAAGATCGCCCCGAAGGACGACACCTTCTTCACCTACCCGTTCTTCTGGCGCGCCTACAGCCCGATCGGCCGCGAGGTCTTCGTGCAGGCGAACTTCCGCTGGTAAGACGGCAGCATCGGTCCACGTGACCCGGGGCCCGGCGAAAGCCGGGCCCTTTTTTCATGGTCTTCTCCCAAGTCCGGGAAGGCCTGGGCGGTTTCTCTCTGTCG